>NZ_JBEOVF010000015.1:0-183158 GCF_040295365.1 Streptomyces sp. NPDC002838 | reverse complement strand
TCCCGCTGTTTTGTTGTTTGTTTTTTGTCCCCCCCCCTCTGCGCTCTTTTGGCGGCGCCCGGCCGCGGGGGTGCGGTTGGGGGGGGTTCCACCCCGCGCGCCCCCCGGGGGGGGGCCCCCCCCCGCCCTTTTCGGTGGTGCGTCCCCCCTCGGGGCCTGTCAGTCCGTGCCGAACTCCATCGCGGCGCGGTCCAGCAGTTCGTCGTCCTCGGAGATCTCGCCGCGGGAGGCGATGGCCTCGGCGCCGCCCTGCGGCATGGCCGGCATGGTGCCGATCAGGCCGGTCGCGGCCGCCTGGGCGGCACCGATGGCGGGGCTGCCGGTGCCGATCAGGCCGAGGCCGGCGTACTGCTCCAGCTTGGCGCGCGAGTCGGCGATGTCGAGGTTGCGCATGGTGAGCTGGCCGATCCGGTCCACCGGGCCGAACGCGGAGTCCTCGGTGCGCTCCATGGACAGCTTGTCCGGGTGGTAGCTGAACGCCGGGCCCGTGGTGTCGAGGATCGAGTAGTCCTCGCCGCGCCGCAGCCGCAGGGTGACCTCGCCGGTGACCGCCGAGCCGACCCAGCGCTGCAGCGACTCCCGGATCATCAGCGCCTGCGGGTCGAGCCAGCGGCCCTCGTACATGAGGCGGCCCAGGCGCCGTCCCTCGGTGTGGTACTGGGCGAGGGTGTCCTCGTTGTGGATCGCGTTGACCAAGCGCTCGTAGGCCGTGTGCAGCAGGGCCATGCCGGGCGCCTCGTAGATGCCGCGGCTCTTGGCCTCGATGATCCGGTTCTCGATCTGGTCCGACATGCCCATGCCGTGGCGGCCGCCGATGGCGTTGGCCTCGATCACCAGGTCGACGGGGGAGGCGAACTCCTTGCCGTTGATCGTCACCGGGCGGCCCTGGTCGAAGCCGATCGTCACGTCCTCGGTGGCGATCTCGGCCTCGGGGTCCCAGAACCGTACGCCCATGATCGGGTTCACGGTCTCCACGCCGGTGTCCAGGTGCTCCAGGGTCTTGGCCTCGTGGGTGGCGCCCCAGATGTTGGCGTCGGTGGAGTACGCCTTCTCCGTGCTGTCGCGGTAGGGCAGGTCGTGGGCGAGCAGCCACTCCGACATTTCCTTGCGGCCGCCGAGCTCGGTCACGAAGTCCGCGTCCAGCCAGGGCTTGTAGATCCGCAGGTGCGGATTGGCGAGCAGGCCGTAGCGGTAGAACCGCTCGATGTCGTTGCCCTTGAAGGTCGAGCCGTCGCCCCAGATCTGTACGTCGTCCTCGAGCATCGCCCGGACCAGGAGGGTGCCGGTGACGGCGCGGCCGAGCGGCGTGGTGTTGAAGTAGGCACGCCCGCCCGAGCGGATGTGGAACGCCCCGCAGGTGAGCGCGGCCAGGCCCTCCTCGACGAGCGCGGCGCGGCAGTCGACCAGGCGGGCGATCTCGGCGCCGTAGGTCTTCGCACGGCCGGGCACCGAGGCGATGTCGGGCTCGTCGTACTGGCCGATGTCGGCGGTGTAGGTGCACGGGACGGCGCCCTTGTCGCGCATCCACGCGACCGCGACCGACGTGTCGAGGCCGCCCGAGAAGGCGATGCCGACGCGCTCGCCGGCGGGAAGGGAGGTGAGGACCTTGGACATAGGAAGAGTATGCATAGAAATGCATGATCATGCAAAGGGAATTTCAGGTCCCGCTCAGCGACGGACGGCCGCCTCTCGCGCCACGGAGACGATGAGTTCCCGCAGCCCCTCGGCGTACAGCCGCATGTTCTTGTAGGCGACGTCGGTGTCCGGATAGCGGCTGGCGAACTGCAGGCCGTCGTGGAACCTGGTGACCCACGCGCACACCTGGTCGCCGTACGAGACGCGCATCAGCGCGTGCGCCTTCATCTCCTGCCACCGCTCCGATCCCGGAATGTCGCGTGTGTCGACGAACGAGACGATCGAGTACAGGTCCGGGGACGTGGGCCGGAAGTCGGCGCCCAGCAGACGCAGCACGCGGGCGAGGGGCATCCGTGACAGTGGCTTGTTCTTCCGCAGTTCGGCGCGGACCACTTTCAGCGCGCTGTCGAAGTCCGGCGCCTGCGTCACGGGGATCTCGATCGGTGCGCCGCCCACATACCAGCCGAGCGAGTCCAGCCACTGGGACTTCACCCTGGTGTGGAACGGCACGACGGTGCGGTACACCCGCTGTCCGCCGATCTCGTGGACGAGGAGGGCGGTGGCCGCCAGGACACCGATCAGGCTTCCGCCGTACGGGCGGCAGTACGCCTCGAAGGCTCCCGCGTCCGCGTCGTCGACGAGCATCTCGCGCAACAGCTTCTGGGTGGGCAGCGGCCCTTCGGGTTCGAGTCCGAGGTCGACGGGGAAGTTCGGCAGCTTCCCCTCGCACTGGGCGACGAACTCGCGCCAGCGGGCGACGATCGCGTGCGTGTCGTCGATCCGGTCGGCGTCCGTCCGCTCGATCGCGCAGAAGTCGACATAGCTGGCGATCGGCGCCGTCTCCACGGCGCGGCCGGCGAGCGCGGCCTCATAGTGGTCGTGGATCTCCCCGGGGATGCGGTAGATCGAGTACGCGTCGACGTTGCTGTGGTCGAACACCATGTAGATGCTCGTGCCGTCCTGCCTGACGACCGCGGCGTAGAGGAAGTTCGGCCAGCTGAGGGCGTCCGCCGCGACGTCGAAACGATCCTCCAGGTACCGGGTCAGCGTCGCCGCGTCGGCGAAGTCGCCGACGTCCTCGCGGTGCAGCGCGACGGCATCGGCGTCCAGCGTGAACCGCCGCATCTCGTCGCCGACCCAGCGGAAGCCGCTGCGCAGTGTCTCGTGCCGGAGGGTCCAGGCGCGCAGTGCCTCCTGGAGGGCCTCGGTGTCGACCTGTCCGGGGATGTCGAATGCGGCGCCGCACCAGGTGGGTACGAACAATCCGTCTTCCCGCACCGACCGCGCTGTCCGTACATGCGACTCCTGTACGTAGGCGGGTGGGCGGGAATCCTCCGGCAGAGCGGCGGCCGTCTCGACGGTCCTCGGATGCAGCGTCCACTCCACGAGATATCCGGGCCGGATCTCACAACGCTGGATGTCGGTCGTGTGCAAGGGGCTCTCCGTTCGCGGCATCGCTCGATGTCCACATCAGCCCAACGAGGGATTGATCCGAAAGAGACGCCGAGGCCCGGCCGGGTCCTCCGGACGGCAGTCAGTTCCGGTTCACGACACGGGGAGCGGGGTCGGTCAACTGGAAGTGCCAGATGAGCACGGACGGGACCGCGTTGGCCGCTGCCGCCGCCTCGGGGACCGTGGCGGCCAGGGACCAGGGCCAGAGTTCCCACGGGCCCAGGTCCGACGTGGGCTCGCTCGGTGTGTCCTGCGGCGTGTCCTGTGGCTCGGAGCGGGCGCCGGGCGGTGCCGTGGGTTCTTCGCAGCGGCGGACCCGCAGTCCCAGGGGAAGTGCGGCGCGCAGGTAGTCGCCGACCAGGTGGCGGTGGCTCTCCAGACGTCCCGGCGTGCCGTCCGGCAGTCGGACGGGTGGGATCGCACCCCGCTCCAGCCAGTGCGGGTGGATGTCGCACATCACCAGGTGTCCGCCCGGGCGCAGTACTCGGGCGAACTCCGCCAGCACCGGCTTCAGGTCGCGGACGTGGGTCAACGCCAGCGAGCAGACGATCAGGTCCACGGCGTCGTCGGACACGGGCAGCCGGCTCAGGTCGCCCAGGTGGAACTCGCCGGCCGGCACGCGCTCGCGGGCCCGGGCGAGCATGTCGGGAGAGCTGTCCACGCCGATGATCCGGTGACCGCGCTCGGCGAGCAGGGCCGAGAGCCGGCCCGTGCCGCAGGCGGCGTCGAGGGCGACGCCCTTCGGCAGGCCGGCGACGATTTCCGCGAGGACGGGTTCGTCGTAGGCGAAGGCCGAGTTGGGGCCGTCGTAGGTCTCGGACCAGATCCGGTAGCCCTCGACCGTGCTCACGCGAGCGACGTCGACGGCCGCGTTCGCCAGCGATTCGTCGTCGAGCAGCTTTCGGATCTCGGCGATGCGGGAGTCGACGAAGTCCTGGTCGAACTCGCCGGTGAATGAGCGCAGAAGCGCGATGCCTTCGAGGCCCAGCAGGTATGCGAGCGGGTTCTCGTGGATCACGGCTCGACGCTAGCTACGCGCTTTTGAAGATCGCCACTGAATTATTCGCCATGGAATGGATCGCCACCGAATTGATCGCCACGGAAATTGAGTGACCAGGTCCGGCTCACCTCCGGCTCCACGGGTCCGCCCGGCGCGCCAGCCTGTGGGCTCGGCGGCGTAGGTCGGGCGGGAGGTGGTGGAGGAGGTCTCGGGTGGTGCGGCGGAGGCTGGGGGTGGCTGTGGTGTGCAGGAGGATGCGGTGAGGGACGGTGGCTCGGCCCGGTTGGCCTACGGCCAGGCGGAGTTGACCGGCCGGGCCGCCCCAGGTGGGGAGGATCAGGCGGGGCGGGGTGCCGAGCTTCATCGTGGCGGGGCGGGCGCGGTCGTCGTCCTGGGTGAGGCGGGTCCGGCGGCCGATGCCGAGGAGTTGGGCGCTCGCCCAGACCAGGTGGGTGCCGGGCTGCATCGCCTCCCCTCCGGCCGGCGCCAGAGGGTCGATGGCTGTCTCGCCGGTGAGGACCACGCGGTGCCGGCCGGCGCCGAGGGGTTCGGTGCGCGGGCTGAGGTCGGCGTCCGGGAACCACCACAGGTTGCGGGCCGTGTCGTGGACGAGGAGTTCACCGCGGGCGTGTCCGAGGGGGTGCGGGGCCTCCCAGTTCTCGGCGCCCTTGATGCCGTCGAGGAGGTCGGGGTCGAGGAGCAGGCGGCCGTGCCGTTCCACAAGGGTGAGGGGTTCGCCGTCGGGGCGGAGCATGCCGATCGTGGTGGTGACGTGGAGTCTGCCGGACTTCCAGCGGATGTCGTCGAGGGTGAGGTGCGGGGTGATCGCCTGGGTTCTTCGGGCGAGTTCGACCAGGGACTGAAGGTGGCCCTCCTCCAGCAGGTGTCCTCTGAGCCGGCTGATCGCCGGGAGTCCCTCGCGTACGCCCGGCGGATAGCTGTCGAGGGCCATGCGGCGTACGACGCCGAAGTGGCGTTCGAGGGCCTTGCCCGTGCGTTGCAGGACGCGGGGTTCGCTGACCGGGCGGAGGAGTTCGACGCGGTAGGAGCGGCGGAGTAAGTGGTCCTGGAGGGGGCCCGGTTGGGTGGCCTCCTTGATGGCTTCGACGACCGTGCGGAGATGGCCGTAGTAGTCCTCGGGGGCGGTCGCGCGTCCGCTGGTGTTGCCGCCGTCGTCGCGGCGGTTCCATACGTAGCAGGGGTGGCCGCCGAGGATCGAGACGGACTTGGCCCGCGGGTAGGCCCGGGCCATGAAGAGCTGGTCCTCCAGGCGGACCCGTCCCTCGGGGAACTCGATTCCGTGCTCGAGCAGGAAGTCGCGGCGGAACATCTTGTGCGGGGTCAGGCTCTCGAAGAGGGGCATGTCCTCGGCCGTGCAGTGCTCGACGGTGCGTTTGAAGAGGCTGCTGGGGCCCTGCATGGTGCCGGTGACCTTGCCGAGGACGATGTCGGAGCCGTTGCGGGTGGCGAGGCGGTGGAGTCGCTCGAGGGCCTCGGGGGTGAGTTCGTCGTCCTGGTCGACGAACTGGACGTACTCGCCGCGGGCCACGCGGACGCCGACGTTGCGCGGTTTGCCGGGCCAGCCTGAGTTCTCCTGGTGGACCACGCGGACGTGCGGGTGCCGGGCCGCCAGGCGGTCGAGGCGCAGGGCGGAGTCGTCGGTCGAGCCGTCGTCGACGTAGACGACCTCGTACGCGTCCTGGCCGAGGCTCTGGTGGAGGAGCGAAGGTGCGCAGAGCTCGATGTAGCGGCCCGCGTTGTACACGGGCACCACAATGCTGACCTTGAGCATCAACTTCCCCCCCAAGCCAAGTCCCTGTTGTTCTACGAACGTTCAGGATCTGGCAATCATTCCTCCAGGAAGTTCACGATCGCCTCACACAACTCCTCCGGCTGGTCCAGGTGCACGTCGTGGGACGCGTCCCGGACGACGGTGTGGGAGGTGGCAGGCCGGGCGGCCAGCATGGCGGTCGGTTCGTCGGGGCGCATGGTTCCGTTCTCGCCCTGGATCAGGAGAGTCGGGCAGCGGATCCGCGACCACTGCGTCCAGTAGGCGTTCGTCGCCAGCTCCGCGACGGAGTCGATCATCGTGTCGCGGTCCGTTCGCGGGTACCAGCCGTCCTCGCGTTTCTCCAGTCCCAGCGCCCAGGCTTCGTGTCCCAGGAACGCCGTCGCCTCCTCCTGGGACTCGAAGGGGGTCGGCCAGCTGTCGAGCCAGTCCGCCATGCGGGCCGGCAGACCGGGGCTCGGGCCCGCCGGGCCTGCCTCTACGAGGATCAGGGAATCCACCAGCTCCGGGCGGTCCGACGCCAGCAGCATCGCCGTATGGCCGCCCAGGGACTGGCCGACCAGGGTTACGGGGGCCAGGGCCAGGGCGTGGATCAGGGTGACCGCGTCCTCGACGTGGGCGGCACGGGTCGTGGTCGGGGGGCGGCGGCTGCTCGCGCCGTGGCCTCGGGCGTCGTACGTCACCACGCGGTGGCCGGCGGCGAGCAGGCGGCCGACCAGGTCGTCCCATTCGCCCATGTGACCTGCCAGGCCGTGCAGGAGGAGGACCGGGCGGTGTCCGGGCAGCGGTGGGGCGTGGTCGCGGTAGGCGATGCGGGTGCCGTCGGGGGTGGTGAGTGTCTCCGGCGTCAACTGGCCCTGCCCTTCTGGCCTTCGGTGCTCCACGAGCCGTTGTGACGGTCCTGTTGCCGGAACTGTGGGCTCCGCCACAGCCTGGGTGGGGCGGGGCTGTTGGACTCTGCGGACTCAATGATGCATACGGGCGCCGTACGGATCCACACAGATTCCTACGGGTTCATACGGGGGTCTCGATGTTGTTCCTGCTGGTCATGCTGCTGGTCGTGATTCTCTTGATCACCGCCTGCGCGCTCCTCGGGCGCGGCTGCGGCAGTCTGGCCGAGAAGGGGCTGCGGCGGACGAGCCCGCCGACGGCGCTGCGCGGCTTCGCCGCGACAGCGGGGGCAGGCGCGGCCGCCTTATACGCGTGGGGGCTGCTCGGGGTCGCCGGGGCGATCATGGAGGCGGAGGACGGGGGGACGGACTCGGCACCCAACCGGGCCTGCCGTACATCGGGTTGGCTCGAGCGGGAGAAGAGCGGCAACGGGATCGTCGACTACTCGGTGAGCTGGGTGCCGCTCGACTACGTGTGCGAGACGAAGGGCGGCGGGAGCTACACCACCGACGACGTGCCCGGCTACGTCAACCCCGCCGTGCTGGGCTTCGGCCTCGCCGCCGCCGGGTGCGCGATCTCCGCGGGCTATGTGTCGGAGCTGCGCCTCCGGGGCGGCGGGGCACGGGGAGAGGGCGAAGCCCGGCGGTCGGACGCCCCTTGAACAGGCCGTCGGTCAAGCTGTCGGGGTCAGTTCCGCGCGGCCGAACAACAGGGCGTATCCAGGCGGGAGTTGGGCGAGGACACGGTCCACCAGATCGTCGCCGATCAGTGACGGCAGGACACTCAGGACCGAGCTGACGTCCCAGCGGGCCGTGGCCGGGGTGGCGCCCTCGATCCGGAGGGCGATCGCGTCCACGAACTCCGCTGCCGTCAGTGGGCGGGTCGCCGGGATCTGGGACGCGATCACCTGGGCCGCCTCCTCGGGCAGGGCTCGGGCGAGGTCGACGCGTTCGTCGCCGATCACATGGCCGCCGAGGGCCGACAGGACGATACGGGTGACGCGTTCCGCCTCCGCCCTGGTGGAGTACTGGCCGGCGTCCTGTACCGCGTCGACCAGGTCGGTCCATCTGGTCTTCCGCTGCGGGCGCTCGCTCTGCTGTGGCTGCTGTGCCTGCCGTGGCGCGGGTGCGGGTCGCATGCTCAGCACGGTCATGTCGGGGGTCCTCCTCCGTTCCTCCGGGTGGCCGCACGGCGTCCCGCGGGCACGTGCGGGGAGACTGCGGGCGCGCGCTCGCGGGACGCTGCTTCTGGGGTCGGTCCTGGATTTCGATTCTGGATTTCGATTCCTGGGCTTCTGTTCCTGGACTTCGGTTCCTCGGTTCGGTCAGCTGCTGATTTCCTTGCGTTCGCCGCCGCCCGTGATCTGGATGCGGCGCGGCTTGGCCTGCTCGGCCACGGGGATGCGCAGCGTCAGGACGCCGGCGTCGTACGAGGCGTCGACGCGATCCGTGTCGAGGGTGTCGCCGAGGAAGAGCTGGCGGGTGAAGGTACCCGTGGGCCGCTCGGCGACGATCAGTTCCGCGCCCTCGGGGGCGGGGGACTTGCGCTCGGCGCGGACGTTCAGGACGTTGCGCTCGACGTCCAGCTCGATCGACTCGGGGTCGATGCCGGGCAGGTCGAAGTGGACGAGGAAGTCGCCCCCTGACCGGTAGGCGTCCATGGCCATCGCGGAGGGGCCGGTGGAGGTACCGAAGACCTGCTGCGCGAGTCGGTCGAGTTCACGGAAGGGGTCGGTACGCATGAGCATCACAGTCCATCTCCTCTCGTCAGGCGCTGTTCCGTGCGATGCCCTACGGCTTCTTATATAGCTCGGAGGAGAAAACCTGACAAGCCCGGACTCAGGTCCCGGGCGTCGTCCGAGGTGAGCGTTAGTCTCGGGGCACCCGGGAACGCCCAGAGGCCGGGGGGCCGGGGTGTCCGGGATACACCAGACAGCAGGAGGCAGGCATGGCCAAGGTTCCCAGCGCAGTGGTCGCCGCGAGCGGGCTCGTCGGGGGGTACGGCGTCGCCCGCTGGACCAGGAAGCGGCAGCTGGGCGGCGTGGTCCTGGCCGTCGCCGGGGCCGCGGCGGCACGGCAGTGGCGGCAGCAGGCGGGCGGGAAGGCCGCGGGGACGCTGAGCGCCGCGTACGTCGCCGCCTTCGCCGGCTCCCACCCCCTGGCCAAGAAGGTGGGCGCCTGGCCTGCCGTGTTCGGGGTCGCGGGGGCCGTCGCCCTGGCGTCGTGGGCGGTGGCGGACCGGAACGGCTGAGGCCGCTGAAGCCGCTGAAGCCGCTGAGGCGGCAGGACCGGGCGTCGGCTCTCGTTGACCGTCTTGGAGCGTCAGGTGTCGAGGGCGAAGGTGAGGGCGACGGTGCCGCGGAGGTCGAGCCAGGCCTTGTCGGGGCTGCGGACGAGGCGGAGGATCACGTGGTCGCAGTCGGGGCAGCGGCCGACGTATCCCGGGGCATGCGCGTAGACGTGCAGCCGCGCCAGAGGCCAGTGGCTGCCGCACCCGGTGCAGCAGCCGAGAGCGGTGGTCGGGTCGACCGCGAGGATTTCGGAGAGGGGCCCGGCCAGGGCGTTGCCGTCCTCGTACTGGCCGGTGTACGGGTCCTCGTGGGGGTGGGGCATCTCATCCTCCGCTGGGGCCGAAACGTTCGGTGCGGATCCGGTCCGGGGCGTGGCCCAGGGCTACCAGCAGGTCGGCGGCCGTTTCGACGAAGCCGGTGGGCCCGCAGACGTAGCAGGTGGGTTCGAACTCCGGCGGCCACCCCGCGCGCGACAGGTCCGCTGCGGTGAGCCGCCCGGCGGGCCTCGGCCACTGCGGCGGGGCGGCGCGGGTGTAGAGGTACGTCTTGTCGAGGCCGGGCTCGTCCCGGCGCAGCTCGGGTCCGTAGAGCCGGTCTTCGGGTGTGCGCACGGAGTACACCAACCGGAAGGGCGTACGGCTGCCGGCCGCGCGGCGGACGCGGATCATCGCCATCAGCGGCACCAGGCCGGAGCCGCCGGCCACGAGAAGGACCGGTTCCTTCCGCTCGGGGCGCCACACGAACCAGCCGCCGACCGGTCCGCGCAGTTCCACCAGGTCTCCGACCGCGAGTTCGTCCGTCAGGTACGGGGACACCTCGCCGTCGGTGACGCGCTGCACGGTCAGCTCGATGCGCTCGCCGTCCGGCGCCGATGCCAGGGAGTAGCTGCGCTGTGTGCTGTAGCCGTCTTCCGCGGTGAGCCGCACATCGACATGCTGGCCCGCCAGATGGCCCGGCCAGCCGGGTACGTCGAAGACCAGGGTGTGCGCGGCGGAGGACTCGGAGCACCGGTCGGCCAGCCGGGCCGTCTTCCAGCGCAACCGGTCGCCTAGTCGCCCTGGTACCGCTGCTCGCGCCATGGGTCCCCGTAGTCGTGATAGCCGGCGCTCTCCCAGAAGCCCGGTTCGTCCTCGAGGAGCAGCTGGATCCCGCGCACCCACTTCGCGGACTTCCACAGATACAGGTGCGGGACCAGCAGCCTGGCCGGGCCGCCGTGCTCGGGCGCCAGCTCTTCCCCGTCGTAGCGGTACGCGAGCCACGCCTTCCCGTCGAGCAGGTCCTCCAGGGGCAGGTTGGTCGTGTAGCCACCGTAGGAATGGACGAGCACGAATTCGGCGGCGGTCTCCACGTCTTCCAGAAGGAGATCCAAGGAAACCCCCTGCCACTCGGTGGCGAACTTCGACCACTTCGTGACGCAGTGCAGGTCCACCGTCGGCGTCTGGCTGGGCAGCGCCATGAGCTGCGCCCAGTTCCAGCTGTGCCGCGCGCCCGTCTCGGTGCGGACGGTGAACTCCCACGAGTCACGATCCACCCTCGGCGTGGGCCCGGCGGACAGCACCGGGAAGTCGGTGGTCTCGTACTGCCCGGGAGGCAGTTTGTGGTGCGTATCGCCTGGCCGACCGCGGAATCCGCGCGAAACGATGGCCATGCCGTGCCGCCCTTCTCCGAAGGTGCACTCTCCGCCATTGTCCATGGCATCGCGCGACAGAGCATCTGGTGGCGGAAGAAGCGATACGGCGGCACCCGCCGTGCCGACGCATAGTGTTCGGCACCACGCGCAAGCCGGGAGGTGCCCTCATGGCCGAGGAGCCGATCGAGCCTCAAGAACATCGAGGTTCACTCCCAGCGCTGATCCGATCGGGGCTCCAGTTTTTGTTATCACCGGGGTCTTCCCCTCGTCTCCTCACCGTCCCCAGCCACAGGCACGCGATTCGACCCCGAGGAACGAAGCACGTGACACGAGACTTCAGCCGCCGTTCCATGCTCAAGGCCGCAGGCGTCGCCGCCGGAGCCGTCGGCATCGGTACCGCCCTCGCCCCGAGCCCCGCCGCGGCCGCCGGCACCGCCTACGCGCACCCCGGCCTGCTGCACACCCGCGCCGACCTCGACCGCATGGCGGCGAAGGTCAAGGCGGGCGCCGCCCCCTACACCGCCGGATTCGCCAGGCTGACCGCCAACCGGCATTCGGCCGGCGGCTGGACGGCCAATCCGCAGGCCACCGTGTACCGAGGATCGGGCAGCCCGCAGAACTACGTGACCCTCTACAACGACATCCACGCCGCCTACCAGAACGCCCTGCGCGGACACGTCAGCGGCGACAGCGCGCACCTCGACACCGCCGTGGCGATCCTCAACGCCTGGTCGGCCAAGCTGACCAGCCTCGAGGGCAGTGCGGACCGGTTCCTGGCCGCCGGGCTGTACGGCTACCAGTTCGCGAACGCCGCCGAACTCGTCCGCGATCACGGCGACTTCGAGCTCGGCCGGTTCCAGGACATGCTGAGCAACGTCTTCGCGCCGCTCAGCGACAGCTTCCTGGCCGACCACAACGGCGCCGTCGTCACCAACTACTGGCCCAACTGGGACCTGTGCGCCCTCGCCTGCGTCCTGGCCACCGGTATCTTCTGCGAGGACAAGGTCCAAGTCGCCCGTGCCGTCGACTACTTCAAGAACGGCGAGGGGATGGGCTCGATCAAGCACGCCATCCCCGTCGTGCACGACGACGGACTCGCCGAGTGGGTCGAGGCCGGCCGCGACCAGGGGCACGCGCTGCTCGGCGTCGGCCTGATGGGCACGGTCTGCGAGATGGCGTGGAACCAAGGGATCGATCTGTACGGTTACGACGACAGCCGGTTCCTCAAGGGCGCCCAGTACGTGGCCAAGTGGAGCATGGGCGGGGATGTGGCCTACACCGCCAACACCCGTGCGAAGGGCGCGATCAACGGCTGGTCTGGCAGCGAGACCGCGACCGAGGCCGCCGGCGTGAACCCGGCCATGCAGCGGCCGATCTGGGCGATGATCGCCAACCACTACACCAAGCGCCGGGGGATGTCCGCGACGTACGTCACCCGGATCGCCGCCCAGGTCGCGCCGGAGGGTGGCGGCGGGGACTACGGCCCCAACAGCGGTGGCTACGACCAACTCGGCTTCGGCACGCTGGCGTTCACGCGGGACAAGGCGGCCGATACGGCAGCTTCGCCAAGGCCGGCTGCGTCGGCGTCCGGCGCGACGGGCGGCGGCTCGGGCGCGGGCGCGGGTTCCGACTCCGGCGCCGGCGCCCGGCCGCAGGGCGGTACGGCCACGGCCTCCGCGTCCGCCTCCCCGGCGGCCGACGGCGACCTGGCCGCGACCGGCTCCGACGACGTCGTCGGCTGGACCGCGGCGGCGGGGATCACCGCGATTGCCGGGGGGCTGTTGTTCCTGCGTCGGCGCGACCGGGTTCGACGCGAGGGCGGTCAGTAGGAGCTGCCGGCCGTGGTGGACGGGCAGGGCGTGCAACCCGGCGCGGGCTGACGGCGTCGGCCGGGCCGGATCACTGGACACCGCCTCCTGCCCAACTGCCCGGCGTGAGTGCTGGGCGGGGGTGGGTCGCGCGGCCCGGCGCTTGCGGGGTGCCGCCTCTCTTTGGGCCGGAAAGCGTCCCAGCGGCACAACTGCCCGCAGCCGGGCAGGATGGCTGAGCACCGCACACACCCCACGCCCGCGCAGTGCCACCCGCAGTCGGGCAGGATCGGCCGCCCGCGGCTGCCGTTGCTACGCCGTCGCCGGCCACGACCCCGACCCGGGCCCCGACCCCCGCCGCCTTCGACCGAGCCACCGGCGCCGCCGCCGTCAGCGGGCGGGCGATGTCCTCCAGGGAGCGGCGTTCCGCTCGTACCATCAGTGCCGCTGCCACCAGGCCCGCCAGGCACATCAGTGCCGCGCCGATCTGGAAGGCGAGGACCGTGTCGCCGACCTTGCCCGTGCCGGTGAGGTCGGCGAAGAGCAGGGGGCCGCTGATGCCGCCGGCGGCGGTGCCGAGGGCGTGGAAGAAGGCGATGGACATCGCGCGGGTCTCCATCGGGAAGACCTCGGAGACCGTGAGGTAGGCGCTGGACGCGCCGGCCGAGGCACAGGGCGCCCGAGCAGGCGCCCGCCACATGCAGCGCCGCCGCGAGGCCGGTGATCTCGCCCTAGGTGATCGGAAGCCCGCTGCCGGGCTCCGAGAGGCGGCCGGCGAGGTTGCCGACGACGGTGACCTCGAGTCCGTCGAGGATCCGCACCGTGCCGAGTCCGATGACGATCGTCCAGTGCCGGCGCGACCGTGGGAGGCGGTCGAGCCGGGCGGGGAGGTCGGTGGTCACGGTACGGCCTGTCTCGGCCCGCGCGGTGGTCATGGGCGGCTCCCTCCTCGTCGAGCGAGAACCGGGGTCGGGTCCCCTCGGCCCTTGGCGTTACGCCCCCAGCGCGTGCGACACCGTGTAGATCAACAGTCCCGCCAGCGAGCCGACCACCGTGCCGTTGATCCGGATGAACTGCAGGTCACGGCCGATGTTTGCCTCGATCTTCCGCGTCGTGTGCTCGGCGTCCCAGCCCGCCACCGTGTCCGTGATCAGGGAGGTGATCTCCCGGCGGTAGGTGGTGACGACGTAGACGGCCGCGTCCTCCACCCACTTGTCGACCTTGCCCTGCACCCTCTTGTCGGCGGCCATCTGCGCGCCCAGGGACAGCAGGGAGGCCCGCGCCCGCAGCCGCAGCTCGCTGCGCTCGTCCTCGGCGGCCGAGACGATCATGGATCGTACGGCGGTCCAGGCGGAGGCGATCAGGTCCTGGACCTCGCCCCGGCCCAGCACCTCGCCCTTGAGCCGCTCGACCCGCGTACGCGTGTCCGTGTCGGACTGCAGGTCGGCGGCGAAGTCGGTGAGGAAGCGGTCGAGGGCGCCGCGCGCCGGGTGGGAGGGCATGTCGCGCATCTCCGCGCAGAAGCGCAGCAGCTCCTTGTAGACCCGCTCGCCGACCTTCTTGTCGACGAACCTCGGCGTCCAGCCGGGTGCGCCGCCCTGCACGGCGTCCATGACGGAGTCGCTGTGCAGCACCAGCCAGTCGTGCGCCCGGGTGACGATCAGGTCGACGGCCCGCCGGTGACCGCCGTCGGCGACGATCCTGTCCAGCATCTTGCCGATGCCGGGCGCGACCTCCTGGGCGTTGGCCCGGCGGGTGATCGCCTCGCCGACCACCGCCTGCACGTCGGAGTCGCGCAGCACCGTCAAGGCGCCTCGGAGCGCGGCGGACAGCTCCGCCGTCACCCGGTCGGCGTGCTCCGGTTCGGACAGCCAGGCGCCGAGCCGGCTGCCTATGCCGACGGCGCGCAGTCGCTGTCGTACGACGTCCTCGGAGAGGAAGTTCTCCCCGACGAACTCCCCCAAGGTCACACCCAGCTGGTCCTTCTTCGTGGGGATGATCGCGGTGTGCGGGATGGGGATACCCAGGGGGTGGCGGAAGAGGGCGGTGACGGCGAACCAGTCGGCGAGCGCGCCGACCATGCCGGCCTCGGCGGCGGCCGCCACATAGGCCGCCCAGGCGCCGGCGCCCTCGTTCGACGCCCACTTCGCCAGGACGTACACCAGCGCCACGAACAGCAGCATCCCGGTCGCGGTGAGCTTCATCCGCCGTACGCCGCGCTGCTTCTCCTCGTCGGCGGCGCTGAAGGTGTTCATGGCGCGGTTCGTGAAGGCGCCGGGGCGGGCCTGCTGCTCCGCGGCCCCCGCGGTACCCATTGATCCCGTTTCCGTACGTTCCATCCACTCCACCCGTTCGGTGATCCCTCACACATTGTCCCTTCCTGACCGACTCCCGGAACGGAACAAGAGTTCCCGGCGTCTGTCCGGTCGGGGGAACGCGGCGGGGTGCTGTCAGTTTTCCCCAGGCCCATGACTCATCATGGGCTCATCAGATCGGAGCCTCGGGCTCCCATCGCCCGAGGAGAACAGCACAGCATGACCCGGCGTCACGGTTACGCCCTGCTTGTCGCGATCGTCGCCGCGATCGTGGCCCTGTCCGCCGTCATCTACATCGGGGTGGCAGCCGATCCCGGTACGAACGACCGGGCCACCCTGGCCGGCGGACGCCCCCCGCACAACTCCGCCGCCCCCGCCTCCACCGGCGTCTGGGTCGGCTCCTGGTCCGCCTCCCCGGTCGGCGCCGAACCCGGCACCGAGATCGCGGGCCTGGCGGGCCGCTCGGTACGCAACGTCGTGCACGCGAGCATCGGCGGTACGAGTGCCCGGATCACACTGTCCAATCTCTACGGCCGGTCCCCACTGACCGTCACACACGCCTCGATCGCCGTCGCGGCCGGCACCGGCACCGCCGAGGCGGTCGCGGAGACCATGCGGCGGCTGACCTTCGGCGGCAACACCACCGTCGTCGTCCCGGCCGGGCAGCAGGTGCTCAGCGACGCCGTCCGCGTCACGATCCCCATGGGCAGCGACGTCCTGGTCACCACCTACTCCCCCACGCCGTCCGGCCCGGTCACCTACCACCCGCGCGCCCGCCAGATCTCCTACGCCGCCCGGGGCGACCTCACCGAGGACGTGACCGGCACCGCGTACACCGAGCAGAGCGAGTACTGGCGCTACCTGACCGCGCTGGACGTACTGAGCGACGGGGCCGAGGGCACGATCGTCGCCTTCGGCGACTCGCTCACCGACGGCGTCGGCTCCACGGAGAACGCCAACAACCGCTGGCCCGACCTGCTGTCCGAGCGGCTGCACACGGCGATCGAGGCGGGCCGGGACGTACCCCGCTACAGCGTCGTCAACCAGGGAATCGGCGGCAACCAGGTCCTCGCCGACGGCCTCGGCCTCCCCCACTCTCGGCTTCGCTCGAGCGGGGGGACCCCCATCGCCGAGAACGAGGCCGGCGTCAGCCGCTTCGCCCGGGACGTGCTCGGCCGGACGAACGTCAAGGTCGTCGTCATCGACCTCGGCATCAACGACATCCTGCGCAACCCGCGGCTGGCCGACCCCGACAAGATCCTCGACGGCCTGCACGCGTTGGTCCGCCAGGCCCACGCCCGCGGCATCAAGGTCATCGGCGCCACGCTGATGCCCTTCGGCGGCCACCGCGGCTACTCCGTCGCCCGCGAGGCCGTACGGCAGGAGATCAACGCCGAGATCCGCTCGGGCCGGCTCTTCGACGACGTCGTCGACTTCGACAAGGCCGTCCGGGACCCCTACGACCCGCGCAGGTTCCGCTCCGACTACGACTCGGGCGACCATCTCCACCCGAGCGACAAGGGGTACGAGCGGATGGCGGGGGCGTTCGACCTGGACGACCTCAAGGGGGCGGCACCGGCGGAGCTGTAGTCGGCCGGCCTAGCCGCGGGCCAGCCGCCGCGTCAGCCTGCGGGCCTGCCGACGCCGTCAGCCTGCGGGCAGTCGTGCCGCTGGGGCGGCTCCCGACCCAATAGAGAGGCGGCACCCCGTAGCGCCGGGCTGCGCGACCCACCCCCGCTCGGCCCCCACCCCGGTCAGCGCTCCCCGTCCCGGTACCGATCCCGCCGCTCCCCCCGCTCCCGCTTACGTTCCCGCAGCTCCTCATGCCGTTCCCGCCGGTCCTCCCGCCGGTCCCACACATGGTCCCGGTGCCCCTCCAGCATCCTGCGATGAGCCTCGTGCATGTCGTCCCGGAACGACTCCCGCAGCTCCCGCATGGACGCCTTCCGGTCCAGCTTCGCCTGCCGCCGCTCGGCCCGCGTGAGCTTGCGTTCGACGCCCACGCCGCCCCAGAAGGCAAACCCCGTCACGACCACCCGCGGCGCCCCCGGATCCCCCGGCACGCCCTCCTCACGGTGGTCGAAACCGCCCATGACGCCGATCCCGCGCACCACGACCTCGACCCCGGGCGGCACGATCACCTGCACCCCACCCATGATCGCGACGCAGTTGATCTCGACCTCGCCGTCCGCGAAGTTCGCCTCACGCAGATCGATCTCACCGCCGCCCCAGAAGGCGAAACAGTTGAAACGCCGGGGCACCGTCCAGCGCCCCTTGCGCTGGAACCCCGACATGACGGCCACGGCCCACGTCGACGACCCCTCGCCGCCGACGATCCGCCCCGCCCAACTCCCGCTCTCCACGGGCTGCTTGGTCATCGACACCTTGGGAACCGGAGCCCCGCCGGCCGGCAGGTCCCGCGTGATCGGCGCCAGCTCCCCGTACGTACGCGCCGTGTACGTCGCGTCCAGCCGCTCCTCGAACTCCTCCATGTCGAGACGCCCCTCCGCGAGGGCGTCCCGCAGGACCTCGGCGACTCGTTCACGATCGGCGTCGGAGGCGCGCAGCTCCGGGGCATCCTCGGTCATACAAGCAGCCTACGAGTTCCGGGCGACGGGCACTATGCGATCGGCCCCTCGGCCCCTACGCGGTCGACCTCTCCGCATACATCTTCGCGATCACCGCCTCGATGTCCGGCTCCCGCACCGACAGGTCCACCAGCGGATACTCCGCCGCGATCCGCGCGACCAGCGGCGCCGCCGACTCCGACGCCGGGAAGGCCAGCCACTGCCGGGGCCCGTCCACCCGTACGACCCGCGCGGGCACCGGCGCCTCGATGGGCGGCAGCTCCCGCTCCAGGTCCACCACCAGGGTCCGCTCGCTCTCCCCCGCCTCGTGCAGGCCGACGAGCGGGCCGTCGTACATCAGCCGCCCGTGGTCGATGACCATCACCCGCGAGCACAACTGCTCGATGTCCTGCAGGTCGTGCGTGGTCAGCAGCACCGTCGTGCCGTGCTCGGCGTTCAACTCCCGCAGGAACTCCCGCACCTTGGCCTTGGAGACGACGTCCAGGCCGATCGTCGGCTCGTCGAGGTAGAGCACCTCCGGATCGTGCAGCAGGGCCGCCGCGATGTCGCCGCGCATCCGCTGGCCGAGCGAGAGCTGCCGTACCGGGACGTCCAACAGGCTGCCCAGTTCGAGGAGTTCGACGAGACGATCGAGGTTCTCGCGGTAACGGCCGTCCGGGATGCGGTACATGCGGTGCATCAGCCGGTAGGAGTCGATCAGCGGCAGGTCCCACCACAGCGTCGTACGCTGCCCGAACACCACCCCGATACGGTGCGCCAGCCGCATCCGCTCCCGGGCGGGATCGAGACCGGCCACCCGCAGCCGGCCGCCGCTCGGCGTCAGGATGCCGGTGAGCATCTTGATCGTCGTCGACTTCCCGGCACCGTTCGGCCCGATGTAACCGACCATCTCGCCGCGCGGCACGGTGAAGGACAGGGAGTCCACCGCCCGCACCTGCCGCCGCTCCCGCTTCAGGAAGCCGGCCTTCTTGCGTACCTCGAAGACCTTCTCGACGCGGTCCACCTCGATGAAGCGGTCACCCATGAGCCCTCAACTCCCCGTGCTTCTGTACGACCTGAGCCCCGACCGCCAGGCCACCCCGGCCAGCGCACAGCACGCCACCGCCACCAGCGGCGACGCGAACGCCGCCCCCTCCGGCAGGCCCAGCGGATACGGCCGCCCCAGCACATAGGCCGCGGGCACCCAGTTGACGAACGCCAGCGGCAGCACGAAGGTCACCCCGCGCACCAGGTCCTTGCCGAACACGCTGGGCGGGTACTGCAGCAGAGTCGTGCCGCCGTACGTGAACGCGCTCTGCACCTCGGCGGCGTCCTGCACCAGGATCTGGAAGGACGCGCCCGCGACGAACACCGCGCCGAAGATCGCCGCGCCGCTGACCAGCATGACCGGCACCAGCAGCACCTTCAGCAAGGTCCAGTCGACGTCGACCGCCACGAGCGCGTAGCCCAGCACCAGCGCCCCCTGCGTGAGGCGGGCGACACGGCGCAGCGCGAAGCGGTCCGCGGCGGCCTGCGCGAGCACCGGCGCCGGCCGCACGAACAGCGTGTCGAGCGTGCCGTCACGCACCCGCTGGCCCAACTGGCCCAGCGAGTTGAACATCAGGTCCGTGAGACCGAAGGACGTGACGGACAGGCCGTACAGCAGGGCGACCTCGGGCAGGGAGTAGCCGCCGAGCGAGTCGACCCGCGAGAACATCAGCAGGATCGCGACGAAGTCGAGCCCGGACAGCAGCAGATTGCCGAGCACGGTCATGGCGAAGGAGGCGCGGTAGGCCAGGCTGGAGCGGATCCACATCCCGGCGATCAGCCCGTAGGCGCGCAGCCCGTCCGCCAGACGGCTCGTCTCACCCACCCTGGACCACCACCCGCCGGGTCGCCGACGACTGCAGCAGCCGCCCGGCCGCCAGGAGCGCCACAGCCCAGGCCGCCGCGAAGACGTAGGCACCCAGCGGATCGGCCTTCCCCATCAGGACGTCCGCGGGCAACTGCAGCAAGGCCGACCACGGCAGGGCCCGTACGACCTCGCCGAGCACCCCCGGGAAGACGTTCAGCGGCAGTGTCATCCCCGAACAGAACACCCCGGTGATCATCAGGAGTTGCAGCATGCCCTTGCCGTCCAGCAGCCAGAACGCGCTCAGCGCCACCAGATAGCGGATCCCGAAGCTGACCACCGCCCCGAGCACGACCGCGACCAGGAACGCCAGCCAGGTCAGCGGATCGTGCGGCAGCGCCGCCGGGAAGAAGAGCAC
The DNA here is from genome assembly GCF_040295365.1 of Streptomyces sp. NPDC002838. NCBI lineage: Bacteria > Bacillati > Actinomycetota > Actinomycetes > Kitasatosporales > Streptomycetaceae > Streptomyces > Streptomyces sp. NPDC002838. Next base: position 163,511 of record NZ_JBEOVF010000015.1, on the reverse strand, counting down.
CCCGAAGACGAAGGGGATCACCCCCCGTCCCAGGAGCTGGAAGAGCGACCTGCCCAGATCGTTCGCCAGCCACCACAGTTGGAGGTCGGCCGGCCGGTAGAGGTCGATCGCGATCTCACCGGTCCGGATGCGTTCCATGAGCTCGTTCTCGAAGCCCCCGCCCTGGATGGCCAGCGCCGCGAGCAACGCCTGACCCAGCCACACATAGGTGACGGCCTGCGCCTGGTCGTACCCCCCTAAGTGGGGTCTTTCGTCCCACAACGCCAGATACGTGTACACCAGGATCAGGCCGAAAACGGTATTGGTGAAAACCCCCGCGGCCGTGGCCGCCCGATACGTCGCGTATCTTCTGAAACCCCCCGCCGCGACGGCCGCGTACAACCGCCCCGAACCCACCGCAGCCGTCCTCCTCGCCCGCCCGACACCGAAGCGCAGGAGCCTAGTACGCGGCCGACTCGACCCGCCAGGCATTTTCCACGCGGCAACACGTGCCGATTGTCGGGAACGGAACGCCTGGTGCGAGAGTCTTCAACAGGGGGCGTAGAAGGCGTACGAGACGTACGGGAACGTACGAGGCGAAACAGGAGTCCGTGCACGACATGAGCGACGAGCCGCAGCCGCAGCAGCCGAACCAGGGCTGGGCACCGAGAGAGTCCCTGGGGGCCTCGGAACCCGGGGAGCCGTCCGGCAAGAAGCCCGAGCGCACCGGCTGGCGCCGGATCATCCCCACCTGGCGCATGGTGCTCGGCACGTTCGTCATCGGCACCCTGCTCCTGATCGGCCTGTTCTTCCTCGGCTACTCCATGGTCAAGATCCCGCCCGCCAACGCCCTCGCCACCAAGCAGAGCAACGTCTACCTCTACGCGGACGGCAGCCAGCTCGCCCGCGACGGCGAGGTCAACCGGGAGAACGTCTCCCTCGGCCAGATCTCCAAGGCCGCCCAGCACGCCGTCCTGGCCGCCGAGGACCGCGACTTCTACACCGAGTCCGCCATCGACCCCAAGGCGATGGTCCGCGCCGCCTGGAACACCGCCACCGGCAAGGGCAAGCAGTCCGGCTCCACGATCACCCAGCAGTACGTCAAGAACTACTACCTGGCCCAGGAGCAGACCGTCACCCGCAAGGTGAAGGAATTCTTCATCTCGATCAAGCTGGACCGCACCGAGTCCAAGGACCAGATCCTCGAGGGCTACCTCAACACCAGCTACTTCGGCCGCAACGCCTACGGCATCCAGGCCGCCGCCCAGGCCTACTACGGCGTCGACGCCGCCAAACTCACCGCGGCCCAGGGCGCCTACCTCGCCGCGCTGGTCAACGCGCCCAGCGAGTACGACGTCGTCGCCCACCCGGAGAACAAGACCTCCGCCGAGGCCCGCTGGAACTACGTCCTGGACGGCATGGTCACCAAGGGCTGGCTCAGCGCGTCCGACCGCGCCGGCATGAAGTTCCCGATGCCCAAGGAAGCCACCCTCTCCACCGGCATGTCCGGACAGCGCGGCTACATCGTCACCGCGATCAAGGACTACCTGACCAAGAACAACATCGTCGACGCGGACTCGCTCGACGCCGGCGGCTACCGCATCACCACCACCCTGCAGAAGAGCAAGCAGAACGCCTTCGTCGAAGCCGTCGACGACCAGCTGATGGCCAAGCTCGACAAGAAGAACCGCAAGGTCGACACCTACGTCCGCGCCGGCGGCGCCGCCGTCGACCCCAAGACCGGCAAGGTGCTCGCCATGTACGGCGGCATCGACTACGTGAAGCAGTACACGAACAACGCCACCCGCGGCGACTTCCAGGTCGGCTCCACCTTCAAACCGTTCGTCTTCACCTCCGCCGTCCAGAACGACTCCCAGACACAGGACGGCCGCACCATCACCCCGAACACGATCTACGACGGCACCAACAAACGCCCCGTCGTGGGCTGGGACGGCGGAGCGTACAACCCCGAGAACGAGGACCAGGTCTCCTACGGCGACATCACCGTCCGCGAGGCCACGGACAAGTCCGTCAACTCGGTGTACGCGCAGATGGCCGTCGACGTCGGCTCCGACAAGGTCAAGAAGACCGCGATCGACCTCGGCATCCCCGCCGACACCCCCGACCTGACCGCGTCCCCGTCCATCGCGCTCGGCCCGTCCACGGCCAGCGTCCTCGACATGGCGGAGGCCTACGCCACCCTCGCCAACCACGGCAAGCACGGCACGTACACCATGATCGAAAAGATCACCAAGGACGGCAGCCAGGACATCGAACTGCCCCGGAAGAAGACCCGCCAGGCCGTCCCCCGCGAGGCCGCCGACACCACGACCTCGGTCCTGCAGAGCGTCGTCGAGAACGGCACCGCCACCGCCGCCCAGGCCGCCGGCCGCCCCGCCGCGGGCAAGACCGGCACCGCGGAGGAGGACACGGCCGCCTGGTTCGCCGGCTACACCCCCGACCTCGCCACCGTCGTCTCCGTCATGGGCCAGGACCCGGTCACCGCCGCCCACAAGCCGCTGTACGGCGCGATGGGCCTGCCCCGCATCAACGGCGGCGGGGCACCCGCCGAGATCTGGGCGCAGTTCACCAAGGACGCCCTCAAGGGCAAGCCGGTCACCGACTTCGACCTCCAGCTCCAGCCGGGCGCCGAGGAGACGCAGGCACCCCCCTCCGACATCCCGGTGGACCCGGCCACGGGCGGCCAGAACAACGGCGGCACCACCGGAGACACCACCGGCGGCCAGGACACCGGGGGCCAGACCGGCGGCCAGGACGACAGCGCCACGCCGAGCTCACCCGGCGCGGGCGACACCAACGGCGGCACGACGGACGGCGGCACCACCAACGGAGGCACGACCACCGACGGCACCACAGGAGACCCGAGCGACGGCACGACGGGCGACGCCACGACCGGAGGCACGGCGGACGGCGGCAGCACCGGGGACGCGTCCGGCGGCACCACGGACGGCTCACAGGGCGGACCGACGACCGGAGGCCTGACGCCACAGACGACGAGAAGGCAGTGACGGCAAAGGGGCCGGTGACGACGGTCACCGGCCCCTGAAGCCGCTGTTCCACAGCCCGGTTGTTCTACAGGTACAGCCCGGTGGTGTCCTCGGACCCCTCGAACCGATCCGCAGCCACCGCATGCAGATCCCGCTCACGCATGAGCACGTACGGGACACCCCGCACCTCGACCTCGGCCCGGTCCTCCGGATCGAACAGGACCCGGTCTCCCGGCTCCACGGTCCGTACGTTCTGCCCCACCGCGACGACCTCGGCCCACGCCAGCCGACGGCCCACGGCCGCGGTGGCGGGAATCAGAATGCCGCCGCCCGAACGCCGCTCCCCCTCGCTGGTGTCCTGCCGCACGAGTACACGGTCGTGCAGCATCCGGATGGGCAGCTTGTCGTGCTGGGTGCTGTGCTCGTTTCTGTTGGCGCTCACGCCTTGAACCTACCTGTCTTCGGCACACCCGTACCCGGGTGGGTCAGCCCTTGCGCCGCCGGGTCCCCAGGGCCAGCAGCCCCACGACCCCGACCACGACGAGCGCGACGGGCACGACCCGTTCCAGCCGGGGAGCCCCGTCCTCGTCCACGAACTGAGCCTTGACGTCCGTCACGGCCCGGTTGACCCCCACGTAGGCCCGCCCAAGGGTGTGATCGATGTTCGACACCACCTTGGCCTTGGCATCGCCCACGATCGTCTTCGGATGCACGCGCACCCCGATCTCGTCGAGCGTCTCGGCCAGCATCTCGCGGCGGCGCCTGATGTCCGCCTCGATCTGCGCCGGGGTTCTCGTGTCCGACGTGTCCGCCACCGTACGGCCTCCGAAGTCTGCTGATGCTTTGTTCTGGACAGTCTGTCAGTTCCGCCCGCGACCGCGCTGTCAGCACCGTTCCTAATCAGTGAGCAGGAGTGAGTGTCGGAGCCATACCTGGTCACTGCGGACATCCCGAACGGTGTTGGATGTCCTGGTCGCCCGCTTTCGCTCCGCGCCCGGTGACACGGATCGTGTCCGTGGTCCGGGGATACGGGGGCAGGCTTCCTCACGCCGCCGGGTGCCCGAGGCGGCCTGGACGGTCCGATGCCCACGACGATCACTCCGGTCGTCGTGGGGCGGTGCCGTCCGTCGCCGGATCGGGTGCCCGAGGGCGCGTCGCCCGACCGCGATGCTCGCCGCATCGTGCCGGGAAATCTTGCGAGTTTTCGTGGTCAGGGGTTGCTGCCAGTGCTGGGCACCCCAGCGGCTGGTGTAGGCGGGGTCGACCGCGACGACGGCGATGTCCTGCTCGGCGGCCATCGACACCAGCCGGGCCCTGAGCTTCGCAGTCGGGAAGCGGGAGATGAGGCGCCGGAAGCGTTTGTTGCGGCCGTGCTTCTCGCGGCTGGTGCCGTCGGTGAAGTCGAGGTCCTCGATAGCGATCGCGGCGGCCCCGAAACGTTGGGTGTAGTGCAGCAGGCGGGTCAGCGCGTGCCGGATCTGCGCATCGCGATGCTCACTGCTGCCGGTCAGGTCGTAGAAGAAGCGCCGCGGCTCACCGACCGGGTTGCCGTGTACGTCGAGGCGCCAGGCAGCGAGGTGGTCGTCGTTCATGTCCACCCCCACCACACCCCAGGCCAGCGCCGCCTGAAACGGCAGGATGGGGGCGGCGGCGCGCTGCCAGGACGCCGTCACATACCAGCGGCCGCGCAGCACGTCGTGGTGGATGCGGTAGGCCACCGCCCGGTTGGCGGTGACCCGGTCACGCCACTCCGCGCCCCGGTGCCGGAACGCCACCGTCGCATCCAGCAGATACCGGCCGTGCGGTGCGTTGGCCAGGTGGGCCAGCGGGGCCGGGAGCTTGACCGAGACCTGTCCGGTGTCGGTGATGCGGAGGGTTTCGTTGCCGAAGCGTTTGCCGGACTCCCCGTCAGCGGCCAGGAACATCCTCTGCGCCTGCCACCGCTCCCGCCACACCTGCTCACTCAGCCCGGCCGCCGCCAGATGATGCCGCAGGTGCGCCAGGCGCGTTCCGCCGCGCACCACATGCACGCGGCCCGCCGCCCAGTCCGCCTCCACCACCGCCAGCCGGTCCTTCAGCATCTGCAGGCGGCGGGACTTGGCATGCCACTCACCCCGCGAGGCATACCCGCGCACCAGGCCTTCCCGCTTGTTCGCCTTGGCGCCCAGCGGCCGGGCCAGCCGCGCCTCGACCGAGGCGATCTGCCCCCGCAACCAGCCCCTATGCGCTGCCTGCCCGCGCCTCGCCAGCGCCCACTGGTCATGCGTGGCCTTGGTAATACTGCCCGCCCAGCGCGCCGACGACTTCCCCGTCAGCTCGCGCTTGCGCACCGCCCACCCGGCCGCATCATGCGCCAGCCCCTGCCGACACCGTACTGCCAGATCACCGGCGGCCAGCGAACCCAGGAACACCCCGACCTCAGCCAGCACCGCCGCATCCGCCGCCGACACCCGCAACCGGTCCCGAACCGCCACCCCGGCCGGACCGGGCACCACGAACGGCGCCACCACCTCCCGCAGCCCACCCACCCCTCCACCCCCGCCCGCGACTCGAAGACCCCCGTCACCGCAGTCAACGAGCACCACCCGAAAAGGTCACCCGTTCGCCCCAAGAACTCCCGTTCCCCCTGGAAAGTCAGCCCAGAACACCCCCTGGCCGAAGAACATCCCTGGCGCACTGCGGACGACCCGCCCCCCACCTCCGGCCCCAGCACTCACTCACACTCGGCCAAAGTCACTCCCGCCCACTACATCGGCAGCAGTTCCCAACCCCCGGTTACGCTGGTCCGATGAGCGAGCGACTCCAGCCCGGGGACACCGCCCCCGCCTTCACCCTCCCCGACACCGACGGCCACGAGGTGTCCCTGTCCGACCACCAGGGCCGCAAGGTCATCGTCTACTTCTACCCGGCAGCCCTGACCCCCGGCTGCACCAAGCAGGCGTGCGACTTCACGGACAACCTGGAACTGCTGGCCGGCGCCGGCTACGACGTGATCGGCATCTCCCCGGACAAGCCGGAGAAGCTGGCGAAGTTCCGCGACAAGGAGTCCCTCAGGATCACGCTCCTGGCAGACTCCGACAAGAAGGTCCTCGACGCCTACGGCGCCTTCGGCGAGAAGAAGAACTACGGCAGGACGTACATGGGCGTCATCCGCTCCACGGTGATCGTGGACGAGGAGGGCAAGGTCGAACGGGCCCTGTACAACGTGCGGGCGACGGGCCACGTGGCAAAGATCATCAAGGACCTGGGTATCTAAGAACTCGGGTACCTGAAGGAAACCCAGACGTCGGGAGCCAGGTCGGGCCGCCCCTGCACCGGCCTGCGCTCCTCCCTCCACGCCCCCGGCGCGAGCTCCTCGGCAACCCGCCGCCAAAAGCGCACGGCACCGGCATTGTCGTCCTGAAAGGCGACCTCCCACTCCCCCGGATGCCGGGCGACGACCTCTCGTACGGCCGCCAGCCCGACCCCTTCCCTGCGCACGCCCCGCACGACGAAGAAGCTGTTGAGCACGTGGGTGGGCGTGCTGAGCGCCCGCACGAAGGCGAACCCGATGGGCTGCTCGCCCCTGCTGATCAGATACGGCGCCCAGTCGGCGGACCCTGAGAAGGCAGCCTCCAGCCGCTCACTGCGGAACGTCCCGTCCGGGTTGGGCAGTTGCCCACCGAACTTGGACAGGTCATGCCGGAACATGAGCCAGAGGCGTTCGACGGTGGGGCGGTCGGCGGGGGTGGCTGGGCGGACGGTCAGCTCTGAAGAGGTCATGAAAAAAGCCTCCCGAGCGGACAAGCGTCCGCGCCCGAAAGGCGTCGTTCGTGAACGGCAGACCACGGAGGAGATCCGGTGCCTGAAGAAGACACTGCCTGACCGTATCGCACGGTGCCGGTGCGGCAAGCCGTCATCGACGCCGTCATCTTCCGCCTGCAAAGGTACCCGGCGGGCCCTGACGGCTTCCTGTTCGCTGGGCCGGTCAATGCTGATCACTTCGGCGACAACGTGTGGCGTCCGGTGATCAAGGCTGCTGGGCTCCCGAAGGCGAATGACTGCACGCCAGGTAGCCCTGATGGCAGAGCCCCAACAGCTGTGTTCGCCCACAACAGATGTGCCTGCCCGCCTGGTGTGCACAGATACCAGAGGGATCGACTGACGTGCGAAAACGTCCCTCAACGGTTCTCAACGTGTCGCGGTGATTCCCGACCCTTGAGCCCTGAAATGTGCCCTCGGCGGATGGCTGGCGGCGGCGCGACACTGGACTCATTAAGAGACAAAGAAGTTGATCACAATGACCCTCCGCATGATCGCCCACCACCTCGGTCTGCCCGTTCGGCGCGACCCGCAAGAGACAGCAAAGATCATCGAGGGACTCCGCCCCACCCTGGACGAGCTTCCTGACGACAAGCGGGAGCGACTCGCCGCCGAGTGGACCAAGGTCCTCAGTGAACGCCACTGGCATCGGCCCTATCTCCGGGACTGATCGCCCTGGCACCGCGCGAGTACGACCAGTACTTATCCCGTGTCCTGGCTACCTGCGGTGATGCTGCGAAAGGGCGTCTGACCTGGTAGAAGGTCCTCACTGGTTCCGGTCGTTTCCGGTCCTTTCTCGGTGTCCAGTGGCCTGGATGTGTCCCCGACGCACACAGCAGGGCCGCCATCGCGAGGGAATCTCCCCAGGTGGCGCCCCTGCTGTCTTGGCTACTCCTCCGGCGGCGGGCTCGCGGGCGCGAGTTCGATGCCTCGTACACGACGCAGCCACCTCGCCAGGACGTACAGCCCTGCTCCGAGGATGCCGCAGGGTTCCCAGATCTCCGTCACGAGAGCCGGGATGCCGCCGTCATCCACGATGTAGACCGCCTGGGTGCCGACAACGGCGGCGATGAACCCGTTCGTACGCGAGTCCATCGACAACAGCCAATCGACGGGAGCCCAGCAAGGCCGAACGAGATCCCGGCTACGCATGCGCAGGGCAGCGACCAGGAACCCAGCCGCGTACCGGCGCTGCTGCCACGGAGTAAGAGTCGTTCCGTTCTCCGGGTCGCCTTCAAGGTGGGCACGCCACTGCTCAAGCATGTCCCGACGCGTTCCAGCGATCTTCGCTGCCCACGATGTTGCCGCCCAGCCAGCCGGTGACCTGCGGATAGTCCGGTCAGCGTCCTTGGTAAACGCATGGACAATTATGCCCGCAGCCGAAAAGAGGGTGGCCAGCAGGATGAGCTGATCATCCGTATTGGCTCCATCAAGCAAAAGCGCAAGCCCTGCGAACAAACCGCTCCCGGCAACCACGCCGCCCAGGAGCAAGAGAATTAGCTTGGTCTTTGGTCTCACCCCGTGCCCCCCGACAAGCCAAACCCGAACGCCTGTCGACGAGCCGTACGGGCGTCGAGTGCAGCCTGAGCCTGACTGCGGCCGGTCCCAGTAAGTTCGTAGTAGCGGCGAGGGGGACGGCCGGGATGCGGTTCCGCCTCGTCGTAGCTGGTGACCCAACCACGCTCCAGTAGGCGGTCGAGGATCGGGTACACGGTGCCGGAGCCGAGGTCCGCTTCGCGGCAGATACTCAGCCCCCACGCGGGGGCGTCGTCCGTCGCGGCCAGCAGCACCTCCAGCACGGCGATGGTCGGCTTCGTAAGCCTCGGAGCGGTCATTACTCCATTAGAGCATGTGTCGAGTACGACACACGTGCATCTAGGGGAATGCGATGGGGAGTTGGACCTGACGGTCAGCTCCACACGACGAACCCGCACCGGCCGCGCGCCCAGCGCACGAGCCGCCCGGCGGCGGTGCCCACCAGGACGCCGCCGCACCACCAGAGGCAGGGCAAGGCGGCCGGGCTACTCAACGGGCTCGGTCTCAGCCGGGGTCCGCATGGCCTCGGCCATGCGCTCGACCGCGTCCGCGCGGACCATGCCCAGGTGCACGTACGGCGTGCCGCTGTGAGTGACCATCGGGCGCACACCGCCCCAGACTCGTTCTGGCAGGCCGAGACTGGCCAGGGCTTCCCGGATGGCCTCCGCCGCCTCTGTGGCCTGCTTGCGGCCGTCTCGGTAGGTCTGCACGTCCATCGTCATTGGTGCACCCCGGAAGCGTGATCCCGGATCTCGGTGGCGTGCCTGGCGGCCTTGGTGATGTCGCCCTTGTTCTTCGCAGCGTTGAGTTGCTTCCAGTTGGCGGCGCACACCTTGCAGCCGGGGGCCGGTGCGCAGTCGAGCAACCATGCGTTGAAGCCGACCGGAAGATCTACCGGCGGCTCTTGGGTGGCGTGTGGGTGCCATGGCGTCTCCCCGACTTAGCTGTGCTCCGTGTTCAGCACGCTAGGAACAGCGAGGAGTCGATCTCAACGAACTTGCATGGGCTTGCACGCCAATTCGACTGATGCATGGCCCTGTTGACGTCCTGTGACTGCTCGATGATGCTCATGCAAGTCTGAGCAAGCATGTGGACACGGCAGATCAACAGAGATCAACATGGCCGTAAAGTTCGTCGGCATCGACCCCGACACCGACCGCGACCACTGCCCGACAGTGTGGGCGGACCCCGAGGCTCAGGAGATCCTTTTGCAAGGCTGGAAGCCGGACGCCGCAGCGCAGGCCGTCTGTGAGGCGACCTCGCCGGCGAACGGCTCGGTGCCGGAGACCGAGGCGATCATCCGCCCCGGCCCGGATGATCCCGATGATCAGGGTGAGATGCCGTCGAGCGTGCCCACGTTCGCTGAACTCCTCGCCGCCTGCGATCACTGAGTTCACCGAAGACCCAACGCTGATCAAGCATCTCACCGCCGCGTTCGAGGCCGTCTGGGAGCGTGCAACTTCCCACGACCAGTACGACGTTGGCCGGGCCGGTGACCAGAACTAGCGTACTGCCAGGGCCAGTTCATGTCTCCGCACCCGTCATCCAGTGTGCAGCAGGCCCGCGAGACACTGGCGGCACGCCTGCGGGAGCTCCGTCTGGACGCAGGGCTCACGAAGCGTGAGCTGGCCGCGCGGTGTTCCTGGCATGAGTCGAAGTCCGGCCGCATCGAGAACGCCCGGACGCCGCCGTCCGACCAGGACATCCGTGCGTGGTGCGAGGCATGCGGAGCACTCGACCAAGCGCCGGACTTGATCGCCGCGAACCGGCAGTCCGCCGAGATGTACGTCGAGTGGCGACGTCTCCAGCGCACGGGGCTGCGCCGCTTGCAGGAGTCCGGGGCGAGCCTCTACCAGCGCACCCGCCAGTTCAGCGTCTACTGCTCCGATGTCATCCCCGGCTTCCTTCAGACGCCCGGATACGCCGCCGCGCTCCTGAAATCCATCGCGACGTTCCGGGGGACCCCGGACGACGTCACGGAGGCCGTGGAGGCCCGCATACGCCGCAACTCCGTGATCCACGAGGGCGACCACCGGTTCGCGATCGTCCTCGAAGAGTCGGTGCTCCGCCACCAGATCGGCGACGGCGAAACGATGGCTGCCCAACTCGGCCATCTGCTCTCCGTCATGGCGCTGCCGTCCGTCTCTCTGGGCGTGATCCCGTTCGCCACTGAACGGACCATATGGCCCATGGCAACCTTCACGATCTTCGACGGCGAGCGGGTGCATGCCGACTCTCTGGACGCGGCAGCAACCCACGTGCAGCCCAGCACGGTGGAGCTGTACGCACGCGCCTTCGACCGGCTCTCGGCGGGCGCGGTGCGCGGCGCTGCGGCCCGGTCCCTGATCACTGCCGCTCTCGACGCCCTGGACTGAGCCCGACAGCCGCCACACCGAAGGCGAACCCGAGCCTCTTTCCGTTTCGAGCGTGACTGTCCGATAAGCGGTTCGTTACTCCGTGCGAGGCCACGAACGCGTGGCCGAGATCGGAGGGGAACGATGGGGGCCAGTGCATATCCGAAGGAGCGGCTGGAGGAGGCGGCTCGGGGAGCGCGGACGTTGTCGGAGGCGTTGGTGAGGTTGGGGGTGGATCCGAAGAGTTCGACGCGGCACTACATCCGGGAACGGATGAAGTTTCTGGGGGTGGATACCTCGCACTTCGAGAAGGAGCAGGTGAAGTGGACGAAGGAGATCCTCGCGCAGGCGGTTGCGGCCTCGACGAACATGTGCGAGGTGCTGCGCCGACTCGGCGTCGAAGTCGTCGGCGGGCAACACACGCACATCAGCCGGCGGATCAAGGCATATGGCATCGACACCTCGCACTTCCAGGTGCCGACCCAGCGAGGCAAGGCGCGGCGCTCTCGGACGCCGGAAGACCTACTCGTCGAGCAGTCGGCTGCTGACGCCCGACGCATCCAGAGTGATCGCCTCAGGTGGGCGATGACGGCCTCGGGCGTACCAGAGCGATGCGCTCTCTGCGGGATCGAAGCGATCTGGCGAGGCCATCCGCTGCCCCTGGAAGTCGACCACATCGATGGAAACTGGCGCGACAACCGGATCGAGAACCTGCGATTCCTGTGCCCCAACTGCCATTCGACGACAGACAGTTACCGAGGCCGCGGCAAGGTCCGGGTGGGCGGCGTCTCATGAGCGGGGTGCAGTACACCCGTGAACGATTGGTCGAAGCCGCCGCGCAGTGCTCCGACATCGACGAGGTCATCGCCTTCTTCGGTACCCAGCCGTACGACACACTCCGCCGCTACCTCACCAAGCGCTTCGCTCACTTCAACATCGACATCTCGCACTTCAGACCCTGCGGCAGGCAGTGCCGACCCACACGCGACGAGTTGCGCGCGGCAGTCAGCGCGTCCGCGTCCATCGCAGAAGTGCTACGCCGCTTGGAGCGCCCGGACAATTGGAGGCAACGTGCACTGCTGCGCCAGTGGATCACTGAAGAACGTCTCTCAGTCGCGCACTTCCTAGGGCAGGCTCACCAACGAGGCAAGTCACGGCCCGACTGCGCCAAGCGTCCCGAAGACGTCTTGGTGCAACATGACGGCACACAGCGAACCAGGACCGGACTACTCCGTCGGGCGCTTAGCGAAATCGGGGTTCCCGAGGAGTGCGCCGAGTGCGGCATCGGCCCCGAGTGGCTCGGCAAACCGATGACGCTGGAGGTCGATCACATCAACGGGGGCTGGCGCGACGACCGGCACGAGAACCTGCGGCTGCTGTGCCCCAACTGCCACGCAGTCACCAGCACGTGGTGCAGGGGAGGCCGAAGGCAGCGAGCAACTCCCGGTACGATGGCAGGCGGCTAGCGGCGGTGGCGCAATGGCGACGCAGCAGACTTAGGATCTGTGGCCCTTGATCGGGCTTGAGGGTTCGAATCCCTTCCGCCGCACATGAACGGCCTGCGAATCGAAGGAACGATGAGCAGGCCGTTGGCGTATGCGCCTCAGCCCAACAACTCCCGAACCACCGGCACAAGCGCCCGAAACGCCTCCCCCCGATGACTGATCGCGTTCTTCTCCTCAGCGCTCAGCTCCGCACACGTCCGCGTCTCCCCCTCCGGCTGCAGAATCGGGTCGTACCCGAAGCCGTTCGTGCCGACCGGCGCATGCCGCAGCACCCCCCGCAGCTGCCCCTCGACCACCCTCTCCGTGCCGTCCGGGAGGGCGAGCGCCGCCGCACACGCGAAGTGCGCCCCCCGATGCTCATCAGCGATGTCGGCGAGCTGGGCCAGCAGTAGCTCCAGGTTCGCGCGATCGTCCCCATGCCGGCCTGCCCAGCGGGCCGAGAAGATGCCGGGGGCGCCGTTCAGGACGTCGACGCACAGGCCGGAGTCGTCGGCCACGGCGGGCAGGCCCGTGGCCTGGGCGAGGGCATGGGCCTTCAGCAGCGCGTTCTCGGCGAACGTGACGCCCGTTTCCTTGACGTCGGGTACGTCCGGGTAGGCGTCCGCGCCGACCAGGTCGTGGGGCAGGCCTGCGTCGGCGAGGATCGACCTGAGTTCGGTGATCTTTCCGGCGTTGCGGGTGGCGAGGATCAAGCGGGTCATGGGGTCCAGTATTCCGCCCTCGCCGATCGTTGCTTACGGCGTGCAGACCTTCGTCAGTTCGCCGGCCGCGTCCGTGACGGGGCTGATGTCGGGGGTCGCGTCGCCGTTCTTGACGGACGTGCGGACGTTGGTGACGGCGGCGCTCAGGTCGTCGACGGCCTTGTTGACGTCCGCGTTGTCCGTCTTGTCGCCGATCTCGTCGAGGTTCTTCTCGATCGAGTCGAGGGATTCCTGCAGCTGCGTCGGGTCGTTCGACGCGCTCTCCACGGCCTGCTGGAGTTCCGTGACACTGTCGGCGATGGCGTCGGCGGTCTGGACGCAGTCCAGTGCCTTGCCGACGGCGTCACAACCTGTGGTGAGGCCGGCTGTCAGGCCGACGGCCGCCACTGCGGCGACGATGGCGATACGGCGACTACGGCGGCGTCGGCTCGCGGCCATGGATCGGATCCCTCCCGTTGGCAGGCCTTGTCGGCCCGTGCACTGGCCGAGCGTACGGTGGTGTGCCGTACGCCCGTACCCGTAGTGACGCCAGGGCGGTCGGCGGGGTTGCCCGCGGCGGCCGACCTTCTTGGCGCGTCCTTTACTTTTCGAGGACCGTATCAAGTGCCTTGCGCTGGAGGACAGCGAGTTCCGTGCAGCCGGTGACCGCCAGGTCCAGCAGGGCGTTGAGTTCCTCGCGCGCGAAGGGTTCCGCCTCCGCGGTGCCCTGGACCTCGACGAAGCGGCCGTCGCCGGTGCAGACGACGTTCATGTCGGTCTCGGCGCGCACGTCCTCCTCGTAGCAGAGGTCCAGCAAGGGCACTCCTCCCACGATCCCCACCGACACCGCGCTGACCGTGCCGGTCAGCGGCTGGCGACCGGCCTTGATGAGTTTCTTGCCCTGGGCCCAGGAGACGGCGTCGGCGAGCGCGACGTAGGCGCCGGTGATGGCGGCCGTGCGCGTGCCGCCGTCGGCCTGGAGCACGTCGCAGTCCAGGACGATGGTGTTCTCGCCGAGTGCCTTGTAGTCGATGACCGCGCGCAGGGAGCGGCCGATGAGGCGGGAGATCTCGTGCGTACGGCCGCCGATCTTGCCGCGTACGGACTCGCGGTCGCCGCGGGTGTTGGTGGCGCGGGGGAGCATGGAGTACTCGGCGGTGACCCAGCCTTCGCCGCTGCCCTTGCGCCAGCGCGGGACGCCTTCGGTGACGGAGGCGGTGCAGAAGACCTTCGTGTCGCCGAAGGAGACGAGGACGGAGCCCTCGGCGTGCTTGCTCCAGCCGCGTTCGATGGTGACCGGGCGGAGTTGTTCGGGGGTGCGGCCGTCGATTCGAGACATGGCCACGAGCCTAGCCGTACGTGGCGGCGGGCCTGGCCGTCCATGGGGAAGGGGCCCCTCCCGCGGTGGGAAAGGCCCCTCGGAAGTGAGTCGGGCGGCTCACATCATGTCTTCGATCTCCGCGGCGATGGGGTCGGCGTCGGTGCCGATGACGACCTGGATCGCGGTGCCCATCTTGACGACGCCGTGGGCGCCGGCGGCCTTCAGGGCGGCTTCGTCGACCAGCGAGGCGTCGCTGACCTCGGTGCGCAGCCGCGTGATGCAGCCCTCGACCTCTTCGATGTTGTCGATGCCGCCGAGCCCGGCAACGATCTTCTCAGCCTTGCTGGCCATGTTCCTTCTCCCTACGGGTAGCGAAAATCACGGGTTCCTTATACGCCCTTCATCGTGCTACAAACAGGTCTACACCACTGAGTGGTGTAGACCACCACCCGATGGAGGAAGTATGAGCTCCGCCACCGACACGGCGGCCCCCGCGAAGAAGCGGGGATCCGGACTGTTCCAGGGCCTGCAGAAGGTCGGCCGCAGCCTTCAGCTCCCGATCGCCGTGCTTCCGGCGGCGGGTCTCCTGCTCCGACTGGGGCAGGCTGACATCCAGGAGAAGCTGAACCTGCCCGACAAGGTCACGGCGGTGTTCGCCACGGCCGGCGGCGCCATCTTCGACAACCTGCCCATGCTGTTCTGTATCGGTGTCGCGATCGGCTTCGCCAAGAAGTCGGACGGCTCGACCGCGCTGGCCGCGCTGGTCGGCTTCCTGGTCTACAGCAACGTTCTGAAGGCGTTCCCGGTCACCGAGGCGAAGGTCCAGGCCGGCGAGGACATAGCCGCGACCTACAACAACCCCGGCGTCCTCGGCGGCATCATCATGGGTCTGCTGGCCGCCGTGCTGTGGCAGCGCTTCCACCGCACCAGGCTGGTCGACTGGCTCGGCTTCTTCAACGGCCGCCGGCTGGTGCCGATCATCATGGCCTTCGTGGGCACGGTCATGGGTGTCTTCTTCGGCCTGGTCTGGGAGCCGATCGGTGAGGTCATCTCCGACTTCGGCGAGTGGATGACGGGTCTGGGTGCCTTCGGCGCGGGTCTGTTCGGTCTGATCAACCGCGCGCTGATCCCGGTCGGCATGCACCAGTTCGTGAACACCGTCTCCTGGTTCCAGCTCGGTGACTTCACGAACGCGGCGGGCGAGGTCGTCCACGGCGACCTGAACCGCTTCTTCGCCGGTGACCCGACCGCCGGTCAGTTCATGTCGGGCTTCTTCCCGATCATGATGTTCGGTCTGCCGGCCGCCGCGATCGCGATCGCCCACTCCGCCCGTCCCGAGCGCCGCAAGGCCGTGATGGGCATGATGATCTCGCTCGCGCTGACCTCGTTCGTGACCGGTGTGACCGAGCCGATCGAGTTCTCGTTCATGTTCATCGCCCCGGTGCTGTACGCGATCCACGCGGTCCTCACCGCCGTCTCGATGGCGGTCACCTGGGCGTTCGGTGTCCATGCGGGCTTCACCTTCTCCGCGGGCGCCATCGACTACGGCCTCAACTGGAGCCTGGCCACCAAGCCCTGGCTGATCATCCCGATCGGCCTGGTCTTCGCGGTGATCTACTACACCGTCTTCCGCTTCGCCATCACCAAGTTCAACCTCCCCACCCCGGGCCGCGAGCCCGAGGAGGAGGTCGAGGACCTCACCAAGGCGTGAGCAGTCCCTGAAGGGCGGCAGGAGGCCCCCGGAGCCGTCGAGCTCCGGGGGCCTCTGTCAGTCGTACGACCTAGATCTCGTACGTCTGCCTCGGCGCCGCCAGTTCCACCGGGCCGTCGAAGGCCGCGCGGGCGTCGGACAGGTTGGCCTGCGGGTCGGTCCACGGGGGGATGTGGGTGAGGACCAGGCGGCGGGCGCCCGCCCGAGCCGCCGTCTCACCCGCCTCGCGGCCGTTGAGGTGCAGGTCGGGGATGTTCTCCTTGCCGTACGTGAACGCGGCCTCGCACAGGAACAGGTCGGTGTCGCGGGCGAGTTCGTCCAGGGTCGGGGTGACGCCCGTGTCTCCGGAGTACGTCAGCGACCTGCCGGCGTGCTCGACGCGGATGCCGTACGCCTCCACGGGGTGCGCCACGCGCTCGGTGTGCACGGTGAACGGGCCGATCTCGAAGGTGGACGGCTTGACCGTGTGGAAGTCGAAGACCTCGCTCATGGACGAGGCGGTGGGGGTGTCCGCGTAGGCGGTGGTCAGCCGGTGTTCGGTGCCCTCGGGTCCGTAGACGGGAATCGGGTCGCAGCGGCCGCCGTCGTGGCGGTAGTAGCGCGCGACGAAGTACGCGCACATGTCGATGCAGTGGTCGGCGTGCAGATGGCTGAGGAAGATCGCGTCGAGGTCGTAGAGACCGCAGTGGCGCTGCAGCTCGCCCAGGGCACCGTTGCCCATGTCGAGAAGCAGCCGGAAGCCGTCGGCCTCGACGAGGTAGCTCGAGCAGGCCGATTCCGCGGACGGGAACGACCCCGAGCAGCCGACGACGGTGAGCTTCATGGAACAGAAACCTCCGCTGGCGGGAAACGAGAGAAGGGGCTTCGGGGGTCGTGCGGTTCGTCGAGCGTAAGGCGCAAAACCCCGGGTCGCTCCTCCACCAAGGGCTGTTGTGGGCGAACTCACCTGTGGTGTCACCGGTTCGGCTGGTCGCGGGGCGCGTGAGGTGTGAGAGGGGGCGCGCGGTGGCAGGCGCGCCGGTAACGTCGTCCCCATGGACACGTCCTGGTGGCTCGCGCTCGCGGCGGTGGTACTGCTCGCACTCGTCGCCACGCTCGTCGACGGCTGGGGGCGCGGACGGCGTCCGGCGGGGCGGCGGACCCGGCCGCCGGGGCGTGCGGAGGGGCCGGCCGGGCGGGCGCGTGTTCGTCCGGTGCCCGCGGAGATCTGGTGGGCGAGCGTGCCGTTCGAGGAGGGGCCCGGGGAGAAGGACCGGCCGTGTCTGGTGCTGACGGTGCGCGGGCGTCACGCGACCGTCGCGAAGATCACCAGCAAGTACCGGGACGAGCGGTCCGGGGTGATTCCGCTGCCGCCGGGCTCGGTGGGCGACGCGCACGGGCGCGCGAGTTTTCTGGAGACGGACGAGCTGCGGCGGGTGCCGGTGGGGGACTTCCGGCGGCGGGTGGGTGTGGTGGACCCGGTCCTGTGGGACCAGGTCCGTCACCTGGCTACGTAGAGGGGCTTACGCCCAGAGCTGGCCCTGGAGGGTCTCGATGGCCTCTTCGGTGGTGGCCGCCGTGTAGACGCCCGTGGACAGGTACTTCCAGCCGCCGTCGGCGACGACGAACACGATGTCCGCGCTCTCGCCGGCCTTGACGGCCTTGTTGCCGACGCCGATCGCCGCGTGCAGGGCGGCGCCGGTGGAGACGCCCGCGAAGATGCCCTCCTGCTGGAGGAGCTCCCGGGTGCGGGTCACGGCATCCGCGGAGCCGACCGAGAAGCGGGTGGTCAGCACGGAGGCGTCGTACAGCTCGGGTACGAAGCCCTCGTCGAGGTTGCGCAGGCCGTACACCAGGTCGTCGTAGCGCGGTTCGGCGGCGACGATCTTGACGTCCGGCTTGTTCTCGCGGAGGTAGCGGCCGACGCCCATCAGGGTGCCGGTGGTGCCGAGGCCGGCGACGAAGTGCGTGACGGAGGGGAGGTCCGCGAGGATCTCGGGGCCTGTCGTCGCGTAGTGCGCGCCGGCGTTGTCCGGGTTGCCGTACTGGTAGAGCATCACCCAGTCGGGGTGCTCGGCGGCGATCTCCTTGGCGACCCGTACGGCGGTGTTGGAACCGCCCGCGGCCGGGCTGGAGATGATCTCGGCGCCCCACATGCCGAGCAGGTCGCGCCTCTCCTGGGAGGTGTTCTCGGGCATCACGCAGACCATGCGGTAGCCCTTGAGCTTGGCCGCCATGGCCAGGGAGATGCCGGTGTTGCCGGAGGTGGGCTCGAGGATGGTGCAACCCGGGGTCAGGCGGCCGTCCTTCTCCGCCTGCTCGATCATGTGCAGGGCGGGGCGGTCCTTGACCGAGCCGGTCGGGTTGCGGTCCTCCAGCTTGGCCCAGATGCTGACGTCGGCGGACGGCGAGAGCCGCGGCAGGCGCACCAGAGGGGTGTTGCCCACCGCGGCCAGCGGGGAGTCGTAACGCATGGGTGGTCAGGGCCCTCTAGGCCATGCCGCCGGCGACGGCCGGCAGGATGGTCACGTTGTCGCCGTCGGTGAGCTTGGTGTTGATTCCGTCGAGGAAGCGGACGTCCTCGTCGTTGAGGTAGACGTTGACGAAGCGGCGCAGCTGCTCGCCTTCCACGATGCGGGCCTGAATGCCCGCGTGCCGGGTCTCGAGGTCGGCGAAGAGCTCGGCGAGAGTGTCCCCGGTGCCCTCCACCGCCTTCTGGCCGTCGGTGTACTGGCGGAGGATGGTCGGGATGCGGACCTCGATGGCCATGGCTCAGGGCTCCTGTCGGAAGGTGTTCGGGTCGGTGGGCGCGCGGCAGCGCAGTTCAGCAAGGGGTGGTGCGTCTCAGGCGCCGCGGCTCACGGCCGTACGGCGGCAGGGGGCAGCGTCAACAGATGGCGCTGGCGAGCCTGCACAGGTCGACGTGCAGCCGCGCCACGAGCAGCATGCCCGGCGTCTTTTCGCTCACGTCGTGGAAAACCATGGGGTCATCGTATCGATTCCCGGTCCGGGTCCCGATATGTGATCCCACATTCCGGACGATTTTCGGCCGAGGAGTGAGACCGTACAGCTCAGGGCATCGCACGGCTCAGGCCATCGCACGGCTCAGGGACACCGTGGGCTCAGGCGGACTCGCGAAGGACCAACCGGGTCGGCACCACGACCGACGACACGTCCGGTGTGCCGGCCCGCGTGGTGCGGTCGTACAGCAGCCGGGCCATCAGGCGGCCCATGCCCTCGACGTCCTGGTGGACGGTGGTCAGCGGCGGGTCGGTCGACTCGGCGATCTCGGTCAGGTCGTCGAAGCCGACGACGGCCACGTCGTCCGGCACCCGGTGCCCGCGCTCCCGCAGCACCTGCATGGCCCCGGACGCCATGAAGTCCGAGGCGACGAACACGGCGTCCAGGTCGGGGCACCGGTCGAGCAGCGCGGCCATGGCGTCGGCGCCGCCCTGCCGCGTGTAGTCGGCCCTCTCGACCAGGTGGGGTGCGTCCAGGAGGACGTCCCGGTAGCCGGCGAGCCGGTCGACGGCGGAGTTCTCCTGGTCGTACGGGCCGGTGATGGTCGCGATGCGCCGGCGGCCGATCGAGACCAGGTGCTGGACGGCCTGCCGGGCTCCCCCGCGGTTGTCGCCGTCGACGTAGGCGTGTCCGCGCACGGTGTCGCCGTCGCGCAGGAGGGGGCGGCCGCCGAACACGGTGGGCAGGGTGAGCCGGTCGATCATCGCGGGCAGTTGGTCGCCGGGGCGCAGGGAGAACAGCACGGCTCCGTCGACATGGCCGCCGCCGAGGAAGTCGGCCACGCGCGCGTAGTCGTCCGGTTCCTCCAGGAACAGCAGGACGGCCTGCGCGCCGTGCTCCGCGAGTTCTCTGCGGACGCCGCGCAGCAGGAGGTCGAAGAAGGGGTCGAGGAAGAGCCGGTTCTGCGGCTGGGTCGCGACGACGGCGACGGCGTTGGTGCGGTGGGTGACCAGCTGCCGGGCGGCCTGGTTGGGGACGTATCCGAGCTCGGCGATCACTTCCCGGACGCGTTCGACGACCTCCACCCGCACCCTGGGCTCGGCGTTGATCACCCGCGACACCGTGGATTTCGAGACTCCCGCCCGGCGGGCGACATCCTCCAGGGTGGGGCGCCGCCCGTTCGTCCACTGCGTCAACACCATCTCCGATACGGCGAGTTGTCCTGTGGCGTACGACGATCAGTATGCCTCGACGACCTTGACCTCTTCCTCGGTCACCACGCCCTCGACGATGCGGAAGGAGCGGAACTGGAACTCCCCGAGCCCGTCGGTGTCCGCGGTGGAGACGAGGACGTAGTGCGCGCCGGGCTCGTTGGCGTACGAGATGTCGGTGCGGGAGGGGTAGGCCTCGGTCGCGGTGTGGGAGTGGTAGATGATCACCGGCTCCTCGTCGCGGGACCACATCTCCTTGTAGAGCTGGAGGAGCTCGCCGTCGTCGAACTTGTAGAAGGTGGGGGAGCGCTCGGCGTTGAGCATCGGGATGTGGCGCTCGGGCCGGTCGGACTCCTCCGGGCCCGCGATGACGCCGCACGCCTCGTCGGGGTGGTCCGCGCGCGCGTGCGCGACGATCTTGTCGTAGAGATCCCGGGTGATGGTCAGCATGCTGGTCAGGATAAGCAGAAGGACCGTCCCGTACTGAGGAGTGGTACGGGGCGGCCCACATTCCGGACGGACTGACGGGGGACGGTTCAGCCGACCTTGTCGAACTGCGTCTCGCGGCGCTCGGCGATCTGCGGGGTGCGGCTCTTCAGGATCGCCCAGCCGATGCCCAGGGCGGCGGCCCAGCCGGCCATCACGTAGAGGCAGACGCGGGCGTCGGCGTCGTAGGCGATGAGGCCGGTGACGAGGAGCAGGAAGGCGATGGCGACGTAGCTGCACTTCGAGCCGCCCGGCGCCGGGAAGGAGGAGGCGGGCAGGCGGCCCGCCTCGACCGCGCGGCGGTAGAGGACGTGGCTGATCAGGATCATCAGCCAGGTCCAGATGCCGGCGGCGGTGGCGACGGAGGTGACGTAGCCGAAGGCCTTCTCCGGAACGATGTAGTTGAGGATCACGCCGATGCCCATGAAGAGCACGGAGACAAGGATGCCGAAGGCGGGCGTCTTGGTCGACGACAGCTTGCTGAAGGCCTTGGGGGCCTCGCCGCTCTCGGCCAGGTTCCGCAGCATGCGGCCCGTGGAGTACATGCCGGAGTTGCAGGAGGACAGGGCCGCGGTCAGCACGACGAAGTTGACGATGCCGGCGCCGGCCGGGATGCCGATGACCGCGAAGGCCTTCACGAAGGGGCTGACGCCCTCGGAGAACTCGGTCCACTTCACCACGCACAGGATGACGGTGAGGGCGCCGACGTAGAACAGGGCGATGCGCCAGGGCAGGGTGTTGATCGCCTTGGGGAGGGTCTTCTCCGGGTCCTCGGACTCGCCGGCGGTGACACCGACCAGCTCGACGGCGAGGTAGGCGAACATGACGCCCTGC
The DNA here is from genome assembly GCF_040295365.1 of Streptomyces sp. NPDC002838. Classification (NCBI taxonomy): domain Bacteria; kingdom Bacillati; phylum Actinomycetota; class Actinomycetes; order Kitasatosporales; family Streptomycetaceae; genus Streptomyces; species Streptomyces sp. NPDC002838. The sequence goes on along the minus strand of NZ_JBEOVF010000015.1, from coordinate 142,145 downwards.
AGGGTCATCAGGGACGAGCCGACGCCCTTGGGGAAGAAGCCGTCGAAGGCCCAGAGGTTGGAGACGGCCGCCGTGTCACCGGCGTTGCTGAAGCCGAGGGTCAGCACGCCCAGACCGATGACGATCATGCCGATGAGGGCGGTGACCTTGACCATCGAGAACCAGAACTCCAGCTCGCCGAAGAGCTTCACGGAGATCAGGTTGACCCCGAAGAGGATCACCAGGAAGACGAGGGCCGTCACCCACCGCGGGATGGACGGGAACCAGTAGTTGACGTAGATCGCTGCGGCGGTGAGCTCCGCCATGCCGGTGACCACCCACATCAGCCAGTACGTCCAGCCGGTGAAGTAGCCGAAGAACGGGCCGAGGAATTCGCGGGAGTACTCCGCGAAGGAGCCCGAGACCGGGCGGTAGAGCAGCAGTTCGCCGAGCGCCCGCATGATGAAGAAGATGATCAGGCCCGCGAGGGCGTACATGACGATCAGGCTGGGTCCGGCCTTGGCGATGTTCGCCCCGGCGCCCAGGAAGAGGCCGACGCCGATGGCGCCGCCGATCGCGATCATCTGGACCTGACGACTGCCGAGCCCGCGTTCGTATCCCTCTTCGGGTGTCTTCTCCGTGTCGACCTGCGCAGAGGTCATGGTGTGGTGCGCCTTTCTCCATGCCGACCCGGGCCTCTCGTCGGCCTCGGATCGGGTCTCGATCCCCCCGGACTGATGGAGTTGGGCGGGTTTCGCGAGCCCGCCCGCGCCTGGCCGGCGATCGACCGGCTCGGTGGCGCACCCGGCCGAACATACGAGTGGTGTTCGCCGGGCGGTCGTGAAGATCTATCACGGCCGCGATATTGAGCACTTGCGCGACTTGTGGCCCAGCGCACAGAGAGAAGCGAACAAAGGCCGGGCAGAGGGGGCATTCATGGCCCCGGCGGTGACGCGATCGTTATCCGGATTTGAGTGTCCGTTGAACGAACGGTCGTCAACCCGACGGGCGGGTCCGGACAGCGCAGAGGGCCCGTCCGCACCACGGATGGTACGGACGGGCCCTCAGGCGTCTGACGGCGGCCGTGGAGACTAGAGCGTCTTGGCGGCCTCCAGGCCGTCCTCCTCGGGGCCCGCACTCACGGCCACGCCGGTCTTCCGGCTCCGGACGAAGTCCAGGAAGGAGTCGAGCTCTCGCTTGACCACCGGGGCCAGCAGGTAGAGGCCGATGATGTTGAAGACCGACAGCAGGAAGAGTGCCGAGTCGGCCAGGCTGATCAGCGAGTCGAGGGTGAGCAGCGAACCCGCGATGACGAACAGGCTCCAGATGGCCTTGAAGGTCGTCTCGCTCGTCTTGCTCTTGCCGAAGAGGTACGACCAGGCCTTGAGGCCGTAGTAGCCCCAGGTCAGCACCGTGGAGAAGGCGAACAGCAGCACCGCGACGGTCAGGACGTGCGGGAACCAGGGCAGCACGGTCTCGAAGGCGTCGGAGGTGATGGTCACGCCGCCGATGCTCTCGCCCTCGCGGGCCTCGGCCCAGCTGGCCGGGTCGGCGATGATGATGGTCAGCGCGGTCATGGTGCAGATGACGACCGTGTCGATGAACGGCTCCAGCAGGGCGACCAGACCCTCGCTCGCGGGGTGCTTGGTCTTGACCGCGGAGTGGGCGATCGGGGCGGAGCCCAGACCGGCCTCGTTGGAGAAGGCGGCCCGCTGGAAACCGACGATCAGGGCGCCGATCACACCGCCCGTGACGCCTTCGGCCTCGAAGGCACCGTTGATGATGGTCTGGAAGGCGTCGGGCACCGCGGTGATGTTGCCCAGGATGACGACCAGGCAGGCCACGACGTACATGGCGGCCATCGCCGGGACGAGCCGGCTGGTGACCGAGGCGATGGAGCGGATACCGCCGAGCAGCACGAGGCCGACCAGCGCGGAGATCACCAGGCCGAAGAGGATGGCGCCGGCGGAGGAGGCCATGAAGCCGTCCTCGCCGCCGGCGGTCGAGGCGACCTGCGCGTAGCTCTGGTTGATCTGGAGCAGGTTGCCGCCGAAGAGGCCGAAGAAGAGGACCATGATCGAGGCGAGGACGGCCAGCACCTTGCCGAACTTGGCGCCGCCGCTGCCGAAGCGCTCGGCGAGGCCCTTGGGCAGGTAGTGCATCGGGCCACCGGAGACGGTGCCGTCCTCGTGCTCCTCGCGGTACTTCACGCCGAGGGTGACCTCGACGAACTTGCTCGCCATGCCGAGCAGACCGCACAGGATCATCCAGAACGTGGCGCCCGGGCCACCGATGGAGACGGCGACGGCGACACCGGCGATGTTGCCGAGGCCGACGGTGCCGGAGACGGCGGCGGTCAGCGCCTGGAAGTGGTTGACCTCACCGACCGAGCCCTCTTCGTCGTACTTTCCGCGCACGGTGTCGAAGGCGAGCTTGAACTTGCGCACCTGGATCAGTCCGAACCAGGTGGTGAAGATCAGGCCCGCGACCACGAGCCAGGCGACGATGAGCGGAAGCTCGGTGTCGCCGAGGGGAACGGCGTAGAAGACGACGTCGGCCACAGCGGTGGCGACGGGTTCGAAGAATCCACTGACGGCATCGTCAATGGATGTGGTGACGGAGTCGAGTGACATCGAGTTACCTCAGAGCGCGGGGGACGTGCTGGCGTGGCGCAGCGGACGCGGTGGGGCCGCGAGCGAATTGCCAGTTCATATCACGCCTATTGCTCGCCCTTGGGTGACGTAAGTCACATAAAACCGGTCCGGCACCCCAAAACCCCAGGAGCGGTGACTGGATCGTTATCCGGATTTGAGCGTCCTCTGAGCGAACATAAAACGGTCACACGACGAGGAAACAACCGTCACGAGTTACGGCAAAAGGGTGGCGACCAGCGTCTCCTGGAGCCCGCCCAGCCACAGATACGCCATCACCATCGGCTTGCGCGGGTCCTCGTCCGGCAGGCGGTAGAGGAGGTCGGTGTCCTCCTCGTCCGTGATTTCCAGCCGGGAGCCGATCGCCAGACGCAGGTCGTTCAGGGCGCTGAGCCACTGCTGGGACTCCTCGGTCGACAGCTTCAGGACCGCACCGCCCTCACCGGCGGAGGCCAGCGCGTCCAGCGAGCGGATCACCGCGAGGGCGTTGTCGCGCTTGCCGGCCCTGAGGTCGTTCTCGGTGTAGCGGCGGAACTCGGCGGAGTACGCCCGCTGCTCCTCGGCCTCCCTGGCCTGCGGGGTGCCCTCGGGGTCGCTGTAGGCGTCCGGGAAGAGGCGCTTGAGGACCGGGTCGGCGGGCGGCTCGCTCGGGCCCTCGGAGAACAGTTCGGCGAGCGGATCGTCGTCGGCGTCCTCGGCGGGGCCGGGGCCGATGAGTTCCAGGAGCTGGACGGCCAGCGACCGGATGATGGAGATCTCGACGTCGTCGAGGGCGACGGCCGCGCCGCCGCCGGGGAGCGGTTCGAAGTGTCCTGGCATCAGGGGGTATCGCTACTTCCGGTCCTGCGGGCGGCTGGGGCGGGTCCGGTCCGGCACCGTGCGGCCGGGCCGGGTCATTTCCGGTCCTGCTGGAGCGTGGCCCACAGACCGTAGCCGTGCATGGCCTGCACGTCGCGTTCCATCTCCTCGCGCGTGCCGCTGGAGACGACCGCCCGGCCCTTGTGGTGGACGTCCAGCATGAGTTTGGTGGCCTTGTCCTTGGAGTACCCGAAGTACGTCTGGAAGACGTAGGTCACATAGCTCATGAGGTTGACCGGGTCGTTGTGGACGATGGTGACCCAGGGGACGTCCGGCTCTGGTACGGCGAAGACCTCCTCCGCCGATTCGGTGCGTTCGATCTCTACGGGAGCGGGTGACGTCACATGGCCCATGCTGCCACGCACGCCATAAATCGTCACACTGACGCGAATGGGGGTAGCATTCCTTGCCATGAACACAGCGGACCTTGGGCTGCCGGTGGACGTTCCCTCGACGGCGCTCTTCACGGACCAGTACGAGCTCACGATGCTGCAAGGCGCCCTGAAGGCGGGCACCGCCGGGCGGCGCAGCGTGTTCGAGGTCTTCACACGGCGGTTGCCGAACGGGCGCCGTTACGGCGTCGTGGCGGGCACCGGCCGCGTGCTGGACGCGGTGGAGAACTTCCGTTTCGACGCGGACGTCCTCGGCTTCCTGCGCGAGCGCGCAATAGTCGACGAGGACACCCTCCAGTGGCTCGCCTCGTACCGCTTCAGCGGTGACATCTGGGGCTACCCCGAGGGCGAGGTGTACTTCCCGGGCTCGCCGATCATGCGGGTCGAGGGCACCTTCGCCGAGTGCGTGCTCCTGGAGACCGTGATCCTGTCGATCCTCAACCACGACTCGGCCATCGCCGCGGCCGCCTCCCGCATGTCCTCCGCCGCCGGAGACCGCCCGCTGGTCGAGATGGGCGCCCGCCGCACCCACGAGCTGTCCGCCGTCGCCGCCGCGCGCGCCGCGTACGTCGGCGGCTTCGCCACCACCTCCGACCTGGCGGCCGGCTTCCGCTACGGCATCCCCACCGTGGGTACCAGCGCCCACGCCTTCACCCTGCTGCACGACCGCGAGCGGGACGCCTTCCAGGCCCAGGTCGACTCGCTGGGCCGGAACACCACGCTGCTCGTGGACACGTACGACGTCACCGAGGCCGTCCGTACGGCCGTGGAGGTCGCCGGGCCCGAGCTGGGCGCCGTGCGGATCGACTCCGGCGATCTGCTGCTGGTCGCGCACCGGGTGCGGCAGCAGCTGGACGAGCTGGGCGCGCGGGACACGAAGATCATCGTGACCTCGGACCTCGACGAGTACGCCATCGCCTCGCTGGCGGCGGCGCCCGTGGACGCGTACGGCGTCGGCACCCAGCTGGTGACCGGCTCCGGGCACCCCACCTGCTCGATGGTCTACAAGCTGGTCGCCCGCGCCGAGTCCACCGACGCCAAGGCCCCGCTGGTGCCGGTGGCGAAGAAGTCGACCGGCGGCAAGACCTCCATCGGCGGTCGCAAGTGGGCCGCGCGCCGGCTGGACGAGTACGGCGCCGCCGAGGCCGAGGTCGTCGGCACCGGGCCCGTCCCGGGCGAGCTGGCCGACCGGCAGCTGCTCGTCGAACTCGTCAAGGGCGGTGAGGTCGTGGCCCGCGAGCCGCTGGACGTCGTACGCGACCGGCACGCGGCCGCCCGCGCCAACCTGCCCCTGTCGGCGACCCAGCTCTCGCGCGGGGAACCGGTCATTCCGACGGAGTACGTACAGGGGCGCTCGGGTAGCTAGGAGGCGTCTGATGGATCGCCGTGGAAGAAGGAGCGGCGCTCGGTGCGTGCTCTCGGCGTGCCGGGCGGAAGTCCTCGTCGCCGAGCTACTAGGGCTTTCGTCCGGTGCGGCGAGAGTGCGTGCCGGGCGCCGCGACGCCGCGGAGATCCATCAGACGCCCCCTAGTGCTGGTGCCCGCGTTCACGCGCCCCGTGGCGCCCCCTCCCATCCGGCCGCCGAAGTCAATAGGCTCGGAAGTTCACCGGCCGGGCCCGCAGCACCCTTCACCCCCGACCCCATAGTCGAAGGACACCGACCATGCGCCGCGCCTTGATCGTCGTTGACGTGCAGAACGACTTCTGCGAGGGGGGCAGCCTCGCGGTGGCCGGGGGTGCCGATGTGGCCGCCGCCGTCACCGAGTTGATCGGGCAGGCGGCCGGCTCCGGCTACCAGCACGTCGTGGCCACCCGCGACCACCACATCGCCCCCGGCGGTCACTTCGCCGACAACCCCGACTACGTCCGCTCCTGGCCCGCGCACTGCGTCGCCGGCACCGAAGGCGTGGGCTTCCACCCGAACTTCGCTCCCGCGGTCGCCTCCGGCGCGATCGACGCCGTCTTCGACAAGGGGGCGTACGCGGCGGCGTACAGCGGATTCGAGGGCGCCGACGAGAACGGGATGCCCCTGGCCGACTGGCTGCGGGCCCGGCAGGTCGAGGAGGTGGACGTGGTCGGGATCGCGACCGACCACTGTGTCCGGGCCACCGCCCTGGACGCCGTACGGGAGGGCTTCCGCACGCACGTGCTGCTCGACCTCACCGCCGGGGTGGCCGGGGAGTCCACCGAGCGGGCGCTGGAGGAGATGCGGGAGGCGGGCGTGGCGCTCTCCGGGAAGCCCGTGGTCGCCTAGGGCGTGTCTTCAGGGGCCTGTCCGGGCCTGCACGGCCCACCCGGCCCGAGGGCTCACGCCGGGGCCGCCGGGCGTCTCAGCAGCGCCCTGATCGGCTGCCACAGCTCCTGGACGAGCTCCGGGCCGCCGATGCCGTTGTCGGGTGCCGTACGCCATATGAGGCCGTCGGGGTGGTGCAGGACCGCGGTGATCTCGTCCGGGGTCGGCGGCGCGGCGTTGCCCCGCAGGTACACGGCCCGCATGCCCAGGTTGCGCAGCCTGGTCAGGGCCCGCGCCCGGTTCTGGGCGTGCACGAGCACGCGGACGCTGCCCGTGCCGTGGGTCGTGGGGCTGGGCAGGTTCAGCGCCACCACCACACTGCCTGTCGGCAGCTTGCAGAAACCTCCTGCGGCCATGCGGTCACTTCCCCGTGCGAGTCGGCGTCGATGTCGGTGTCAATAAGCGAGGCACAGGACGCACCTAAACACGATCGGCGGCAACTCGCCAGAGGGTCCTTGACGATAAGCCTCTGACCTGCGGGAATGCCGTCTACTCTACAGACGGCCCGATCCGCACCATGATCGTCAAGCCGTCCGGAGGCCCCTTAATGATCTTGATCGGGAGGTCGGTGTCAGTGACGCCGACGCCCGCGAGGGTTCATTTCCCGGACGCGTGACGGCCACCCGAACAGGCGCGCGGATCCGTCCACTTGGTGGACGCCATGAACCTGTGCGCCCCCCGTGCACCGGCACTGTTGGTCAGGTCACGCTTACCGTTCGTTCCACTCGGGCATGCAGGCGATTAGAGTCGATCGGCGGAACGCCCCGAAAACGGCGGAAAGCCAGGCCGACACCCCCGTGGACCCCCACTTCCGAGGACACGATTGCCATGCCTCGTCCGACTGCCGCACAGCTCGCCTACGGCTCCTGCACCGTGATCTTCTCGACGCTCGCCATGCTGCTGCTGTCACAGACGAGTTCGGGTGTGGGGATCGCGGTCATCGCCGTCGCGGCGCTCGCCCTCGGGCTTCTGGTCGCCATGACGGCCCCGGCACCGAAGGCCCGCCGCCTGGTCGCGGTGCGGCAGCCCGCCGCACGGGAGGCGGAGAAGGCGGAAGCACCCGTGCCGGCCTCCATCGCCGCGGTGGCGTCCGAGCCCGTGCACGAGCGCGCTGCTTCCTGAAGCCCACTCGGCCCTGATCGTCAGTTGGTGCTGACCACCACCGTCTTGGCCGCCTTGTCGTGCAGGCCCTGCTTGTAGGGCCTGTCGAAGAAGCTCCAGCCGCCCGAGATCGCGGTCCAGATGCAGGCGCAGCAGAACGCGAACGGAATCCACAGCACCGCCGAGCGGATCAACGTGCTCTGCACGGAGGGCGTGGCACCGTCGTCGAGGTTCGCCACCCGCATGCCCAGCCACTTCTTGCCGAGCGTCTGACCCGACTTGGTGATCATGAAGGTGTCGTACGCGATGTAGAGCACGGCGGCGACCAGCGACTGCCCGAGGGACCTGCCGTAGTCGACCTCTTCGGTGTCCACGTCGTACTCGTTGACGCCGAAGCCCCAGGTGAGCAGCCAGACCACGACGCCCACGAGGATCATGTCGATGATCCGGGCGAGCGTGCGCTTGCCGCTGTCCGCCATCGGCGGCATGCCCGCGAGCGGGTCGCCGGGGTACCCGCCACCGCCGTAGGGGGCACCGCCATAGGGGCCGCCGCCCTGGCCCGGCGGGGGCTGGCCGCCGTAGGGCGGTGGCTGACCGCCGTACGGCGAACCCGAGCCCCCGGCCGGCGGGGGCTGCTTCCTGAACGGATCGTCTTCCGGTGGCTGCTGACCGGAGCCGGGAGGCGGTTCACTGCTCATGGCCCGAGTCGACCGCGAACACCCCGGCTCCGCATCCGGCGAGCGGCCGTCCGGGGTACCGAATTCCTTACGTCTTCTGCGGTACGCCCTCAGCCCGCCACGAACGTATGCGCGACCTTGTCGTGCCAGCACTGGTGCCACGGCCTGTCGAACAGGCCCCACAGGACACCCACGACACCGACGGCGAGCAGTCCGGGCACGCTGTAGACGAGCCAGCGGCGCAGGGCCGCGCCGAAGGACGGGGGCTCGTGGGCCTCGATGTCGCGCACCTCCAGACCGAGCAGCTTCTTGCCGAGGGTGCGGCCCCATTTGGCGGTGGGCAGCGCCTCGGAGAGGACGCCGGCGAGGAGCAGGACGGCGAGGACGATGCCCAGGTACACGGAGGTCGTGCCGTCGAGCAGCCAGACCGTGACCGTCTCGCCGGACAGCTTGGCCGCGTCGATCTTGTCGTTGACGTGGTCGATCGCCTTGATGCCGAGCGGTACGCCGGCCACGGCGGTGACGGCTCCGAGGACGAGGGAGTCCACCAGGCGGGCGGCCAGTCGCTTGCCGAGGCTCGCGGGGCGGGCGGAGGCCTGGCGGCGTGCGGCCGCCTGGAAGATGTCCTCGACCGGTGGCTTCCAGGGCGTGACGGGCTGCTCGTCGTCGGACGCGCCCGCGAGCCGGTGCACCTGCTGCGCCCAGGACGGCTGACCGCCGCCGGGTCCGCTCGTCACCGGGGTGGCGGCGTTCGGGGCGTTCGGGGCGGGGGCGGCGGGCTGCGGGCCGCCGGACTGCTGGGGCACGCTCGGGGCGGCCGCCTGCTGCTGCGGGCCGGCCGCCGGGGGCGCCTGTTGCGGGCCGGAGAGGGCGGCGGAGGCGGGGGCCTGGGCGGCTGCCGCGCGGGCCGCGGCGGCCTTTCCGGCGCCGAAGCCGGGGGCACCGGGAGTGCCGGCCGCGGACTGTGCGCCTCCGGTGCCCGGCCCGCCCGTACTCCCCTGCTGCGCCGTGCGCGGGGAGAGCGCGCGGAAGGTCATGGTGCCGTCGTCGGACCTGGGGCCACCGGGGGTTCCCGAGCCGGAGCGGTCGGCGCCGCCCGGCGCTCCCCCGGGCCCGGCCGCGGGCCTGCGGAAGACGAACGTGTTACCGGCGGCGGCGTCGCCCGCGTCCGGCTCGGCGGGCGGGATCGTCGCCGTGCCGTCCGTACGCGTGGAGCGGCCGTCGGGCTGGGCGGGACCGTCGGCGGGGTCCGCCGGGCGCGGCACCCTCGGGTCGGCGCCCTGCGGGGCTCCCTGAGCGCCCTGGGCTCCCTGTGGAGCGTCTTGCGGGGAGCCCCAGGACACCCGGCGGTCCTGGTCGCCGCCGAATCCCGTCTGGCGGGAGCGGTCGGCGCCCCAGGCGGACGCGGGCTCGGGCCGGCTGCCGTGCTGGGCATCGGCGGACGCGCCGGGCGTGCCGGGTTCGTCGGCCGGGTCCTCGTCGAAGAAGTGCGGGCCCGTCTCCTCGACCGGTGCCGCGGCCTGGCCCGGCTGGGCGCCGGGCGGCGGGGCGAGCGGTTCGCCGTCCGCCGGTGCCGGACGGCTGGTGCCCGGAATCCAGGAGGCACCGTTCCAGTACCGGACATATCCAGGAATGGACGGGTCCGGGTAATACCCTTCGCGGGGCCTGTCGTCACCGGGGGCCGGGGTTGGGGCGCTCATGTCCGTCGTCCCGTATCTGCTCGGGGGTCAAATGGGGGCCTCCACATCTATCAGACCGGCGCAACAACCACCGCCAGTCCCGCGGGACCCACCCCTTTCCGGGCAACCTCTTCCACGTACTTCTCACGTTCTGGAACGTCTCCGGAAGCTCTCCGGAACCTCTCCGCAACGCCTCTCGCAGCGGCCGCCGAAAAAACTTCCGAGAACCCGCGTAATGCTTCCGGCCCCGCCCCCTCTCCACTCGTACGGGCCCACCGCGGGCCCCGCGACCAACACGGGAGAGGAACGCACGCCATGCACTACACCGTTGTCGAGCGCGAACTGGAGCTCAGACTCGTCCTGTCGCCGGAGCGCGGCATCCCGGTCCCGGCCCGGCTCGCCTACCGCTCGGACGACCCGTTCGCCGTCCACATCACCTTCCACATCAACTCCGACCACCCGGTGCACTGGACGTTCTCCCGCGACCTCCTGGTGGAGGGAGTGTTCCGGCCGTGCGGGCACGGCGACGTGCGGGTGTGGCCGGCCAAGGCGGAGGGCCGCAGCGTCGTCCTGATGGCGCTGAGTTCACCTGAGGGTGACGCCCTGCTCGAGGCCCCCGCCGCCCAGGTGTCCGCCTGGCTGGAGCGGACACTGCGGGTGGTGCCGCCGGGGGCTGAGGGCGAGCAGCTCGGTATCGACGACGAGCTTGACGAGCTGCTCGCCCGGTGACCGGCCCGGGACGCGGCGATCAGAAAAGCTTGCCCGGGTTCAGGATGCCCAGCGGGTCGAAGGCCGCCTTGATCGCCCGCTGCATCTCCACGCCCACCGGGCCGATCTCGCGGGCCAGCCACTCCTTCTTCAGGACGCCCACGCCGTGCTCGCCGGTGATCGTGCCACCGAGTTCCAGGCCGAGGGCCATGATCTCGTCGAAGGACTCCCGGGCGCGCCGGGACTCGTCGGGGTCCGCCGCGTCGAAGCAGACCGTCGGGTGGGTGTTGCCGTCGCCGGCGTGGGCGACGACGCCGATGGTGAGCTGGTGCTTCTCGGCGATCCGCTCGGTTCCCTCGAGCAACTCGCCGAGCCTGGAGCGGGGCACGCACACGTCGTCGATCATGGTCGTGCCCTTGACCGCCTCAAGCGCGGTGAGCGACAGCCGCCGCGCCTGGAGGAGCAGTTCGGACTCGGCCGCGTCGTCGGCCGGGACGACCTGGGTGGCGCCGGCGGCCTCGCACAGCGCGCCGACGGCGGCGAGGTCGGCGGCCGGGTCCGCGGTGTCGAAGGCGGCCAGGAGGAGGGCCTCGGTGGTCTCCGGGAGCCCCATGTGGGCCAGGTCGTTGACCGCCTTCACCGTCGTACGGTCCATCAGTTCGAGGAGGGACGGCACGTGGCCGCCCGCCATGATCCGGCACACGGCGTCGCAGGCGGCGGCCCCGGACGCGAACTCGGCGGCCAGCACCAGCTGCTCGGGCGGCTGCGGCTTGAGGGCCAGGGTCGCCCGTACGACGATCCCGAGCGAGCCCTCGGAGCCGACGAACAGGCGGGTCAGGTCGTATCCGGCGACGCCTTTGGCCGTACGGCGGCCGGTGGACATGAGCCGTCCGTCGGCGAGGACGACGTCCAGGCCGAGGACGTACTCGGCCGTCACCCCGTACTTCACACAGCACAGGCCGCCGGAGGCGGTGCCGATGTTGCCGCCGATGGTGCACATCTCCCAGCTGGAGGGGTCGGGAGGGTAGTAGAGGCCGTGTTCGTTGACCGCGCGGGACAGGGCCGCGTTGATGACGCCGGGCTCGACGACGGCGATGCGGTCGACCGGGTTGATCTCCAGGATCCGGTCCATCTTCGTCAGGGACAGCACGATGCAGCCGTCGGAGGCGTTGGCCGCGCCCGACAGGCCCGTGCGGGCGCCCTGCGGGACGACCGGGACGAGCAGTTCGGTGGCGGTGCGCATGACGTGCTGGACCTCTTCGACCGAGCGCGGGAGGACGACCACGGCGGGGGCGCCGGCCGGGCAGAAGCTGGCCATGTCGTTGGCGTAGGAGGCCGTGATGTCCGGGTCGGTGAGGACGGCCTCGGCGGGCAGAGCGGCCAGCAGGCGGTCGACGAGGTTGCCGGTCACTTCGTCACGAGGCGCTTCGATACGGCTCATGATCACAGGTTCGCACCCGGGGCCATCGGTGTGAACCCCGTCTGCGCCGGCCGCAGTATGCCGGGGCGCGGTCGTCGTACTGACGCACAGTGAGCGCCATGGAGAACCAAGCGGAGGAGCGGCCCTCACGTACCGGTCCACGTATCAGTCGGCGGGTCCTGATCGCCTCGGTCGCCGGGTGTGTCGTGCTCGGCGGGGTGCTGGCGCTGCTGCCCTGGGAGGGGACGTCGACGCGGGCGCCCGCACCGGCGCCGGGGGCACAGGCCCATGCGGCGGTCACCGCCGGGGTGCCGGCCGCGCTGCCCGATCTGGCGGTGCTGATCGGCGAGCGCGAGAGCCGTCTGCGGACGCATCCCAAGGACTCGCGGTCGTGGGCGGTGCTCGGGGCGGCCTATGTGGAGCAGGGGCGGCGGACCGCGGACGCGGCGTACTACCCGAGGGCCGAGAAGGCGCTGCGGACCTCGCTGAAGGTGCGGGCGAAGGGAAACGACGGAAAAGTGGCGGCGCTGGAGGGGCTCGCGGCCCTCGCGAACGCGCGGCGGGACTTCCGGGCGGCGCGGACGTGGGCTCAGGCCGCGCGGAAGCTGGAACCGAAGCGGTGGACGACGTATCCGCTGCTGATCGACGCCTACACCGGCCTCGGCGACCACAAGGCGGCCGGCGGCGCCCTCGACAAGCTCATGAAGCTGCGCTCCGGGCCGGCCGTGATGGCTCGGGCGGCGGCCGTCTACCGCGACCGGGGCTGGCGTGAGGACGCGGCCGCCCAGCTCGCCGACGCGGCGGCGGGGGCCGAGGCGCCGGCGGAGCGGGCGGCGTATCTGGAGCGGGCCGGGCAGCTGGCCTGGGAGCGCGGGGACCGGGAGGTCGCGCTGCGGCACTTCCAGGAGGCCGTACGGATCGACCCCGACCAGCGGGCCGCCCAGGCCGGGCAGGGGCGGGCACTGGCGGCGCTGGGGCGGACGACGGAGGCGCTGAACGCCTACCGGGCGGCACTCGCCAAGCAGCCGTATCCTCAATACGCCCTGGAGCTGGGCGAGTTGTACGAGTCGCTGGGGCTGGATCAGGCGGCGCGCGTGCAGTACGACCTGTTGCGGGAGCGGGTGCGCGGTGCCGCCGCGGGCGGGGCGGACGAGGAGCTGGTGCTCGGGCAGTTCGAGGCGGACCACGGTGATCCGCGGGCGGCGGTACGTCGGTTGCGGGCCGAGTGGGACCGTCAGCCGGGCATCGCGGTGGCCGACGCGCTGGGCTGGGCGCTGCACCGGGCCGGCCGGCCCGAGGAGGCGCTGCGGTTCGCCACGACGGCGACGGACGAGACGAAGGGCGGCGGGGTGCGCAGCGCGCTGTACTCGTATCACCGGGGCATGATCGAGCGGCAGTTGGAGCGGTACGGGTCGGCCCGCAGGCATCTCGAGGAGGCGCTGCGGATCAACCCGTACTTCTCCCCGGTGGGGGCGCGGGTGGCCCGGGCGGTGCTGACGGAACTCGGGGAGCCGTCACCGCGGGACGCGCCCGAGCGCTGACCTGGCGGGCCGGGCTGCTACAGGTTGCCGCGCTTGGCCTGTTCGCGTTCGATCGCCTCGAACAGCGCCTTGAAGTTGCCCTTGCCGAAACCCATCGAGCCGTGCCGTTCGATGAGCTCGAAGAACACGGTCGGCCGGTCCTGGACCGGCTTGGTGAAGATCTGCAACAGGTAGCCGTCCTCGTCGCGGTCGGCGAGGATCTTCAGCTCGCGCAGGGTCTCGACGGGGACGCGGGTGTCGCCGACCCACTCGCCGAGGGTGTCGTAGTACGAGTCGGGGGTGTCCAGGAACTGGACGCCGGCCGCCCGCATCGTCCGTACCGTCTCGACGATGTCGTTGGTGTTGAGCGCGATGTGCTGGACGCCGGCGCCGCCGTAGAACTCCAGGTACTCGTCGATCTGGGACTTCTTCTTGGCGAGGGCCGGCTCGTTGATCGGGAACTTGACCTTGAGGGTGCCGTCGGCGACGACCTTCGACATCAGCGCGCTGTACTCGGTGGCGATGTCGTCGCCCACGAACTCCTTCATGTTCGTGAAGCCCATGACCTTGTTGTAGAAGCCGACCCACTCGTTCATGCGGCCGAGCTCGACGTTGCCGACACAGTGGTCGATGGCCTGGAAGGTGCGGTGGGCGGGCGGTTCGACGAGGGGGCGCGCGGCGACGAAGCCGGGGAGATAGGGGCCGTCGTAGCCCGTCCGTTCGACGAGGGTGTGACGGGTCTCGCCGTACGTGGCGATGGCGGCGAGGACGACGGTGCCGTGCTCGTCCTTCCGTTCGTACGGCTCGGCGATCGAGCGGGCGCCGTGTTCGACCGCGTAGGCGTACGCGGCGCGCGCGTCCGGGACCTCGATGGCGAGGTCGATGACGCCGTCGCCGTGCTCGGCCACGTGCTGGGCGAGGAAGTGGCCCCAGAGGGTGGCGGGCTTGATGACGGAGGTGAGGACGAAGCGGGCGGAGCCGTTCTCCAGGACGTAGCTCGCGGTCTCGCGGCTGCCGTTCTCCGGTCCGGAGTAGGCGACCAGCCGCATGCCGAAGGCGGTGGAGTAGTAGTGCGCCGCCTGCTTGGCGTTGCCCACGGCGAAGACGACCGCGTCCATTCCCTTGACCGGGAAGGGATCGGCCTGCCGGGCGGTGTCGGGAGTGTGGTGTGTGGTCTGCGTCATAACGGCAGCCTCGCGCCACCTCGCAAGGTGCGCAATAGTTTCCTTGTTCGCTGGGCAATATGACCAGCCCGGTGCCCGCCTAGGCGGGCTCTGTGTACAGGATGACCAGTGCTGGGAGGGCCTCTGTGGGGATCGACGGGCTGGACGGGCGGATCATCGTGCTGCTGGCGCGGGAGCCGCGGATCGGGATGCTGGAGATGTCCCGGCGGCTGGGGGTCGCCCGGGGGACCGTGCAGGCGCGCCTGGACCGGCTTACGTCGAATGGAGTCATCCGCGGATTCGGGCCGGACGTGGACCCGGCGGCGCTCGGCTACCCGGTCACCGCGTTCGCGACGCTGCAGATCCGGCAGGGTCAAGGGGCGGACGTACGGGCGCACTTGGCGACCGTGCCGGAGGTACTGGAGCTGCACACCACGACGGGCACCGGGGACATGCTGTGCCGCCTCGTGGCCCGCTCGAACGCCGATCTCCAGCGGGTCATCGACCTGGTTGTCGGTTTTGATGGGATCGTCCGGGCCTCCACGGCGATCGTCATGGAGACCGCCGTTCCGCTGCGGATCATTCCGCTGGTGGAGCAGGCGGCAGGGCCTGCCCGGCGCATCAGGCCGGAGGAAAGTGACAGGGCCTGACCAGCTTGGGCAGGCCCTGGACCGGGAGAGGAACTGACGTCGGCGCCTGGGGGTGAGCGGATTGGACTTCTGGGAGTACCTCGGCAACCGCCACGAACAGCTGCTGACGGACGCCTACCAGCACGCGAGCGCCGTCTTCCAGTGCATGGTCGTGGCGACGCTGCTCGGGGTGCTGATCGGCGTCGTCACGTATCGGAGCGAGTGGGCGGGCAACCTCGCGACCACGGCCACCTCGACCGTCCTGACCATTCCGTCGCTCGCCATGATCGGTCTGCTCATCCCGATCGTGGGCCTGGGCGTGCCGCCCACGGTGATCGCGCTGACGCTGTACGGGCTACTGCCGATCGTGCGCAACTCGATCGTCGGACTGCGCGGGGTCGATCCCTCGCTGGTGGAAGCGGCCCGGGGCATCGGCATGTCCCGGCTCGCGCGTCTGGCACGGGTCGAGCTGCCGCTGGCCTGGCCGCCGATCCTGACCGGCATCCGGGTCTCGACGCAGATGCTGATGGGCATCGCGGCGATCGCGGCCTTCGCCGCCGGGCCCGGCCTCGGCAACGAGATCTTCCGCGGCCTCGGCTCCCTCGGCAGCAAGAACGCGCTCAACCAGGTGCTCGCGGGCACGCTCGGGATCATCGTCCTGGCCCTGCTGTTCGACGCCGCGTACGTCCTGATCGGACGGCTGACCATTCCCAGGGGGATCCGTGCCTGAGTCGAGCGTCGCGGGGTCAAGCGTTGCGGGCGCCACCATTGAGCTGGAGCACCTGACCAAGCAGTATCCCGGCAATCCGTTGCCGTCCGTCGACAACGTCAACATGGAGATCAGGGCGGGCGAGATCGTCATCTTCGTCGGCCCGTCCGGATGCGGTAAGTCGACAACGCTCAAGATGATCAACAGGTTGATCGAGCCGACCGGCGGACGCATCCGTATCAACGGCGAGGACGTCACCGGCATCGACCCGGTCAAGCTGCGCCGCAAGGTCGGGTACGCGATCCAGGCCTCCGGCCTCTTCCCGCACATGACGGTCGCCCAGAACATCGCCCTCGTACCGAAGATGATCGGCTGGCCGAAGGCGCGGATCAGGGAACGGGTCGAGGAGATGCTCGACCTGGTCGGGCTGGACCCCGGCGAGTTCCACGGCCGCTACCCGCGCCAGCTCTCCGGCGGCCAGCAGCAGCGGGTGGGGGTGGCGCGGGCGCTCGCCGCCGATCCGCCGGTGCTGTTGATGGACGAGCCGTTCGGCGCGGTCGACCCGATCACACGTGACCATCTGCAGGACGAGTTGATCAGGTTGCAGCACGAGTTGCACAAGACGATCGTCTTCGTCACGCACGACTTCGACGAGGCGATCAAGCTGGGCGATCGGATCGCGGTGCTTCGGGAGCGGTCGCACATCGCCCAGTTCGACACCCCGGAGGCGATCCTGACCAACCCGGCGGACGACTTCGTGTCCGGTTTCGTGGGCGCGGGTGCCGCTTTGAAGCGGCTGAACCTGACCCGCGTACGGGACGTGGAGATCACCGACTATCCGACGGTGACCATCGACGACCCGCTCCAGGAGATCTTCAGCAAGCTCCGCTCCAGCGGCACGAACGAGATCCTGCTGCTCGACAAGCGCGGCCGGCCCTACAAGTGGCTCAGGCGCGGCGACCTGATGCGCGCCAAGGGCTCGCTGGCCCGGGCCGGGACGCTGGTGAACGACACGGTGACCAGGGACGCGACCCTGCGGGACGCCCTTGAGGCGGTGCTCACCGACAGCTCGGGGCGGGTGGCGGTCACCGGGCGGCGCGGCGAGTACACGGGTGTCGTGGACGTGGAGACGCTGATGAACTCCGTGCACGAGCTGATGGAGGCGGACCGGCTGGAGGCGATCGAGGCCCAGCACGAGCTGGAGCAGACGCGGGCTCCGCAGACGCACGCCGAGCAGGAGGGCCACGGAGGGGAGCCGAAGGCGTGACCACTCCGGAGCTGGACGAGCCGCGGGAGGAGTCCGGGGACGAGCCGCGGGAGGAGTCGGCGCCGCCGGGGCCGCCAGGTCTTCCGCACAGGCGCGTCAACTGGCAGAAGCTGACCTTCCTGCCCACCGTGCTGGTGGCGGTGCTGCTGGCGACCTGGCTGTGGTTCCGGCAGGCCGACCTCGACCCGATCTCCGAGAACGCGCTGTCGAACGGGCAGGTGTCGAAGGCGCTGTGGCGGCACATCGAGCTGACGGTGATCTCCACGTTCTTCGTGCTGATCATCGCGATCCCGCTGGGGATCCTGCTGACACGGCGGGCGTTCCGGAAGGCGGCCCCCGTGGCGATGGCGGTCGCCAACACGGGTCAGGCGACGCCGGCGATCGGTCTGCTGGCGCTGTTGGTGATCTGGCTCGGCACGGGCATGAAGGCGGCCCTGATCGGCATCATCATCTACGCCGTGCTCCCGGTCCTGGCGAACACGATCGCGGGCCTGAAGGCGAACGACCCGACGCTGCTGGAGGCGGCGCGGGGCATCGGCATGTCGCCGATGGGCGTGCTGGGCCGGGTGGAACTGCCCTTGGCGGTCCCGCTGATCCTGGCGGGCGTACGTACCGCTCTCGTTCTGAACGTCGGTACGGCGACCCTGGCGACCTTCGGCGGGGGCGGCGGGCTGGGCGTCCTGATCACGACCGGCATCACCAACCAGCGGATGCCGGTGCTGATGCTGGGCTCGATCCTCACGGTCGTCCTCGCGCTGCTGGTGGACTGGCTGGCGTCGCTGGCCGAGCTGCTGTTGCGGCCGCGGGGGCTGGAGGTGGGGACGTGAGGCGGCGTGCGTGTCTGCTGCTCGCCGGGGTGCTGGTGACGGCGAGTGCGTGCGGCCTGACCAGCGGCTCACCGATGGTCGACGACGTGGGACCGGGCTCGATCGGCCGGGGCGAGCCGCTCAAGGGCGCCGACCTGACGGTGACGTCGAAGGAGTTCACCGAGCAGCTCATCCTCGGCGCGATCATGGGCGTCGCCTTCGAGGCGGCGGGCGCGGACGTACTCGACCGCACCGGCATCCAGGGCTCCATCGGGGCACGGGAGGCGGTCAGGTCCGGTGACGCCGACGGCATGTACGAGTACACGGGCACCGCCTGGATCAACTACCTGGGCAACAGCGAGCCGATCACCGACCCGCGGCAGCAGTGGCAGGCGGTACGCGACGCCGACCTGAAGAACGGCCTGACCTGGCTGCAGCCGGCCCGGCTCAACAACACCTACGCGCTGGCCATGAACCAGTCCCGGTACAAGAGGTACGGCACGAAGACGCTGTCGGACGTGGCCGCCCTGTCCAAGTCCGACCCCGGGGCGGTGACACTCTGCGTGGAGAGCCAGTTCGCCAACCGGGCGGACGGGCTGCCCGGCATGCAGAAGGCGTACGGGATGGACGTCCCGGCGTCCCGGATCACGCAGATGGACACGGGGATCATCTACACGCAGGCGGCGAAGGGCAGTTGCACGTACGGGGAGGTCTTCACCACCGACGGCCGGATCAGGTCCATGAACCTGGTGGTGATGGAGGACGACAAGAAGTTCTTCCCGAACTACAACGCGGCGCCGGAGATCAACAGCAAGACCCTGAAGGAGTGGCCGGCGATCGCGGACGTCCTCGACCCGATCACCAGGAAGCTGGACAACACGGTGGCGCGGACGCTGAACGCCAAGGTGGACGTGGACGGGGAGGACCCGCATCAGGTGGCGTTGGACTGGTTGAAGGAGGAGGGGTTCGTGAAGGAAGGCTGATCAGGAGCGTGCCTTCAGCAGCTGGGAACCGAGCCCTTCCCGCTCTCCAGGGCCGTCAGGGCATTGACCGCGCCCTTCAGTGTGGTCACCGGGATCAGTCGTAGGCCCTTCGGCAGCTCGGCCTTCGCGTCGGAGCATTCCGCCTTGGGCACCAGGAAGACGGTCGCCCCGTCCCTCTTGGCCGCCTGCGTCTTCAGGGCCACTCCCCCGACCGCGCCGACCGTGCCTTCCGCGGTGATCGTGCCCGTACCGGCGATGGTGCGGCCGCCCGTGAGGTCGCCGCCACGGCCGTCGCCGTCCAGCTTGTTGATGATGCCGAGCGTGAACAGCAGCCCCGCGCTGGGACCACCGACGTCCGCGAGCCTCAGCGTGACCTTGACGTCCCTGTCACCGAGGTCCAGGTAGTTCAGCGCGGCCCGGGTCGCCGCGTCCTGGGACTCCCTCATCTCCTCGGTGTTGTGCCGCTCGATCTCCTTGACGGTGTCCCCGCTCGGGTACACCGCGTCACGGGGCATGACCGCCCGGTCGGTGCGGAACCAGCTGTCGATCACATCGCCGAGCGAGACGTCCGCGTCCGGGCTCGTCGCCACGATGGTCGTCATCCGCAACTGCCCGCTCGTGTCACGCGTCGGTGCACCGGAGATCGTGATCACCGGCGCGCCCTTGTTCTCACCGAGCACGTTCGCCGTCATACCGGGCTGCGTCAACGAGAACGGCAGCGGCGCGAACGCCGCGGTGGCGATCAGAGCCGCGACGGGCAGGCCACAGACGGCGACGGCTTGGAGACGCGTGAGACGAGAGAGCACGGAATCAATCTAACGTGGGGGTGACATTCGGCCAGGTGCAGGTTGCCTTCGCGGGTGGGCAGGGCTGCGTCGTCCCGCGGCAAGCGCCCGGCCGGCCCGCCGTACGAACCTCAGCGCAACGCCTCCGCCACCTCCCGAGCCGCGTCCACCACCCGCGGCCCCACCCGTTCCGGCACCGCGTCGGCCAACATCACGACCCCCACACTGCCCTCGACCCCGGTCACCCCCAGCAACGGCGCCGCCGCCCCACTCGCCCCCGCCTCCAACTCCCCATGCGTCAGCGTGTACCCCGGCTCCACAAGGGCCTGCTGCCGCGCCGCCAGGATCGCCCGCCCCGCGGCCCCCTGGTCCAGCGGATGCCGGAACCCGGCCCGATAGGCCACGTGGTAGTCCGTCCACGTCGGCTCGACCACGGCCACGGCCAGCGCCTCCGCGCCGTCCACCAACGTCAGATGAGCCGTCGCCCCGATGTCCTCGGCCAGCGACCGCAGGGCCGGCATGGCGGCCTCCCGTACCAGCGGATGCACCTGGCGGCCCAGCCGCAGTACCCCGAGCCCGACCCGGGCACGTCCGCCCAGGTCACGGCGTACGAGAGCGTGCTGTTCGAGCGTGGCGAGCAACCGGTATACGACGGTCCGGTTGACGCCCAGTTTGTTGGAAAGCTCGGTGACGGTCAGCCCGTGGTCCGTGTCGGCCAGCAGCTTGAGGACACGCAGTCCTCGGTCGAGCGTCTGAGAGGTCTCCGCGGTCACGACGCCCACTCCTCCAAGTGGTGAGGTCGGCGGCCCCCTCGCGGCGGATGCGCCACCGAGTCCCGTCGGCGACGCGCTTCAGAGGCCGCCGATCGGCTGGCGGCCCGGCTTGCCCGGACCGGGTCGCTTCACGGCTGCGCTCCGCGGCTGCGCTGCCACGGGGCGTGTGCGTAGCGGGACATTAGCGAAGACGGTTCGCTGAGCGGAAGGCTCCGTCCAGAATCCGGGCACTGGCTGGTACGGACTGTTTCCATTCGTCCGCATACGTACGGCGCACAGCACCCGGCGCGCACGACTCCCCCACACCGCGCACACCCCTGGTCACGCCCTGTTTCACGCCCGTGCCCCGCCGGTTTCGCGCCTGCGTCCCACCGGTTTCACACCCGGAACCGAGCATTGGATCGAACCACGCCGCCCGGCGTCACCGCATCCGGGTGGCCCACTCCTGCACCTTGGCGATCCGCTGCCGCAGCTGCCCGGCCGTGGCCTCGGCGCTCGGCGGGCCGCCGCACACGCGCCGCAGCTCGGTGTGGATGACCCCGTGCGGCTTGCCGCTCTGATGGACGTACGCACCGACCATCGTGTTGAGCTGCTTCCTGAGCTCCATCATCTCCTTGTGCGAGACGACCGGCCGCCGCTCGGCGGGCAGCTCCAGCAGGTCGGCCTCCTCGGCCGGCTTCTTCCGGCTGTGCGCGATCTGCCGGGCCTGCCGCTTCTGCAGCAGCAACTGCACCTGATCGGGTTCGAGAAGCCCCGGAATCCCGAGGTAGTCCTGCTCCTCTTCGCTCCCCGGGTGGGCCTGCATGCCGAACTCGGCGCCGTCGTACAGCACCCGGTCGAAGACCGCCTCGGACTCCAGCGCCTCGAAGGCGAACTGCTCCTGCTCGCCGGTGTCCTCGTCCTGCTCCTTGTTCGCCTCCTCCATCTCCTTCTCGGACTCGGCGTACGGGTCCTCCTCGCCCTCCTTCTTCGGCTTGTCGAGGGCGTGGTCGCGCTCGACCTCCATCTCGTTGGCGAAGGTGAGCAGGTCGGGGACGGTCGGGAGGAAGACGGAGGCGGTCTCGCCGCGCCGCCGGGACCGTACGAAACGCCCGACGGCCTGCGCGAAGAACAGCGGGGTGGAGATGGTGGTGGCGTAGACCCCCACCGCGAGCCGGGGAACGTCGACACCCTCGGACACCATCCGCACGGCGACCATCCACCGGTCGTTGTTGCCGCTGAACTCGTCGATCCGCGCGGAAGCGCCGGCGTCGTCGGACAGCACGAGGGTCGCCTTGCTGCCGGTGATCTCACGGATGAGCTTGGCGTAGGCCCGAGCGGAATCCTGATCGGAGGCGATGACGAGCGCCCCGGCGTCCGGGATGGCCTTCCTGACCTCGGTCAGCCGCTGGTCGGCGGCGCGCAGCACGCTGGGCATCCACTCACCGCGCGGATCGAGCGCGGTACGCCACGCCTGCGAGACGGCGTCCTTGGTCATGGGTTCGCCGAGCCGGGCGGCGATCTCGTCACCGGCCTTGGTCCGCCACCGCATGTTGCCGCTGTAACTCAGGAAAATGACCGGCCGCACGACCCCGTCGGACAGAGCGGACCCATACCCGTACGTGTAGTCGGCGGCAGACCGCCGAATCCCGTCATTCCCCTCCTCGTACGTCACGAAGGGGATGGGATTGGTGTCGGACCGGAAGGGCGTACCGGTGAGCGCGAGCCGCCGAGTGGCCGGCTCGAAGGCCTCGAGACAGGCCTCACCCCACGACTTGCTGTCACCGGCGTGATGGATCTCGTCCAGAATCACCAGGGTCTTGCGCTGCTCGACCCGATTCCGATGCAGCATGGGCCGCACGCCGACACCGGCGTACGTAACGGCGACCCCGTGGTACTCCTTGCCGAGCGGCCCCGCGCTGTACTCGGGATCCAGCTTGATCCCTATCCGCGCCGCCGCCTCGGCCCACTGCTTCTTCAGATGCTCGGTCGGCGCGACCACGGTCACCTGCTGCACGACGTGGTGGTGCAGCAGCCAGGACGCCAGCGTCAGCGCGAAGGTCGTCTTCCCGGCGCCGGGCGTGGCGACGGCGAGGAAGTCACGCGGCTGCTCCTGGACGTACTTCTCCATCGCCCCTTGCTGCCAGGCACGCAGCTTGCTGGCCGTGCCCCAGGGGGCGCGGCCGGGAAAGGCGGGAGAGAGGTGATGGGAGGAGGCGGCGGTGGTAGTCACGGTCTCCGTAGGTGGGGTCGGGCGGCTCGGCGAACAGTTCGGGAGGCTCGGCGGACGGGTTGGGCGGCTCGGCTACGTATGACAACCGGGCCACCCTACCGGCGCCCCGACGCTGTCAACGCGCGGACAAGGCCGGGTCGCCCGTGGGTGGGATCCACGTCACAACAGCCGCAGCCGCCCCGCAATCACGCTGACGTCACCCTCCACGCCGGAGGCCATATCGATGACCAGCGCGCTTTACCGGTGCTCACCGCTCCCGCACCCGCGTAGTCACCCAAGCCCCCACCAGCGCCACCCCGGCCATCGGCAGGAACACCGCCGCGAAGGCCGCCGGATGAGAACCGGACGCCTCCGTCGCCGCGTGCGTCACCGTGCCGCCGCCCAGCGCGGCGAACGCGGCGCCGCCCACCGCCAGCAGGATGACGTTGGAGAGGCCGTCGGAGATCTGGAGGGCGGCGGAGTTGGTGCCGGCCTCCTCCGGGGCGGAGAGATGGAGCAGCAGCACGCTGGTGGAGGAGATCACCAGGCCCATCCCGAAGCAGCCGAAGGCCCAGGCCACGGCAAGGGCCCAGGCCGGCACGGAGTCGATCAGCACGCTCGGCGCGGCGGCGATGGCGGCGGCCACCAGGGCCATCCCCAGCGTCATCAGACGTTCCCGGTACGGCTCCACCCGCGGCCGCGACTGCACCCACGAACCCAGCGCCCACGTCACGCCACCCGCCGCGAGCGAGAACCCTGCCAGCGTCGGGGACAGCCCCCGCTGGGTGACCAGCATCAACGGCACGAACGACTCGGCCGCGATGAAGGACCCCGCGGCCACTCCGCGCAGCAGCACCACGGACGGCAGCCCACGCGCCGCCCGGTACGTGCCGCGCGGCAGCAGCCCGAGCACGGCCGGTACGAGCAGCGCGGCCCCCGCGACGCCGGGGACCAGCGACAGCCACCGCAGGTCCTGGGCGGCGTACTGAAGCAGCCCCACGCCGAGCGAGATACCGAGGGCGAGCCGAATACGACGCCGATCGAAGGAGGCACCTTCCGCGGCGGCGTCCACCGACCCCGACGCCCGCCGCCGTATCTGCGGCAGCGCGAGGGCCAGCGGAAAGACGACAAGCACCGGAATCCCGACGAACACCCACCGCCAGCCGAGATGCTCGGTCACCGCGCCCGAGGCGAGCGGACCGACGATCGACGGCACGACCCAACTCGCCGCGAACGCCGCCATGATGGCCGGCCGCAACCGCTCGGGATAGACCCGCCCCACGACGACGTACAACGCGACGATCACCAGCCCACCGCCGAGCCCCTGCACGGCCCGCCCGAGGATGAACAGCCACATCACGCTCGCGGTCCCGGACAGCAGCAGCCCGGCGGCGAAGGCACCGATACCGGTGGTCAACGGCCCGAGCGGCCCCTTCCGGTCGGACCACTGCCCGGAGAGCACCATCCCGAACAAGCTCGTCGTGAAGTACCCCGAGAACGCGAACGCGTACAGCGACACCCCGTCCAACTCCCGCGCCGCGACCGGCATCGCCGTCCCCACCGCCGTCGCCTCGAACGCGATCAACAGCACGACGGAGACGATCCCGACACTCAGCGCCCGGTACGCCCGGCTCAACACGGTCTCGTCGCGCTCGGCGGCAGTGGACGGGGCAGGGGCGTCGGCGACACCGGTGTCACCAGGTTCCAGGGCGGTCATGGTCGCCAGCGTAAGGCCCACAACCCGGCTTGACCCCTGTCGGGAGGAGGCCTCGGGCTCGGACCTTGGTCGTACGACCACAGCCGGTGTTCGGTACCGTGCCCGCGCTGTTGCAGGCGCTTGAGCGGGCCATGGAAGCCGATGTGCTCCTGGCCGGCGCGCTGGACGACCAGGCTCCTATGGAGACGAGTCCAGCGGCTGCCTGTGATGTTGGATAGCCACAGGTGGCACGCTTCCTGTACGAAGCGGGAACGCTGAAGCAGTCCAAGCGCACCGGCTGGTGGATGGCCGGCGTACGCGACCCCGAAAGCGTGGCCGAGCATGCCTGGCGCACTCACTGATCGCGTCGATCATCGCCAAACTGGAGGGCGCCGACCCGGCCCGCGCCGCGTTCCTGGCCGTCTGGCACGACTCCCAGGAGACCCGAACCGGCGACGTCAACCACCTCGCCAAGAAGTACGCCGGCGAGGCCGACCCCCAGGCCGTCACCGCAGACCAGGTCACGGGCATGCCCGAGGCCCTCGCCTCCACAGTGCGGGACCTGATCGCAGAGTACGAGGCCCGCGAGTCCCCCGAAGCGATCTGCGCCCGCGACGCGGACAAGCTGGAGTGCATGCTGCAAGGCATCGAGTACAAGTCCCAGGGCTACGAACTCGCCCAGCGCTGGATCGACAACAGCCGCGCCCGCCTCACCACGAAGACGGCCATCGAACTCGCCGACCAGCTGCTGAGCATGAGGCCGCTGGAGTGGCTGCGCGCTGTCATGGGCGAGCGGCACAACTGAGCCGGGATACGACGAGACCCTGTCACTGGCCAAGGTTTCGTGGGAGGCAGACGGCCTCAAGACCAGACCTTTTATGAACGGGGTGTGGCAGTCCCATTGCAGCACCTGGGATTCTCTTGAGGCCTACCCCGCCCCGCCATACGGTCGTCTCACCAGGTTCGGAACGGAGCACGCAGCACCACACTCCACCGACACGGCCGTGTGCCCGAGTGGTTGAGGGGCTCGCCTGCAAAGCGAGTGACGCGGGTTCGATTCCCGCCACGGCCTCTACAGCCTGACCAGACAAAACAACAGGGCGGCATCCCCTGAGGGGTGCCGCCCTTTTGTTCGTCCGTCTCAGTTCCCGTCTCACTTCTCACCCCAGGGATCATGCTTTGGGGCGGGGAGAGCCACGGTGCCCGACAGTGAAACAGACCTCACGAGCGCACGGCGTTGTCAGTGGCGGTTGGCAGACTCGGCAGGATCCAACGTCTCCGTGACGGAGGACCCGTGCACAACCACCCACTCCACCGACCTCTCTTCGCCGAGTGCCTCTGCTGTAAGGCTGAGCAAGAGTTCGTCTTCACGTCCAAGACAGACCATGTCATCTGCAAAGGCTGCACACGCCATCAGGGCGATACGGCTGCGAAGGCACGCCTCCGCGACACAGACCACGTCGGTCTGTGGCGCTCTGAACTCGCCCTCGAACAGGAAAGGCGGAGCAACGAGGCAGAGCGGCTTCGCGGCGCTCTTGAAGAGCGCAACGCGGAGATTACGCGGCTACAGACCCTGGTTAACGATCTACGGGCCACCTTGACTGAAGGAGTCGAGAAGGCTCCGCTGCCCTCGGTGGAGCAGTGGTGGACCAACACACAGGTCGCCGAGGCCGCACGGCAGCGAGACCACGCCTATCGATCCAGGGATCACGCCTACCGGGCATTGTGGGCGATCAATCGGTTGCACCATCAAGATGAGGCCCGAGACGGGTACTGCGCGTGCCGTCGCCGAACGGATGGCTGTAAGGAGCTTGCCGCGCTAACACCGGAATTGGGCACACTCGCCCGGTGGGAGAAGAATCAGGTCGACCGGCTACGGCGCGGCCAGTTGCACGAACTCCCTGACGAACATCTCGAAGTGCTAAAGCGTGGGGCTTATCGCCGACGTCCCTGGTGAACTCCGTTACCGCAGACAGACGGATAGGGCAATCTCGAAGAGGCTTCCCTATCCGTCGCTGCCATCTAGCCGACCCGCACGGGCACTCCGGCGAGTCCATCGCCGTCGTCCGGCCGGTCCGTCTCAGGCTTCCAGATCAGGCCGTCCACTTGCCGCGCGATGTCCGTCCACACGGCGTCCACCATGTGCTGATAGCGGGCAGCCATGGCCGTGGTCGACCATCCCATGAGGCCCATGACGGCCCGCTCGGGAACACCGAGGATGAGAAGGACCGTGGCGGCCGTGTGGCGCGCGTCATGCAGACGCCCGTCCCGAACTTTCGCCTCTGCCAGAAGAGCCTTCCACTCAGTCCAGTCCCGGCGGTGGGACGGGCTACGGCCGTGCTCATCCGGGAAGACCAAGCCGTTGTCCTCCCAGCTCTTCCCGGCCTCCGTTCGCTCCACTTCCTGCGCCTTGAGATGCGCACGGAGTAGGTCAACGAGCTGTTCGGGGAGACCGACCGCGCGACGGCCGGCGCGGGACTTGGTGGTGGACAACTCCGGGTTGGTACGTCGCCTCTCCGGGCAATACCCGGCCGCCTTGCGTCCGCAGGGCTCCGCGCACCCGTGAGCGTACTGCGGCCGGTGGCGACTACGGCGGACAACGAGGAACCCGCCCTCAAGGTCCACGTCCTCCCACTTCAGCCCCAGCACCTCGCCTTGACGCAGTCCGAGGGCGAGGGCGAGGGCGACGGCCCACCGTGCGGAGTTGCGATGCTGGTCAGCGGCCTTCAGCAATCGCTGTACTTCTTGGACGCTGTAGGGCTCCACCTCGTACTCCCCCGTCTTCGGGGCCTTGGCCAACTGGACGGGGTTCTTGCCGAGGTGGCCGCGCCGTACGGCCTCATTGAGGGCGGTGCGATGCGCTCTTCCAGCGGGCGGCGGTCGGTCCGCTCGCCCGCCCGTACGACACGCCAGCGTCCACCCGGCACCGGTTCGGCGACACCGTCCTTGTGGAGGGCTGCGAACGCCCGGAGAGCGACGCCGCGCGAGATCTTGTATTCGCTCATGAGATCAACAGCAGACGGAAGCTCCGACTCGCGCCTTCACGGCATCGGCGATCTTCAGGAAGGTTCCCCGAGGACTGGCCTGCTGCGACACTCGTTCTCCCTCTCTGCTCACCCATCGTCGCCTCAAGAGTCGCACGTCCGATGCCGGTTACGGCTATGTAGTACGCACACCGCGATAGACGCAATGCAACTCTCACATCACGCCTGCACCTTCGAAATCTCGACGTTAACTACTTCTGCCACCTGCTTAATACGCCGAACCGTGTCACCGTCGATTTCTGCCGTCAATGAAAGACCGTGAACGATTTCACCTCGCACAGCTTGAAGTTCGCGAATCTCACGACTTGTCTTGCTGCACCCCACCAAGCGAGGAATCCGACGATGACGGTAGTTGGTACGGCGGCTATGGCCCCGATGCCTTGCAGATCCATCAGAGTGTGGAGTCCCTCCCCCCATGTGGGCGCCCGCAATCGGCATCAGTGTCCGCTCCTCCGCCCGCGCGGGCCGGTCCGGACCGACTGCGGCTGGAATAGCGCAGCATCCTCTGAACGGGCCCGACGCCGAGCCAGGCCCGCGCCACAATCACCATGTTGCCCGGAAGCCGGGGCGGTAGACGGAGAGTTTGCCGTGGACCACACACGCGGCACGACCGCCACCCTCGGATGGGGGGAGGCAGAGGCATTACAGGCCCAGCCCAGTGCTTCGCACGCCGGGCTCTGCGCCGTATTCGTCGGGCACTGGATGGCACCACGCTGTGTAGTGATCGGCTGGAAGGCAAGCGGTCCGCCGTGTAGGTCTGCATCCGGCCATACCAGGGAGGACGCATGCATCACCTCACTCGATCGGCAGCCCGGCTCCTCGCGAGCAGCGCCCTACTCGTCGGTGTACTGACCGGCGTCTCGCCCACGGCGCAGGCCAAGGACTGCTCCACTCCGACGGCCTCCGTGACCCCGTCCGGCGACAGGTTGGTCGTTGAGGGCTGCGGTGCGGCCCCCGACTCGACTGTGGCCGTGACCCTGACGGGAGGCACGCAGACTCAGACCATGCCCGTCGCCGCCAACACCCGCTTCCGTAGCGAGGTCTCGGCACGGCCTCCGTTCGGGAACTGCAACCGGGCCTGCGCGGCCCTGCTCGTCGGCGCGAGCGCCGGCACCAACGAACCGTTCACCCTCAGCCTTGACTACGACTTGGGGTAGCGCCGATATCGCTCCAGGGTTGAAAGGCCGCTCTTTGCTGTCGCTGCGAGAGATACCCCCGTCGCCAAAATCGCATAGCTCAATGCTCGCGCTGGTCTGACTTCCGTGGATCTCGCTTGCGGAGGCTGCCACTGTTTCACCTTCATCCCCGGCGATGTCAGAGGGCGAGGAACTCGTGAACAGCCCCGCGAACGTGATCGCGTTCCGTCTCAGTTTCCGTCTCGTTCATCCCCGTTCTCGGCCGTCCGGGGCCGTTCAGCGCGTCCCTATGAGCAGGGCGTCCGTACGGGAACGAACGCCGGTGAATGAGCCTGGATCTTGCTCGGACCCACCCGGACAAACCTGCAAAGCGAGTGACGCGGGTTCGATTCCCGCCACGGCCTCTACAGCCTGACCAGACAAGACAACAGGGCTGCTCCCCCGAAGGGTGTGCAGCCCTGTTGTTCGTCCGTCTTGGAATTGATGGGCCTGGCCGACTGGGTGGGCCACGGGGTTGAACACGTCGGCGAGGCGAAGAGGGCAGTCACGCCGAAGGCATGTCCCAGGTGTCCGGGTCCTCATGCCATCGCATGATCCATTCGGCGAACGTCGCACCGTGCTCGGCCGTCTCCGGACCAGGAAACGGCATGGCTCCCACATCGGAGAGGAGCCATATCCGCCCGCGCTGAGGACCGCTGACAATCAGCAGCCAATACACAGGGCCGTCATTGGCGCCAAGCACCACTGACCCGTACCGGTACACCGCCTCAATGAGCGGCTGGGTCGCGTCGGCTCCCCTCGGATCGGTCTCCCAGAACCACGCCTCGGTGAGCGGGAACTCGGTAGCGGCATCGCGCTCTCCATATGGCCAGTACTCAGGAATCTCATCCAGCGCGAGCAGGCCGCCGTCGTCAGGGGGACCGAGAGAAGAGCCATCCGCCACCACCGCGATGAACGTGCGGTAGGGCTCCGGCAACACCACCCCGTGCTCCGCCTCCCAGGAACACACCTCCTCCCAGCCCAGCGCAGGCTCGCGCCACTCAGCCGGAAACGCCTCGGCCAGCATCTCGGCCACTGCGCTCGCCTCAAACTCTGTATTTGTCACAGGCCAGAGATATCAGGCGTCGGCCGGATCTCTGCGGGAAGAAGGACGGGCGGTCGACCCGTGATCCAAATCGCTTGAGCACCGGAGCGAGGCCGGCCACGCCCGGGTTACGTGCTGAGGGCAACCGAGGTCGGCGAGGGCTGCAGATCTGTCTCGGTACGGTCGCTGCGATCCCGCTGTGTTCCGGGACGGCCGGGATGGTGGTCGGGCCCTCGGCGCTGCCGGGTCAGAGCGGGCAGGTCAGCGCCACGCTCGATAGCGAGTACCGGTTCGTCAATGCGTTCTGGCTGGCGGCCGCTCCGGTTGTCTGGTCGACGCTGCCCCAGGTGGAGCGGCACAGTCGCGTGCTGCAGCTTGTCCTGGGCACCGCGTTCGTGGGCGGCATCGGACGGTTGGTCTCGCTGCGCAAGGCGGGACGGCCGCATCCGACGATGCTCGCCGCGCTGGGCATTGAACTGGTGGCGGTTCCGGGGCTGTTGGCCTGGCAGGCAGCTGTGGCGAAAGCGGCGCGCAAGCAGCACCCATGGGGTGGCGACTGATCCTACGGCGTATGTGCTCTCAGTTGGCTTGTCACTCTTCGATGCGGTTTCATGCCTACCACGCCGGGCTCGGCCCGGTGGGCGGTGATGGTCAGAGCACCCCGCCCGCCTCGTCCCGAAACCGCTCCGTCCAGTAGTGCCGGTCGGTTCCGGCCCTGGTCCCCGTCGGGTCGATCCTCGACAGGACCTGGATCAGCGTCTTGGCCACCTGGGTGCAGAGGTTGTGGGTCAGTTCGTGGGCCAGCGAGACGTCGATGGTTCTCTCTCGGTGCAGCAGCCAGAGCGTGAAGGCCAGCGTGGAGACGTCCGTGTTCAGGGAGTGCAGCTTGGCCTCGGGCTCGTTCCAGTTCAGGATCTCGCCCGTGGTGCCGTCGATCACCAGGCTGTTGTCCTCGATCAGGTAGCCGAGGCGAATGAGGCGGTCGGCGTGGGCCGGGACGTGGTGCGCCCGGGCGTCGGTGTAGCTCTCGGCGAGGGTCAGCAGGGGGACGTCCGTGTCCAGGGAGAAGAGGATGCCGTCCTCGGGCAGGCCCGTCTCGCTCAGGAAGCGGCGGGTCGGCTCGTGCGTGAGGGTCGTGGGGAAGTCGAAGTCCTCGAAGCGCATCACCTTGCCCCGGCCGAACTCCTGGTCCAGGAGGCGGGGCGGGAGGTCCAGGGTGAGTCCGGACTCCGTGCCCGGGGCCGCCACCAGGGCCAGCGGGCGGATCAGGGCCGCGATCTTCCAGAACGTCGGGACCTCGGCGCCGCCCATGCCCTCCTCGAACACGGCCAGGAGCTGCCGTGTCGCCTCCTCCACCGCCGTCGGGCCGAAACGGCCGGCGTAGGACGCGAACTGGCCCCGCAAGTCCGTCAGTTCGTGTGTCGCCGTCGCGAAGCGCACCAGTGTGTGCAGCGACGGCGCCAGCGGGGTGCGGGTCATGAGGTGCGGGCGGTCGTGGAGGAAGTACGTCGTCGAGAGCTCGCCCGTTCCGCCGTCGAGGAGGAGCGACTCCCTCTCCAGCCCGTCCAGGTCCGACAGACCGCCGATCACCAGCTGGTCGCGCAGTGCCGCGGTCAGGCGGTCCGGATCGCCCGTCGAGTCCGCCACCGTCCGCAGGCCCTCGCGGCGCAGTTCCGCGAAGGTGAACAGGTCGCTGTCGCCGGGGAGTCCGGGGCCCGTGAGCCAGCGGCGCGTCGGCACGTGCGTGACGTACGGATCGAGGATGTCCTCGGTCAAAGTGATCGCCGTGGTGTCGGCGTAGGTCGTGCTCATGGGCTCCCCCGCATGTGCTTCTCTCACAGTCCCCGCGCAGGGCACGTCCGGCCGACAAACGACCTGATCCGGCAGCCGTCCCCCACTGCCCAGAACACTACGCGCCGGCACTGACAACGCCCCCGGACCAGGAGACGCTCAGAACACCCGAGCCCGTTCCCGTCCCGCCACGATCGCTTCCACCGTCTCCGCCACCGTCAGCGTGGAGTTGTCCAGCCACAGCCCCATGCGCGGGGTCGTGGCCCGCAGGTCCGCGTCCAGTTCCTCGACCGTCCAGGCTCCGTAGCCGGTCTTCGTCCGGGCCGCCTCGCGGGCGGCCACGGTCTTCGGGCTCGGCGTCAATACGACGACGTACAGCGGGCGCGTGCGGATCAGGTCGACGTACGCCGCCAGGTCGTCGCCCAGTACCACGTCCTGGAGGACCGCGGTGAACCCGGCCTCCGCGTACGCATCCGCCGTCGCCGCCGACAGCCGGTACCGCAGCCGGAGTTGGGCCTCCGCCTCGCCGCCCGGCGGGGCACCTGGAAGGTATTCCTCCCGACCCGACACGATCATCCGCCGGAAGATGTCCCCCCGGACGTGCGCCGCCCGAGGCAGCCGCTCCGCCAGCGCCTGCGCCACCGTCGACTTCCCGGCCGCCATCACGCCGGTGACGAGGACGACCCCGTCCATCAGACCCGGTCCGTCGAAAACGAACACGCGCTCACTGCGCCGTGACCACCGCCGCCTGCGGCCGGATCGGCAGCCGGTTCACCGGGCGGCCGGTCGCGGCCCGGACCGCGGAGGCGATCGCCGCCGGAGACGTCACCACCGGCACCGCGCTCACCGCCTTCGCCCCGAAGGGAGCGACCACGTCCCGTTCCTCGACCAGCTTCACGATCCGGATGTCCGGCGCGTCCAGGGCCGTCGGCAGCGCGTAACCGGTCAGGTCCGGGTGGCGGATCAACCCGCGCGCGGAGCGCAGGTTCTCCGTCAGCGCAATGCCCACGCCCTGGGTGACGCCCGCCTCGATGCGTGCCGTCAGCTGGGCCGGGTTCAGTACGCGGCCGACGTCCTGGGCGAGCGCCAGCTCCACCACGCGCACCGAGCCCAGCTCGATGTCGACGTCCACCACCGCGCGGATGGCGCAGAAGGCGAGGCCCACGAAGGCGTCGCCCTGACCGACGTCGTTCAGCGGCTCCGTCGGGTGCGGGCGGCACTGGGCGGTCGCCCACAGCTCCTTGCCGTCCATGGCCTCGGTGACGGTGGTCGACAGCACTCCGTCGTACGACGTGATCTTGCCGTCGGTGATCTGCAGCAGTTCCGTGGACATGCCGAACTTGTGCGCCAGGGGCTGCAAGAGC
Organism: Streptomyces sp. NPDC002838; assembly: GCF_040295365.1. Taxonomy (NCBI): domain Bacteria; kingdom Bacillati; phylum Actinomycetota; class Actinomycetes; order Kitasatosporales; family Streptomycetaceae; genus Streptomyces; species Streptomyces sp. NPDC002838. The sequence continues at coordinate 109,446 of NZ_JBEOVF010000015.1, read as the reverse complement.
TGCGTGCGGACCATCTTGGCCGCCCGTTCCACCGCGCCGCCCGACACCCAGGTGTGGCGGCCGCGGCAGCCCGCGCCGGCCGGCGGCTGGTCGGTGTCGACCGGGGCCACGTGCACCTCGTCGATGCCGAGCGTCTCCTGGACGATCTGCCGGGCCAGCGTGGTGAAACCCTGGCCGGACTCCACCGCCGCGCACAGCACCGTCGCCACGCCGTCCTGGACCCGAACCGTCGCCGTGGAGACCTCGTCCGCGCCCTCCGCGCCCAGCATGTGGACCATGCCCAGGCCGTAGCCGACGCCTCGGCGCACCGCGCCCGGTTCGCCCGCGCCCTCGGGGCCGCCGGGCAGCAGCCACTCGTCCTCGGGCGTGTCCTTGGGCAGCGCGGGGAGGGGGAAGTCCCGTACGGCTTGCAGCAGTTCCGCGACCGGGGCGGGGCATGTCACCGTCTGGCCCGTCGGGAGCACGTCTCCCGTGGCCATGACATTGCGCAGGCGCAGTTCCGCCGGGTCGATGCCGAGCTTCTTGGCCAGCTTGTCCATCTGCGCCTCATAGGCGGCGCACACCTGCATGGCGCCCTCGCCGCGTACGTGGCCGGAGGGCGGGTTGTTGGTGCGGACGGCCCAGCCCTCGATGAAGGCGTTCGGGACGACGTACGGACCGCAGGCGAACGCGACCGCGGCGGCCAGCGCGTCCGAGGAGGTGTCGGCGTAGGCGCCCGCGTCCAGCAGGATCTGCGCCTCCACCTTCACCAGTCTGCCCTCGGCGTCCGCGTGGTGGCGGTACCTCAACAAGGTCGGATGCCTGTGGGTGTGCCCCAGGAAGGACTCTTCGCGCGTCGCGGTGAGCTTGACCGGGCAGCCGGTCTTCAACGCCAGTAGTCCGAGCGGGAGTTGGAAGCTCTGGTCCTCGCGGTCGGCCGTGGCGCCGGGGACGCCGGTGACGACGACCTTCACGCGCTCGGGTTCCAGCCCGTAGCTGGCGGCGGCCGAGTCGCGGTCGGTGTGCGGGTCCGTGGAGGCCACGTACAGCTCGACGCCGCCGTCGGGACGCGGCACGGCGAGGCCGGCCTCGGCGCCGATGGGGGCCGGGTCCTGGCGGCCGATGCGGTACAGGCCCTCGACGACGACCTCGCCGGCCGCGTCCGCGTCGCCGTGGCGCAGCGGGATGTGCCGGATCAGGTTGCCGTCGGGGTGCAGCGGCTCTGCTTCGAAGGCCTGCTCCGGGTCGGTCACCGGGTCGAGCACTTCGTACTCGACGATGACGGCGGCGGCGGCCATGCGCGCGGTGTCGGGGTGGTCGGCGGCGACGGCCGCGATGGGCTCGCCGTGGTGGCGGACGACCTCGGAGGCGAACACCGGGCGGTCGGCCTTGCCGCGGCCGTGCACCGGGCTGCCGGGAACGTCCTCATGGGTGATGACGGCCCGTACCCCGGGCATCTCGCGCGCGTGGGTGGTGTCGATGGAGACGATGCGCGCGTGCGCGTGCGGGGAACGCAGTACGGCCGCCCACAGCAGGCCCTCGGCCCACAGGTCGGCGGCGTACGGGAAGGTGCCCTCGGTCTTCGCGCGGGCGTCGGCGGACGGCAGGGACGCGCCGAGGCCGTGCGGGATCGGCTCGGGGGCGGGGGCTGCCTCCGCGGTGCTGGTCGCGGTGGCGGCTTCGTTGCTCACGCCGGGCCTCCGTCCTGTCCGTACGGCTGGTCATGCGGGCCCGGCGGGCCCGAGGCCTCGAACGCCGACGGGTTCACCCCGCCGGCTCCCGGGCCCGCCTGGTGAGGGATACGTGGCTCGTCGCCGTCCTGTTCGGAGTCGCCGGCGGCGCTGTGCGACTCGCGCTCCGCGACGACCTCCTTGACCGCGTCGACGACACCCCGGTAGCCGGAGCAGCGGCACAGGTTGCCGCACAGCGCCTGGCGGGTCTCCATCTCGGTCGGCGCCGGGTTGCCCTCGAGCAGGTCGTGCACGGTCATCGCCATGCCCGGCACACAGAACCCGCACTGCACCGCGCCGCACCGCGCGAGGGCACGCTGCACGTCCGAGGGCTGCCCGTCGACGGCCAGGCCCTCGACCGTACGGACCTCGCTGCCGGCCGCGGTCACGGCCGGCACCAGGCAGGAGGCGACGAGCCGCCCGTCGACCTGGACGTTGCAGGCCCCGCACTCGCCCTGCGAGCAGCCGTCCTTGGCGCCCGCGAGACCGAGCCGCTCGCGCAGCACGTAGAGCAGCGACTCGCCGATCCAGGCGTCGGTGACGGGGCGGTCCACGCCGTTGACGCGCAGGACGTAGGAGGCGAGGGGGTGTTCCTCGCCCGTGGGCGAGGGTGCCGACTCGTCGGCCGGAGCGTCGGAGACAGCGGGCTCCTCGGCGGGCTCCGGTGCGGGCGCCCCGTCCACGGAGAGGTCGGCGGGAGGCTCGGCGGCCTCTTCGGCGGCTTCTGCGGCCTCTGGGGCGCCTGGGACGTCCTCGGGCGCATCGAAGGCCTCGGGGGCCTCATCGGTCGCGTGAGCGGGCTGCGCAGCGGCTACGGCGGGTTCGGCGGGCGTCTCCGCGTGGGGCTCGGCGGGTGTCTCCGCGTACGAATCGTCGGGCGCTTCGGCGTACGACTCCGCAGGCGCTTCCTCGTACCGCTCGACAGCCTGCTCGGCGGGCGCATGGGGCTGCTCAGGGACGTGCGAGTGAGGCCGGCCGGGTTCCTGTCCGGCCGGGCCCGGCTCGCCCGGCGTGTACGACTGCGGCGCGTGCCGCTCCGGCGTGTGCGGCTCGGGCTGCTCGGGGGCCGTCGGCTCCGGTGCCGGCTGCCCCCACGGCTGCCCCGCGGCCTCCGTGGCCCAGGGGGCGGACGCGCCGCCGGGGAGGGTGGCCGGCGGGGTGCCGCCGCCCCACTGCTCGACCAGGGACGACGTGGTGAACTCGCCCGATTCGTCCGGAAGGTCGCCGCCGGCCACGGGGATCGACCACTGCCCGGTCACGTCGTGACCCGGCGCCGTGGCCGCCGCCTCCGCCGCCGCGCTCTCCTCGAAGTTCCACTGCCCGGTGGCGTCCGGGCGGTACGTGAACCGGTCGTCCCGGGTGTCCCCGGCTTCCTGGGGCAGCGCGTTCGGGTCGGGCCAGTGGACGCCTTCGGCAGGCGCCTGGGGTGTCGCCCAGGAGCCTGTGGCCGCCGGGTCGGTGCCCGCACCGGTGTCCAAGTTCGCCGTTATCCGCGGCGGCACATAGCCGTGTCCGGGCGCGGCGAGCGGACTGTCGGAGGAGGCCAGGAGGGCGTCGATGCCCCCTTCGGGGAGTTTCACGAAGGCGGTGGCGCCGTCGTCGTAGTCGCCCTGGGGCAGCGGGTCCCAGCGGGCCCCGCCCTGGGGCATGCCCTCTCCGTGCTGGTCGTCGGTCACGACAGTGCCCTCCCCAGTGCTCGTCGGGCCAGCGCGGCGACGGTGCGCCGCAGGTGCAGTACGGCGGGCGGAAGCTGCTGTACGGAGCCGTCCTCGGCCGGGACCGGATCGGGGATGCAGGCCGCGGCGACGTACTCCCCGAAGGCGCTCAGCGCCTCCGGGACGATGGCGCGGCTGTTGTCCCAGTCGATCAGCCGGGAGACCCACTGCTCGGCCTCCAGGGGCCTGAGCGCCATAGGCGCTATGGCGCCCACGGCACACCTGACTCCGCGCCGGGCGGGGTCGAGGACCAGCGCGACGGACGCGACCGCGCGGCCGGGGCCGGTGCGGCCGGTCGCCTTGAGGAAGACCTGCGGCGCGTGCAGCAGCGGCACGCGCACGTAGCCGATGAGTTCGCCGGCGCGCAGCATCTCCATGCCGGCCAGCAGGTGCGACACCGGGATCTCCCGGCGGGCTCCGCCCGGGCCCGCGATGATCAGTGTCGCCTCCAGGGCTGCCAGCACCGGAAGCGCGTCCCCTGTGGGGGCCGCCGAGGCGATGTTGCCGCCCAGGGTGCCCGCGTTGCGGATCTGCGGCGGGCCGGCGGCTCGGGCGGCGGCGGCGAGCGCCGGGATCAGTGCGGCGAAGTCGGGGCGGCCCATCCGCGCGTGGGTGAGGCCCGCGCCGAGCAGGGCGTGGCCGTCCAGGTACTGCCAGCCGCGGATCTCGCTGATCCGGCCCAGGCCGACCAGGGCGGCGGGCCTGAGCTGCCCCGAGTTGACGGCGGCCATCAGGTCGGTGCCGCCCGCGACGGGCACGGCGGCGGGCATGGCGGCCAGGGCCGCCACGGCCTCGTCCAGAGTCGTGGGCAGCGTGACGGTCTGCGCCGCCTGTGGTGCGTGCGTGGTCAAACCGGCTGCCCCTTCCCGCTGCCCCACCTGGTCCCACCTGTGTTGCCGTACGGTACGTGCTGACAGGGCGGACGTGGCAACTCTGGCACATCTTCGCAGGACCCGAGGACAGGGGTCCGCTAGGAGGCATTCGCCCACCTCACCAGGGAGATGGTCCGTTTTCGCACGGCTTCACCAGTGCGTACCGAATGACACTCTTCGGTGAGTCTTGCGGGTGTTTTCCATGACTTGTTCGGGAGTCCGTCCGGGTGGGGTCCGCCTGTGCGGGGGTTACCTGTTCGGGGGCGGGCCGTCGACCGGCCGGCCCAGCACACCGGGCCGCTTCTGCCACGGCAAGGGTCCGGTGGGCGGCCGGTACGCGACGCCCAGGGCGTCGAGTCGCCGGTAGTGGGCGGCCATCCGCCGTTCGAAGTCGGCGAAGTCCCGCTCGGCGGGGGCGGGCAGGCGGCTCCACGCCACCTCGGCGAAGGCGGCGAGCCTGGGGAAGGTCTGGTAGTCCACGCGCGCGCGGTCCTCCATCACCTCGGTCCACACGTTGGCCTGCGTGCCGAGCACGTGTCCGGCCTCTTCGGGCGTCAACTCCGGGGGTACGGGCTCGAACCGAAAGACGTCCTCCAGTGTCCGGACGTAGCCGATGGGGACCGGCTCGTCCGGGCCCGCGTGCTGCCGGTGGTCCAAGTAGACCTGCTGCGACGGGCACATGACGACGTCGTGACCGGCCCGTGCGGCGGCGATCCCGCCCTGGTACCCGCGCCACGAGGAAACGGCCGCTCCTTCGGCCAGCCCGCCCTCCAGGATCTCGTCCCAGCCGATGAGCCTGCGCCCGCGCGCGGAGAGCCACTTGTCGAAGTGACCGATGAACCACGACTGCAACTCGTCCTCGTCCGCGAGGCCGAGTTCCTGGATGCGGGCCTGCGCGGCGGGTGACCGCTTCCACTGGTCCTTGAGGCATTCGTCGCCGCCCACGTGCACGAACTCCGACGGGAAAAGATCGAGCAGTTCCTCGAAGACGCCCTCGTAGAAGCGCAGGGTGTTGTCAGTGGGGGCGAGTACGTTCTCGGAGATGCCCCAGCTGTCCCAGACCGAGAGGGAGGTCGTGTCGATGACGTCGGTGTTGCCGAGTTCCGGGTACGCGGCGATGGCGGCCTGCGAGTGGCCGGGTACGTCGATTTCGGGGACGACGGTGATATGCCGCTCGGCGGCGTAGGCGACGATCTCCCGGATGTCGTCCTGGGTGTAGTAGCCACCGTGCGGCTTCTCCTCCCACAGCGGTGAGGCCCCGTGGCCGAATTTCGTGCGCGCCCGCCAGGAGCCGACCTCGGTCAGCCGGGGGTACCTCTTGATCTCGATCCGCCAGCCCTGGTCGTCCGTCAAGTGGAAGTGGAAGACGTTGAGTTTGTGCGTGGCCATCAGGTCGAGGTAGCGCAGGACGCCGTCCTTGGGCATGAAGTGCCGGGCCACGTCGAGCATGAGGCCGCGCCAGCGGAACCGAGGGGCGTCGTGGATGGTGACGGCGGGGAACTCCCACTCCTCCTTGGCGGCGACGGGGGCGCGGCGGAAGGCGTCGGGGCCGAGCAGTTGCCGGAGGGTCTGGGCGCCCCAGAACACGCCGGTCTCGCTTGCCCCGTCGACGGCGAGCACATACCCGTCGGCGCAGAGGCGGTAGGCCTCGGGGCTGCCGAGCTCCTCGGCGAGTTCCGGGAGGGTCCGCAGCAGGATGCGGTTCCAGTTGTTGCCGTGCGGCGGCAGCGGGTAGCCCGTCGCCGCGCCGACCGTCGTCCGCAGCCACTGCGCGACCCGCTCGGTGCCGGGGGCCGCCTCGATCTCGGTCGCCGCGTCGATGAAGTACCCCTGGCCGCCGCCGATCGACGTCGTGAAGCTGCTCGGGGCGGGGACCAGCTCCACGTGGAACCCCGGGAACTCGTCGTAGGGAATACCGTTCATGTCATCAGTCCTTAACCGCTCCGCCCAGCCCGGAGACCAGCCGTCGCTGTACGAGTACGAAGAAGATGAGCACCGGAATCGTCATCACCGTCGAGGCCGCCATCACACCACCCCAGTCCGGGTCGTCCGGCTTGTAGAAGACCAGCAGAGCCATCGGCAGGGTCGACTGGGAGGTGTCGCTGATGATGAAGGACTTGGCGAACAGGAAGTCGTTCCAGGCGGAGATGAAGGAAAACACGCTGGTGGCCACCAACCCGGGGAAGACCAGCGGGAAAAGGATCTGCCACAGGAACCGCGCCCGGCTCGCCCCGTCGATGTACGCGGCCTCCTCCAGCGCCTCCGGTACGGCTTTCACGAATCCCCGCAGCATCCAGATCGCGAACGGCAGCGAGAAGGCGATGTGGGGCAGGATCAGCGAACCCAGCGTGTTCAGCTGGTCGAAGTCCCGCATCAGGAAGAACAAGGGGATCGTGAGGGCTTCCACGGGCACCATCTGGGCCACCAGAAACATGATCAGCAAGGTGGTCCGGAAGCGGAACCGGAATCGCGTCACGGCGGTCGCCGCGAGAAACGCGATCAACGCCGAGGCGATCACGACACTGCCCGCCACGACAAGGCTGTTGAGGAAGTAACGGCCGAATTCCTGCTGCTCGAAGACCCGTCGGAAGGAGTCCAGGGAGGGGGCCAGAGTCCATGGCCGGGGCTGGGCCGACTCGATTTCGCCGGCCGGTTTGAAGGCGCTCAGCACCATCCAGTACAGAGGGAAGGCGACAGCGACCGCGATCAGCAGGGCGGAGGCCTCGGCGGCCAGCCGCCAGGGACGTCGCACCAGGCCACGTAGAAGATTCACAGTTCCTCCCCCTGCCGGCGCAGCAGCCGCAGGTACACGAGCGTGACGGCCAGCAGGATCAGCAGCATCACCACTCCGATCGCCGAGCCGAGGCCGTACTGCGAGGACGCGAACGCCTGTTGGTAGGCGTAGACGTTGAGCACGAGGTTCTGCCCGGCGATGCCGCCGCCGTTGGTCATGACGTAGATCTGCGTGAAGACCTTGAAGTCCCAGATGACCGACTGGATGGTGACGACCGTCAGGATCGGCCGGAGCATCGGCGCGAGCACCGACCGCCAGATGCGCCACTGGGAGGCACCGTCCAGGGCGGCGGCCTCCAGGACCTCGCTCGGTACGGCGCGGATACCGGCGTACACCGTCACCATCACGAACGGGAAGGAGCACCACACCACTTCGAGCAGGACGAGGAGGAAGGCGCTGTAGCGCCCGTACGTCCACGAGTGGTCGCCGAGTCCCAGCACACGGTTCACCGGGCCGAAGTCCGGGTCGAAGAGGAACAGCCAGACCGTCGAACCGGTGATCGCCGGCGTCGCCCACGCGCCCAGCGCGGCCAGCATCAGCGCGAGCCGGGGTACGGCACGCACGCGTGTGAGCAGTACGGCGAGCGCGCAGCCGACCGCGAGGGTGGAGACGACACAGGCCGCCGCGAAGAGGACCGTCGCCAGCAGCACCTGCCAGAACTGGTCGTCACCGAACAGTTCGGTGTAGTTCCCGAAGCCCCGGAAGGTGGTCGGTTCGCCGCCGCTGACCTGGGCCTGGGTGTACTGGAAGAAGGAGATCAGGCCGAGTTGGTAGATGGGGTAGAGGAGCAGCCCGCCGAGGACGACGAGGGCGGGCGCGAGGTAGAGCCAGGGCGTCCAGCGAGCGCGCCCGAGCGGGGAGCCACCCTTCACGGGCACGCCACGCGGCCGACGCGCCCGCGGCGCGGTCGCCTTCACCCCTGCGACGGACCCACCACCGGAAGCCGCCCCGGCCGGGACCGCCGCAGCGGTCCCGGGTCCGGTCCGGGACGGGGACCCGGCGTCCGGCGCGGAGCCGGGCGGTGGGGCGCCCGGCGCTGTGCGGTCGTTCATCGGCGTCATCCGACGGAGCTGAACGCGTCGTTCATCTTGGTCGCCGCGTCCCTGGAGGCCGTCGCCACGTCCTTCTTGCCGCTGATGACCTCCTGGAGCATGGTCGGCAGGACCAGCGAGGAGTCGATCTGCGACCAGGCGGGCGAGGCGGGCACGAACTTCGTGTCCGCGGCGAGGGTCTCCACGAAGGGCTTCACGTACGGCTGCTCGGCCGCGACCTGCTGCCGTACGTCCGTGAACGTCGGCAGGAAGCCCATCGCCCCGAACAGCTCTTCCTGTGTCTTCTTCGACGCCAGCCGCTTCATCAGGTCGACCGCGAGGGTGCGGTGCGAGGTGCTCTTCAGGACCCCGATGTTGTTGCCCCCGGCGAACGCCGGCGCGATCTCCCCGGCCTTCACCCCCGGCAGCGGCACGACCGCGTACTTGCCCTTCACCTTCCCGGCCTCCACGGCCGTGTGGTTGAAGTCGCCGCCGATCGCCATGCCCGCCTGACCGGCCGCGAAGGCGGTGATCGTGTCGTTGCCGCCCATGCCGGCGCATTTGGCGGCGGGACAGTTGTCGTCCGAGAACAGGGACGTGTACGCCTTGATGCCCTTCTGGGCCGCCGCGCTGTCGATCGCGGAGGCGTACGAGCCCGACTTGCCGGTGGCGAGTTCGCCGCCGTTCGCCCAGATGAACGGCATCGCGCCGTAGGTGAAGGCGCCGCCGACCACGAGGCCGTACAGGTCGGGCTCGGCGGCCCGGATCTCGCGGGCGGTGGTGGCCAACTCGGCCATGGTCTTCGGGACTTCCAGGCCGAGGTCCTTGAAGATGTCCGTGCGGTAGTACAGGGCCCGTACGCCGACGAAGTACGGCGCCCCGTAGATCTTGCCGTCCACCGTGACCGACTGTCTCGCGGTCGGGTCGGTGTCCTTGGCCTCGCTCCAGGACGAGAAGTCCTCGGTGACGTCGGCGAGTCCGCCGTCCTTCACGTAGCCGGCGGTGTCGGTGTTGCCGTACTCGATGACGTCGGGGGCGCTCTTCGGGTCGTTGAAGGCGGCCTTCATGCGCTGGGCGCGGGTCTCGACGGGGATGTACTCGACGGTGACCTTGGTGTCCTTGTGCGCCTTCCTGAAATCGGCGAGGACGGAGTCGACCACCTCTTCCTTGGGCTTGTTGTTGACCTCCTGGAAGAGCCAGACGCGCAGGGTGCCGGTCTGCTCGTCCGTGTCGGAGGAGGAGTTGTCGGATGTCTGAGGGGCACAGGCGGTGACGACGAGGGCGGCCAGGAGAACGGCCAGTCGGGGGGCGAGCTTCATGGAGTGTTCCTCCGGACGTGCGTTGCAATATATGCAATGACGGTTTCGCTCTGCACAACGCACGAAGGCTATGGACTACATGAACATGTCCACAAGAGGTCTCAACCACTTCGTGACACAGGGCGCGCGGACGCACGAAGGCCCCCGGGGCACGCTCAGCGTGCCCCGGGGGCCTTCCAAGAACCTCAGACGGGCCGAACCCTCAGCCGGACAGGGCTACTTGTCGCCGCCGCCCTTGCCCTTGTCGTCACCGCCGGCGCCCATGGACTCGTAGATCTCCTTGCACATGGGACACACGGGGTACTTCTTCGGGTCGCGGCCCGGCACCCAGACCTTGCCGCACAGCGCCACGACGGGGGTGCCGTCGAGGGCGCTCGCCATGATCTTGTCCTTCTGGACGTAGTGGGCGAAGCGCTCGTGGTCGCCGTCGCCGTGCGACGTCTGCGGCGCCGGCTCTACGAGGGTTCCCGTCCCAGTACCTCGCTGCGGCTGGGTCTCAGGCTCAAGAGTGCTCATAAGTGCCAAGGGTACTGAAGGTCACAGGCATCAGTTGAGCGAAGGGTCGTCCGGATACGTCGCCACCATCGCGAGCTCGTTGCGCTGGCGGCGCAGAACCTCGCGCCAGAGTCTCTCCGGGGACGGGGAGGAGACGTCTCCGGGCTCCGACTCGACGACGTACCAGGCGCCCTCCACCAGCTCGTCCTCCAGCTGGCCGGGGCCCCAGCCGGCGTAACCGGCGAAGATCCGCAGGCTTCCCAGCGCCGAGGCGAGGAGCTCCGGCGGGGCCTCCAGGTCGACCAGACCGATCGCGCCGTGCACCCGGCGCCAGCCCAGCGGGGCCCGGTCGACGGACGCGCCGCCGGGGATGACGGCGACGCCGAGCGCCGAGTCCAGGGAGACCGGTCCGCCCTGGAAGACGACGCCGGGTTCGCCGGCGAGATCGGCCCAGCCCTCCAGGATGTCGCCCACGTCCACCGGGGTGGGGCGGTTGAGGACGACACCGAGGGAGCCCTCCTCGTCGTGGTCGAGAAGGAGCACCACCGCACGGTCGAAGTTCGGGTCCGCCAGGGCGGGTGTTGCCACGAGCAACCGCCCTGTGAGCGAGGACACCTCGGTCATGCCAGACATGATCCCGCATCTTCCCTGCGCGTGGGGAGGCAATGCCCGTACGGCAGTGAATGCAGCTCAGGGCGCACCGGTGCGCCCCAGCGCACGAAAGGGGTCGGTGACCCCATGTACCCGCCGGGGAACGGTTCGTGTTGTGACAGAGCTATGACGCAGTCGGGCCGTCCTCGGGCTTACAGAAGGGGGGTGGGCGGCGATTACCCTTTCCCTCCTGGCCCCTGCCCCACTCATCGGAACGCGAGATACATGACCGTCAACGACGATGTCCTGCTTGTCCACGGCGGAACCCCGCTGGAGGGCGAGATCCGTGTCCGCGGTGCGAAGAACCTCGTACCGAAGGCCATGGTCGCCGCCCTGCTGGGCAGCGGCCCGAGTCGACTGCGCAACGTTCCGGACATCCGGGATGTTCGTGTCGTACGCGGTCTGCTGCAGCTGCACGGTGTGACGGTCCGTCCGGGTGAGGAACCGGGCGAACTGGTGATGGACCCGACGTCGGTGGAGAGCGCGAACGTCGCTGACATCGATGCCCACGCGGGTTCGAGCCGTATCCCGATCCTCCTCTGCGGTCCGCTGCTGCACCGCCTCGGGCACGCGTTCATCCCCGGTCTCGGCGGCTGTGACATCGGCGGTCGGCCCATCGACTTCCACTTCGAGGTGCTGCGGCAGTTCGGCGCGACGATCGAGAAGCGGGCGGACGGTCAGTTCCTTCAGGCGCCGCGGCGCCTGCGCGGCACGAAGATCCGGCTGCCGTACCCGTCCGTCGGCGCGACCGAGCAGGTGCTGCTGACGGCCGTGCTCGCCGAGGGCGTCACCGAGCTCTCGAACGCGGCCGTGGAGCCGGAGATCGAGGACCTGATCTGCGTCCTGCAGAAGATGGGCGCCATCATCGCGATGGACACCGACCGCACCATCCGCGTCACCGGTGTGGACAGGCTCGGCGGCTACAACCACCGCGCCCTGCCGGACCGCCTGGAGGCCGCCTCCTGGGCGTCCGCGGCGCTGGCGACCGAGGGCAACATCTACGTCCGGGGCGCCCAGCAGCGCTCGATGATGACGTTCCTCAACACCTACCGGAAGGTGGGCGGTGCCTTCGAGATCGACGACGAGGGCATCCGCTTCTGGCACCCCGGTGGCCAGTTGAAGTCCATCGCCCTCGAAACGGACGTGCACCCCGGCTTCCAGACGGACTGGCAGCAGCCGCTGGTCGTCGCCCTGACGCAGGCGACCGGGCTGTCCATCATCCACGAGACGGTCTACGAGTCCCGGCTGGGCTTCACCTCCGCGCTGAACCAGATGGGGGCGCACATCCAGCTGTACCGCGAGTGCCTGGGCGGCTCGAACTGCCGCTTCGGCCAGCGCAACTTCCTGCACTCCGCGGTCGTCTCCGGCCCCACCAGGCTCCAGGGCGCCGATCTGGTCATCCCCGACCTCCGCGGCGGCTTCTCCTACCTCATCGCCGCACTGGCCGCCCAGGGTACGTCCCGGGTGCACGGCATCGACCTCATCAACCGGGGTTACGAGAACTTCATGGAGAAGCTGGTGGAGCTGGGCGCCAAGGTCGAGCTTCCGGGCAAAGCGCTCGGGTAAGTCCAGCCCGGCCGGCGTTTGAGGCCACTGCTGAGCGAACCACGATGGGGCGGCACCCGGAATCCGGGGGCCGCCCCATCGGCGTTACTCATGTGCCGCACACCGTCCCGTGGTGTAGCGGCAAGGTCACTTGCCCTTGGCCGCTTCCTTGAGCTTGCTGCCCGCGGAGACCTTCACGCTGTAGCCGGCCGGGATCTGGATCGGGTCGCCGGTCTGCGGGTTGCGCGCGGTGCGAGCGGCACGGTGGGTGCGCTCGAAGGTCAGGAAGCCGGGGATGGTGACCTTCTCGTCGCCCTTGGCGACGACCTCGCCGACGGTCTCGGCGAACGCGGCCAGAACGGCGTCGGCGTCCTTGCGGGTCACCTCGGCGCGGTCGGCCAGCGCGGCCACCAGCTCACTGCGGTTCATGTTGTTACTCCCGTGTTCTTCTTGCCGTTGAGGCGTGCCACGCGGCAGAGCCGCATGATTCGGCACTGCGATGCCGATGCTGCCAGGGTCCTCGGACAGGCCCCGGACCCGGGTCCGTCGTCAGACCCTCGCGCCCAGGGACGCATCCTGCCCCTACCTGCGGCGGGAAAGCCAATCCGGCACCCCCAGGAGTCGTGAGAACACCCAAGGGAGTCACACGAAAAGAGGGCCTGAGCCTGGCGACACGATAAACGGAGGCCAAGAACCCCGGGTTCCGCGACGCGCCGATGTCATGCCGTGGTGATCCTCACAGCCAAGGCCCGCCGCAGAGTGTCACGACGGACTACGACACCGAAGGAGCCGCCGCCCCGACGGCCTTCGCCGCTTCCCGCACCGCCCCGGCCACCGCGCCCGCGACCTTGTCGTTGAACACGCTCGGGACGATGTAGTTCGGGTTGAGCTCGTCCTCGGTCACCACGTCCGCGAGGGCCTTCGCGGCAGCGATCATCATCTCCGTGTTGACCGTGCGGGACTGCGCGTCCAGCAGACCGCGGAAGACGCCCGGGAAGACCAGCACGTTGTTGATCTGGTTCGGGAAGTCGGAGCGGCCGGTGGCCACAACCGCCGCCGTCTGGCGAGCGATTGCCGGGTCCACCTCGGGGTCCGGGTTCGCGAGCGCGAACACGATCCCACCGTCGGCCATGGCGGCCACGTCGTCGCCGTCGAGGACGTTGGGAGCCGAGACGCCGATGAAGACGTCCGCGCCGCGCACGGCCTCCTTCAGCGTCCCCGTCAGCCCCTCGGGGTTGGTGTTGTCGGCGATCCAGCGCAGCGCCGAGTCCGGGGCGGCGTCGACCAGGTCCTCGCGGCCGGCGTGCACGACGCCGTGGATGTCGGCGACGACGGCGTTCTTCACGCCCGCGGCGATCAGCAGCTTGAGGATGGCCGTACCGGCCGCGCCGGCGCCGGACATGACCACGCGCACGTTCTCAATTGCCTTGCCCACCACGCGAAGTGCGTTGGTGAGGGCGGCGAGGACGACGATCGCCGTGCCGTGCTGGTCGTCGTGGAAGACGGGGATGTCGAGGGCCTCACGCAGCCGCGCCTCGATCTCGAAGCAGCGGGGCGCGGAGATGTCCTCGAGGTTGATGCCGGCGAAGCCGGGGGCGATCGCCTTGACGATCTCGACGATCGCGTCGGTGTCCTGGGTGTCCAGGCAGAGCGGCCAGGCGTCGATGCCGGCGAAGCGTTTGAAGAGGGCCGCCTTGCCCTCCATGACGGGGAGGGCGGCCTTGGGCCCGATGTTGCCGAGGCCCAGGACGGCCGAGCCGTCCGTCACTACCGCAACGGAATTGCGCTTGATGGTCAGACGCCGGGCGTCCTCGGGGTTCTCGGCGATCGCCATGCAGACGCGGGCCACGCCCGGCGTGTAGACCATGGACAGGTCGTCACGGTTGCGGATGGGGTGCTTGGACGCCATCTCGATCTTGCCGCCGAGGTGCATCAGGAACGTACGGTCGGAGACCTTGCCCAGCGTGACGCCCTCGATGCCGCGCAGCTGCTCGACGATCTCGTCGGCGTGCCCGGTCGAGGTGGCCGCGATCGTGACGTCGATGCGAAGCTTCTCGTGGCCGGACGCGGTGACGTCGAGGCCGGTCACCGAGCCTCCGTGGGACTCGACGGCCGTGGTGAGCTGGGAGACCGCGGTTCCGCTCGCGGGCACCTCCAGCCGGACCGTCATCGAGTAGGAGACGCTGGGCGCCGTTGCCATGGCCGACTTCCTCTGCTTTCACCGTGTGATGCTGGATGCCGTCCGATGGTCGCACCTACCGCGGAGTAGGCGTTAGCCGGGTGGTATTGCGAACTTTTTGTTCACAGCGAAAGAGGCTCACGTCACATCGACGTGAGCCTCTCGCCTGCTCAGTGACACCGACCCGCCATGCTCGCCTCGCGGCAAGTGGTCGCTCGTAGCGACGAAGGTTGGGCCCGGGGGCTTGGATCGGGCCGGTGCCACATCCAGGCTAACAAACAGTTCCCGTAAGGCCATTCCCGTACCGGGACATCAATCCCTGAGCAGGTCGGGCACCCCGTTCGCGTCCGGCGCGTCCCGCTCCCCCGACACCACGGTGAGCTGCTGGGTCGCCCGGGTGAGGGCCACGTACAGCACCCGCAGCCCGGCCGGGGACTCGTCCGCGATCTCCGCCGGGGAGACGACCACCGTCGCGTCGTACTCCAGGCCCTTCGCCTCCAGGCTGCCGAGTGCCACGACCCTCCCCCAGTCTCGGCTTCGCTCGACCGGGGGGACCTCCATGCCGAGCCCGGCGAGCCAGCGTGCCGCCTCCTCGCGGCGGTTCATGGCGACGACGACGCCGACGGTGCCGTCGACCAGGTCGAGGAGGCGGGCGGCCTCCGACCGGACCGTCTCGGCGAGGGATTCCCGTACGACCGAGTAGCGCGGCCGCACGCCGGTGGAGCGGACGGCCGACGGGGCCTCGGAGCCCGGCATGGCCAGCGCCAGCACCTTCGCCGCGAGCTCGGCGATCTCGGCCGGGTTGCGGTAGTTCACGGTCAGCTGGAAGCGGCGGCGCGGACGGGTGCCGAGGGCCTCGTCGCGGGCCTGGGCCGCCTCGTCGGGGTCGGACCAGGAGGACTGGGCCGGGTCGCCGACCACCGTCCAGGTGGCGTGCCGGCCCCGGCGGCCGATCATGCGCCACTGCATCGGCGTGACGTCCTGGGCCTCGTCGACGATGACGTGCGCGTACTCGGTGCGCTCCTGCGCCAGCCGCTCGGCCCGCTCGCGCTGGGTCTCCTCGCGCACCGGCATCAGCTCCTCCAGGCCGGTGAGCTGGTCGAGCGGGTCCAGCTCGCGCCTGCGGCGAGGGCGGGCCGGGGCGCCGAGGATGGACTGGAGCTCGTCGAGCATCGCGATGTCGTGCACGGAGTGGCCGTCCCGTCTCAGGGAGCGGGCCACCCTGCGCACCTCGCCCGGGTTCAGCACGCGCCGGGCCCAGCGCCCGAGCCGCCGCTCGTCGGCCATGGCGTCGAGTACGGCCTTCGGGGTGAGCTCCGGCCACCAGGCGTCCAGGAAGTCGACGAAGCTGTCCTCGGAGCTGACGTCCTCGTCGAAGGAGGAGCGCAGCTCGGCGGCCAGCTCCGGGTCGGTGTGCCGGTCGGCCCCGCCGGACTGTGCCCACAGGGCGTCCAGGAGCAGCTTGCGGGCACGGGGGCGGAGCAGGTTGACGGGTGCGGTGCCGCCGAGCGCGCTCTGGCGGATGCGGTTGAGCTCCTCGGCCTCCAGCTCCAGGCGGCGGCCGAAGGCGACGACCCGCAGCCGGGCCGGTGAATCGTTCAGCTCCAGGGCGCCGCGCGCGGCCTTCCGCAGCACCTTGAGCATGCGGTACGAGCCCTTGGCGCGGGCCGTGGACGGGGAGTCGTACAGCGTGGCCTCGGCGCCGTCGACGAGCGAGCCGATCGCGCGGATGGCGACCTGGCCCTCCTCGCCGAGGGAGGGCAGCACGCCCTCGGTGTACGCCACCAGCAGCGGGGTCGGGGAGACGATCAGGATGCCGCCCGCGTACCGGCGCCGGTCCTGGTACAGCAGATACGCCGCCCGGTGCAGGGCGACGGCCGTCTTGCCCGTGCCCGGCCCGCCCTCGACGTAGGTCACGGAGGCGGCGGGAGCACGGATCACCAGGTCCTGTTCCGCCTGGATGGAGGCGACGATGTCCCGCATGGTGTGCGTACGGGCCTGCCCCAGGGCGGCCATCAGGGCGCCGTCGCCGATGACGGGCAGTTCCCGGCCGCCGATGAAGGCCTTCAGCTCGGGGCGCATCAGGTCGTCCTCGACGCCGAGCACGCGGCGCCCCTTGGAACGGATCACGCGCCGGCGCACGACCCGGCCCGGGTCGACCGGAGTGGACCGGTAGAAGGGGGCGGCGGCGGGCGCCCGCCAGTCGATCACCAGCGGGGCGTAGTCCTCGTCGAGGACACCGATGCGGCCGATGTGCAGGGTCTCGGCGATGTCGGCGGTGTTGTCGTCCCGCACGGCGCCTTCGGCGGGCTCCACGGCGGTGTAGGCGCCGTCGGGCCCCTTCTTGCCGTCCTTGCCGGGAAGCAGGTCGATCCGGCCGAAGAGGAAGTCCTCGAACTCGTTGTTCAGCCGGTTGAGGTGGACACCCGCCCGGAAGACCTGCGCGTCCCGCTCGGCGAGCGCGCCGGGCGTGCCGACCTGGCCGCGCTTGGCCGCGTCGTTCATGAGGAACTCAGCCTCGTGGATCTTCTCCTCGAGGCGCCGGTACACCCGGTCCAGGTGTTGCTGTTCGATGCTGATCTCCCGGTCCCGGACTGAGTCCTGAACCGAGCCGACCGCGGTTTCCTGTTGAACCTGAGCGGCCACCGGGCCCCCTTCTGACGTGCTGGGCAGCCGTCAACCGTACGCGAAGGGGGGCCCGGGAAGCTATGCATCCGCTCTCAGTGATTCACGCGTCGACCTCGACGAGCTTCTTGCCGTCGAAGGTCATGACCTCGTAGTGGTCGATCTCGTTCGGGGTCTGGGCCGCTCCGCCGCCGATGTAGAGCGGGTTCCTGGACTTCTCGGTCTTGCCGTCGGGCAGGCCGTAGCCCCACTCCGGGACGGACCAGGAGGAGATCGTCTCGCGCTCGCCGTTCTTGCCGACGGCGATCAGGGAGCACTTGAGCGGGCCCTTGACACCCTTGAGCTCGAGGACCGCCTCGGTGCCCCAGTCCTTCTTCTCCGTGGCGACGGTCGCACTGACGCCCGTAGAGGGGTCCGTCCCCGTGGCCTTGTCGTCCATGCCGTCGAAGAGGGTCTTGGCCGCGCTCGGCACGGGCGCCGCCGAGTTGCCTCCCGAGTCCCCGCCGGTCGCCCCCACGGCGACGATCGGGCCGCCGATGATCAGCGCGGCGGCGGCCGCCACCAGGTAGAAGCCCTTCCGGCGCCGCTGCGCGCGACGGTCGGCGACGTCGTCGACGAGCTTGTTCACCAGGCGCGGGCTGGGCTTCGCGGACAGCGACTCGCCGATGGCGGGTGTGCCGGAGCCGGGCAGGTCCGCGAGGGCGGCGAGCATCGGTTCCATGCCGGCGAGCTCGTCGAGCTGCTGGGCGCACCATTCGCAGGTGGCGAGATGGGCCTCGAAAGCGGTTGCCTCGGCATCGTCGAGGATCCCGAGGGCGTAGGCGCCGACGGTTTCGTGCTCGTTCGGGCCCGGAGATCCCATCATGGGGCCAGACATACCCGAACCACCTGGGCCGAATCCCTGCGATCCCCCGTAAACACTCATCACGCCGTCACCCCCCGCTCCTCCAGCGCCAGCTTCATCGACCGCAGGGCATAGAACACCCGGGAGCGGACGGTGCCGCTGGGTATGCCCAGGGTCTCGGCCGCCTCGTTGACGGTACGCCCCTTGAAGTACGTCTCTACGAGCACCTCCCGGTGGGCCGGGGTCAGGTCGTCGAGCGCGTCGGACAACGTCATCAGCCACAGCGCCTTGTCGATCTCGTCCTCCGCGGGGATGACCTCCAGCGGCGACGGATCGACCTCCTGCGGCCGGGCCTGCCGGCTGCGGTGGCCGTCGATGACGATGCGCCGGGCGACCGTCACCAGCCAGGGGCGTACCGATCCGGTCGCACGATTGAGCTGACCGGCGTTCTTCCAGGCACGGATGAGTGTCTCCTGCACGACGTCCTCTGCGCGTTGCCGGTCACCGGCGACCAGCCGCAGGACATACGCAAGGAGAGGTCCGGCGTGTTCTCTGTACAGAGCACGCATCAGCTCCTCATCAGGTTCCGAGGGCTGGGACATGCGATGTCGGGCCCTCGATCCACGTTCATTGGCCACGGCCGCATCCTTGCGCACGCCCACCTCCGGTGTCCGGGGGTTCCCCCAGTCGGTCGCTCGACCACGGGTACGGACGCGAGGAGTTGAGTGTTCAAAGTGGAGTGACAGTTTTCTCGTGAGTGACGTGACGAGGCCGGACATGGTCGCACATTCCCCCCGCGTGATCTTCACATTTCCGCCACACCGAAAGGATTGCGCCAGCTGCCCCGGGGCGGCCGAAGGTAAACGGCGTGTAATCGAAATCACTTCGACAGCCGCCGCGCAGAAGGTACTTAACGGACAGTCAGGCTCGGGCGACCGCCGCCCGTCGCCGATGCCGGGCCACCCTTTCGCGGTTCCCGCAGACCTCACTGGAACACCAGCGGCGCCTGCGCCCCCGTGACGTATCGAGATAGACGATCGGGCAGTTGTCCCCCTCGCACTGCCGAAGCCCCGCCCGCGCGACCGGATCCGTGAGGAGTTCCACGGCGTCACGCGCGACGGCACCGAGCAGCGCCACGCACTCGGGCGGACCGTCCAACTCCCGCACGAGCGTGCCGTCTTCACCGGGCACGGCACGCGGAGCCGGAGGGGCGGCGCGGGCGATCTCGTTGACCCGGGCGAGCGCGAGGCCGTACGGCCGCCCTTCCGGGGTCAGCCCTCCCGGTACCAACTGTCCGATACGACCACGAAGTTCACGGAAGCCGACGAGCCAGGCGGCGTCGATGTGCGCGAGCGGGGTGCCCTCCGGGACGAGTCCGGACCCGGTGATCCAGGCACGCAGCACCGCGGCGGAGTCGAGGCGTTCGACGGGATGGGTGGTCGCGAGGAGATCCAGGCAGATCCGCCCGGCGTCGAACCGCAGCTCGTACGCGTCCGTGGCCGTACCCAATGCCATGTGCCTGTCACCGCCTAGGGGTCACCCCGGTTCGGGAGGGGAGGGTGAGATCCGTGGGAGGGGGCTGGGGAACCGTTCCCTCTAACAGTGCCTGCCCGCTCGCGCCGCTGGAACCCCTCGTACCGGCGGTGGGCACAGGGGCTGGTTACGTACGGAGGACGAGTCCGTTCAGGCCGACGCGAGGCGCCCGGTCACACGTCCGCGTACTTCGTGTCGGCCGCCGGGTCCAGCGCCAACCGGTACCCCCGCTTGACCACCGTCTGAATCAACTTCGGCGCCCCCAGAGCCGTACGCAACCGTGCCATCGCCGTCTCGACGGCGTGCTCGTCCCGCCCCGCACCCGGCAGCGCCCGCAACAGCTCGGAACGGGACACCACCCACCCCGGCCGCCGCGACAGCGCTCGCAGCAGGGACATCCCGGCCGGCGGTACCGGCTTCAGGTCGCCGTCCACCAGCACCGCGTGCCCCCGGATCTCCACCCGGTGCCCGGCGATCGGCAGCGCCCGGGCCCGGCCCGGGAGTTCCTGGCAGAGCAGCTGGACGAGCGGGCCGAGCCGGAAGCGCTCCGGCTGGACCGTGTCGATGCCCTGGGCCTGGAGCGGCAGCGCGGTGACCGGGCCGACGCAGGCCGGCAGGACGTCGTGGTTGAGGGCGGCGAGCAGCTCGGGCAGCAGGCCGCGCTCCTCGGCACGGGACAGCAGCGACGCCGCCGCCGGCGCGCTCGTGAAGGTGAGTGCGTCCAGGCCTCGGGAGACGGTCGCGTCCAGGAGCCGGTCCACCGGCCCGATGTCCTCCGGCGGCATCCACCGGTACACCGGCACCCCGACGACCTCCGCTCCCGCGGCCCGCAGCGCCTCCACGAACCCGGGCAGCGGCTCGCCGTGCAACTGGACGGCGATACGGCGGCCGTCGACGCCCTCGGCCAGCAGTCGGTCGAGGACCTCGGCCATGGACTCCGAC
Source organism: Streptomyces sp. NPDC002838 (assembly GCF_040295365.1). NCBI lineage: Bacteria > Bacillati > Actinomycetota > Actinomycetes > Kitasatosporales > Streptomycetaceae > Streptomyces > Streptomyces sp. NPDC002838. Next base: position 89,192 of record NZ_JBEOVF010000015.1, on the reverse strand, counting down.
GACGGCGACCACTCCTCGGTCAGTCCGGCGGCCCGTACGGCGCCCTTGACCTTGGGTCCGCGCGCGAGCAGCTCCACGCCGCGCAGCTTCTCCAGCAGGTCCTCGCCCAGGCCCCACCCGTCGGCGGCCTCGATCCAGCCCCGGAAGCCGATCGCGGTCGTGGCGACCACGACATCCGGAACCTGGTGGATGACCTCCTTGGTCGACGCGAGCAGCTCACTGTCGTCGGACAGTGGCACGATGCGCAGGGCAGGGGCGTGCAGTACGACGGCTCCGCGCCGCTGGAGCAGCGCGCCCAGCTCCTCGGCCCGGCGCGCGGCGGTCACTCCAACGGTGAACCCCGCCAGGGGTCCATGGTCCGGTCGCTGCTGTTCGTCGTACATAACTCTCGTCCCGCACTCGAGTCGTCGCACCTACCCATCAGGTGCTTGCATCCACATGCCGACCGAGCCTGTCAACGGCTCGTGACAGGCTCGGTTCCGCTTGATGTCGACAGTGTTACGTCACACCTCGGCGTAGCTGAGCTGCGGCTTCGCCTCCGAGGTGGCGGACTCGGCCTGTGCACGGGCGGACGGGCGGCGAAGGTATACGGCCCAGGTGACCGCGAAGCAGGCGGCGTAGAAGGCGAGGAAGGCGACGAACGCGCCGGTGCCGGAGCCGTAGGAGAGGAAGGACTGCCGGAAGGCGAGGTTGATGCCGACGCCGCCGAGCGCGCCGACCGCGCCGATCAGCCCCATGGAGGCGCCGGAGAGGCGGCGGCCCCAGGCGGCGGCCTCCTCACCCTGCAGCCCCTTGGCCAGGGCCTTGTTCTGGAAGATGCCGGGGATCATCTTGTACGTCGAGCCGTTGCCGAGGCCGGTGAGCACGAACAGCACCACGAACGCGACGGTGAACAGGGCCAGCGACTTCTCCATGCTGGCGGCGATGAGGACGGCGGTGGCGACGCCCATCCCGACGTAGTTGTACAGCGTGATCTTCGCGCCGCCGTACTTGTCGGCGAGCCAGCCGCCCAGGGGCCGGATCAGCGAGCCCAGCAGCGGGCCGATGAAGGTGACGTACGCCGCCTCCAGCGGGGTGCGCCCGAACTGGTTCGTCAGCACCTGCCCGAAGGCGAAGCTGTATCCGATGAAGGAGCCGAAGGTGCCGATGTAGAGGAAGGACATGATCCAGGTGTGGGCGTCCTTCGCGGCGTCCTTGGCGGCGCCGGTGTCGTTCTTCACGTTCTCGATGTTGTCCATGTAGAGCGCGGCGAGGACGGCGGCGACGACGATGAACGGGATGTAGATCCCGAGCAGCACACGCGGACCGGCGCTGGCACCGATGACGGCGAGCGCGACCAGCTGGATCACCGGTACGCCGATGTTGCCGCCGCCGGCGTTGAGGCCGAGCGCCCACCCCTTCTTACGGAGCGGGAAGAACGCGTTGATGTTGGTCATCGACGAGGCGAAGTTTCCGCCGCCGATACCGGCCAGCAGGCCCACCAGCAGGAAGGTGTTGAAGGAGGTCCCCGGCTCCATCACGGCGAACGCGGCGACGGTGGGGACGAGGAGGAGGCTGGCCGAGATGATCGTCCAGTTCCGCCCGCCGAAGATCGCGACGGCGAAGGTGTAGGGCACGCGAACGACGGCTCCGACCAGCGTGACCACGGACGTCAGCAGGAACTTGTCCGCCGGGGTGAGCCCGTACTCCGGGCCCATGAAGAGCACCAGCACGGACCACATGGTCCAGATCGAGAACCCGATGTGCTCGGAAAGGACGGAGAAGATCAGGTTGCGGCGGGCGACCTTCTCTCCGGTCTCCTTCCAGAAGGTCTCATCCTCCGGATCCCACTGCTGGATCCAGCGGCCGCCCCTGCTCGGGGGTGCGGGGGCTGTGCTAGGGGCTGTCATGACGCCTCCACGGTGCTCCGGGGCTCGGATGGTTCTGCGCGCTACAGGGAGTGGCTGAGTCCCGAAGGTAGGGAGGGCGCGTTTCCGCGCTGTGGCACCGAGTGACCGGAAGGGAACTTTGCTCTCACCAAGAGTGGAGGCGGCTTGAGAGGTCTCGGAACGTTATGTGACCCGGTTCACCTGTGTCTGCCGGTACGGCCCCGTTCCGCACTGTCCGGCCACAGCCGCGGCCTCCGCTTCGCCGCCAGGTCCTCCGCCCAGCCGAAGGCGACCACACAGCCGCCGATGAGCAGCCAGACGAGGACCAGCACCGGCCAGGGGCTTTCCAGGAGCCAGGGGCACTGATCCGCCAGTACGTCGATGTTCCACAGGCGGTCCCAGAGCGTGGCCGCGAGGAGGATGCACGTGTTGTGCCAGAGGTAGATCGTCACCGCTCGGGAGTTGAGGAGGGTGATCAGCCGGCCCCAGCGGCGCAGCCTGCCCGGCCACTCGGTCCACGACGGGCTGAGGTGCAGCAGCAGCATCACCGTCGCGAAGGACCACAGGGCCTGGGCGAAGGGCATGGCGTCCAGGTCGTGGCCGTCCCTGAAGCCGTGCGCCAGCGCGTACCACAGGCCCAGGCAGGCGATCGCCGGTGCCACGGAGGGGATGACGTACTGGGGGATGCGCTTCAGAACGCCCTGCTGGTGGGCCATGCCCAGGATCCAGCAGGCGCCGAACGTGCTGAAGTCGGTCAGCGCCGAGGGGAACCGCTCGCCCGGCAGCGTGAGGTAGCCGAACTGGAAGGCCGCCGACAGGGCGATCGGCGCGAGGAGCGTCGCCCAGGGCAGCGCCCGCAGGGCCTTCAGCAGGAAGGGGGACAGCAGCACGAACCAGAGGTAGGCGCGGACGTACCACAGCGGTCCCGCCAGTTCCGTCGCCCAGTCCTCGCCGACGATGCCGTGGATCCCGGCCAGGCCCTCGGCGTACGGCGGGTCGCTCAGCGGCAGGATCCAGTACGTGAGGTGCAGCCACCACCAGCCCGGATGCCCTTCGGCGTCCGGGCCCCAGCCCTGCGCCAGCATGCCCGTCACGCCCACCGCGCCGAGCAGCCACAGCGGGGGCAGCAGGCGGCGCATCCGGCCGCGTACGACCTTCAGGGGCGGGCGGCTGCCCAGGGAGCGGGCCATGAGGTTGCCCGCCAGCGCGAACATCACGCCCATGGAGGGGAACACGAGCGGGAGCCAGGCCCAGCCCATGAGGTGGTAGAGGACGACCCGGAAGAGGGCGAGGGCCCGGAGGAGGTCGAAGTAGCGGTCGCGGGCGGGGGACGGTTCGAGGACCTGGGGTTCGTCCTGGGTGACGGGCTGCGGGGGCGCCGTACTCATCCGACCGGCCTTTCGTCCGCGACCTGCCTGCCCTGCGCGGGGACGGCGCCCGGCGGCGCGGACACCCCGCCCTTGCGCCGCAGCTTCTGCCAGCGCAGCCGGCCGCCGGTGAGGGCGGTGATCCAGGACTGGAGCAGCACGACGTACATCAGCTGGCGGTAGAGGATCTGTTGCAGGGGCAGGGAGATCAGCGGGGTCAGGCGCTCACGGTCGAGGACGAAGGCGTAGGTCGCGCAGGCCGCCTGGATGGCCAGGACGCCGAACCAGGCCAGGATCGTCTTCTCGGTGGGGCCGAAGACCAGGCCGTAGACAAGGAACACGTCGATCAGCGGGGCGAGCAGCGGGGCCAGCACCATGAAGAGGGAGACGAGAGGCAGTCCGACTCGGCCGAAGCGTCCGGACGGGCCCCGGTCGAAAAGGGCGCCGCGGTGCTTCCAGATCGCCTGCATGGTGCCGTACGACCAGCGGTAGCGCTGGGACCACAGCTGCTGGACGGATTCCGGGGCCTCGGTCCAGGCGCGGGCCTTCTCCGCGTAGACGACACGCCAGCCGTCGCGGTGGATGGCCATGGTGATGTCGGTGTCCTCGGCGAGCGTGTCGTCGCTCATGCCGCCGACCCGTTCCAGGGCCGATCGCCGGAAGGCTCCGACGGCACCCGGGATGGTGGGCATGCACCGCAGGACGTCGTACATACGGCGGTCGAGGTTGAAGCCCATCACGTACTCGATGTGCTGCCAGGCGCCGATGAGGGTGTCCTTGTTGCCGACCTTCGCGTTGCCGGCGACCGCGCCGACGCGGGGGTCGCCGAAGGGCTGGACGAGTTCGCGGACCGTGGACGGCTCGAAGACGGTGTCGCCGTCCATCATCACGACCAGGTCGTACCGGGCGTTCGCCACACCCCGGTTGAGGGCGGCTGGCTTGCCCGCGTTGAGCTGACGGACCACGCGGACGCCCGGCAGGTTCAGGTTCTCGACGATCCGTGCCGTGCCGTCACTGGAGCCGTCGTCGATGACGATGACCTCGATCGGATGGTCGCTCTCCATCAGCGAACGGACCGTGTTCTCGATGCATTTGGCCTCGTTGTACGCCGGGACCAGCACCGACACCGGTTCGGTGACCGGCGCTCCCCAGCTGAAGTCGCGGCGGCGTACCCGGCGGGCGTGGATGCCGGAGAGCAGGAGCATCAGGCCGAAGCGGGCGATGACCAGGAAGCCGATGATCGCGAGACCGACCACCAGGACGGCCGTGATGTTGTCCGAGGCCTGGACCAGGAAGACCCACGCCTTGCCCTTCCACAGGTCGACGCCGGCGACCCGGCTGTGCGCGCTGGGCGCGTCGAGGGCCTCGGTGAGGTTGCGGAACGCGTAGCCCTTGGCCTTCATCTGCGGCAGGAAGCGGTCCAGCGCCTGGACCGTCTGGTGACGGTCGCCGCCGGAGTCGTGCATCAGCACGACCGCGCCCTTGCCGCCCTTGGGCGTGACGTTACGGATGATCTGTTCGACTCCCGGCTTGCTCCAGTCCCGGCTGTCGACGCTGGTGACGACGGTGATGTAGCCGCGGGTGCCGATGTACTGGGTGACCGGCCAGGAGTTGTTGTCCATGGCGGCGGCGTACGAGGAGTACGGCGGCCGGAACAGCGAGGTGCGGATACCGGCGGCGCCGGTGATCGCGAGCTGGTTCTGGGACAGCTCCCAGTCGATGCGCTTCTTCGACTGGAGGGTGAGGTCGGGGTGGTTGAAGGTGTGCAGACCGATCTCGTGGCCCTCGTCGACCACGCGCCTGACCAGGTCCGGGTAGCGCGAGGCCATGGTGCCGGTGACGAAGAAGACGGCGTGTGCGTCGTGCTTCTCGAGCACCTCCAGGACCTTGGGGGTCCAGGTCGGGTCCGGGCCGTCGTCGAAGGTGAGGACCATGCGATGGTCGGGGACCTTCAGGCTGGTGGGTCGGCCACCGCGGGTGTCGATGACCGGGCCGCCGTCGAGTATCCGCTGGGGCACCTGGTCGGCGGAGCCCTCGGGCCGGATGCGGTGGTCGGCGAGGATCTCGCTGTGTACGTAACCGCGCAGCATCAGCATCGCCATCAGGGCGGCGAGGACGAGCACGGGCAGCAGCAGGCGCATGGGCAGGCGGCGGCGCCGGGAGCCGTCGGGGGCTCCGGTCGCGGCCCCGGGACGGCGGGTGCGGAATGCCATCAGAGGTTGTGCTCCGGGGACGGGGATGCCATCACGGGGATGTGCATCGGGAGGGTGTGCACCGGGGTCGGGGACGCCATCGGGTGGCGTTGTGCACGGGGAAACGGGGTGCGACCAGGAGATGCGCACCAGGAGCGGCGGTGTCATCCGCCGATGCGCACCGGGCAGGGTGGGTCCGCGGAAGCGCACCGGCAGCGGCGCGCCTCCGACAAACGTGCGCCTGGGAGACGGGTGCGATCAGGCGATGGGCGCCGGGGCGGGCTCGGGGCCCGGTCCGGCCGGTGCGTCCGGCTCCGTGGCGATCGGCGCGGGCTCGTTCGGCCCGTCCGCCACCGTGTCCGTGCCGGGGCCCGCGCTGTCGCCGGTGCCCGTCGTCCCGGTCGGGGTCGGCGTGGGCCCGGTGTCGGTCGGAGTCGGGGTGACCGGCGGGTCGGTGATCGTCACCTGCGGCGACGGCGTCGAGGCGGGCTCGGTCGGTCCGGTGCCCGGGCCCGGCGCGGTTCTCGTCGGGCTCGCCTTGGGGTCGGGGGACGTGCCCGGCCGGTCGGGGCTGGTGGTCGTGCCGGGCGCGGTGGCGTCGGCGTCCGGGATCAGGGCCGTGCCCTCGCCCGCCGTCGGAGTGGGTCCGGGCGGCACGCCGCCGGTGGCGGAGGGCGGCGCCGACTCCTCGGGCTGCGGCGAAGTCTCGACCTTGCCGGCCGGCTGGGCCTCCTCCTGGCCCGGCACCGGCAGCCAGGGGGCGTTGGAGTTGCCCGACAGCAGGGTGGCGACGATGACGACGGCGTAGACCGCGCAGGCCAGTCCGACGACCATGCCGATACGGCGGAAACGCCGGCTGCGGCGCCCCGACTCGTCCACGAAGACCGGCCCGTCGGACCCGTCCTGGCCACCGCCCGGTCCGCTGCCCGATCCGGCCGCCTCGGCCTGCCGTACGAGCGGGTCCTCCAGCTGCTGACCGATGTCGTCGAGCTGAACCGTCACCTCGTCCGGGTCGTGGGCCGGGGCGGTCGCGCCGTGCGGGTTCTGGCCGGAATCCGACGCGTCGGACTCCTCCCACGGGTCGCGCACGGCGGCGGTTCGTACGGCGGTCTCCGGGCGCTCCCCGGTCTCGCCGGCCAACGGCAGGGGGTCGGCCTTGTCGGTTCCGCCGGTCCCACCGGCGTCCGGGAGGTCCCGGTCGCCTCTGCCGGATATCCCGGTCCGGGCCGCTTCGGCGGAGGCCTGTCTCGGGATTCCGCTTCTGAGCGTCTCCGGGAACGCCTGGGTACTTTCACCCGCGGTAAAACGGTCCTCGACCGCAACCTCGGGCCATTCCGGTTTGGCGTCTTCCCGCCACTTTTTCACGCGCACGCACATCCCCCCACGGGACAGTTCCGGGTACGCGGACGACCCGAGCACACGTCGACCGGACCGAATCCCCACCCGAATCCGAGCGCCCCCTCTATCACACCGTGCTCAGGGCCCTGAATGTAGCGCAGAGAGAGGGGCTGTGTTCGCTACGTGTCAACAGTGGGTGCTCATCAGGTCTACATCATTGGCCGGAATCCATCCCCCGGCCGGTCGCCGCAGCCAGCTCTTCTCGACCGACAGTTCGAGTGCGGCCCGTCGCAGGGCATCGAGTCCGGAATGCACCAGCCCTTTTCGCCACACGAGTGACACGGGTGACAGCGGAATCGGATGTATGAGCGGGCGCAGCACAGTGGCAGGCATGGCCGGAAAATCCACCACCACGAGGATCGGATTCCGCGTCTTGGCCATGATCCGCTGGAACTCCTCGTCCCCGACGGCGAGCGGGGCGGGCGGCGCGACCTCGATGCCGCGTCCCTCGAAGAGCCGGTGCGCGAGGTCGGTCCACTCCGGCGTGCGCGGATTCCCGGCGCCCGCGTACACGGCCTCGCCCGCGAGCGCGGAGAGCGGAACCGCCTCCAGTGCCGCCAGCGGGTGGTCCTCGGGCAGCACCACCGCCATCGGCTCGTAGCGCACGGGCTGGTGGTCGAGGCCCGCCCGCAGCGCCGGGGCCAGACCGGCGAACCGCCCGAACGACGCGTCGAGCCGGCCCGCGAGCAACTCGCCCGCCGCGTAGGTCAGCCCGCTCTCGTAGCGGGCCATCAGCTCGTGGTCGGGGGCGAGTTCGCGGGCCCGGTGCAGGACGCGGCGGCCGGTGGCCAGGCCCGGGGAGTTGAGGTCCACCAGCAGGGGCCGGGCCTGCCCGAAGGCGGCGAGCAGCTCGTCCTGCGCCTCCAGGGCGCGGCGCGCGTACGGCAGCAGCCGCTCGCCGTCGGCCGTGAGCGTCACCTGCCGGGTGGTGCGGACGAACAACTCGGCGCCCAACCCCCGCTCCAGCCGCCGTACGTCCCGGCTGAGCGCCTGCTGGGCGACGTAGAGGCGGGCCGCGGCGCGCGTGAAGTGCAGTTCCTCGGCGACGGCGAGGAAGGCACGCAGCAGACGGGGGTCGAGGTGGTGACCGGTGGCGGGCATCCGGTGAACTTACAACGGAGATGCGTGAATCGGTACGGAGAAGGTGTTGGACCCCTTGATCGGCGGCGGGCGACGGTTGGCCCATGCCGCAACCGACCCCGAGGAAGCCACCTCTGTACACCGTCACCGCCGACACCCTCGTCGCCGTCGACTTCACCCCCCGCACCGGGAACCGCCCGCCCGGCCCGTACCGCCGCCTCTTCACCGTCCCCGGCGCCCGCGCCTTCACCGCCGGGAACCTGCTGGCCCGGCTGCCGATGGGCATGTTCAGCGTGAGCGCGGTCGTCATGATCGCCGGCACCCGGGGCTCGTACGCCCTCGCCGGTGCCGTCACCGCGACCGGCCTGGCGGCGACCGCGCTGGTCGCCCCGTGGACCGCGCGGCTCGTCGACCGGTACGGGCAGGCCCGGATCGCCGTTCCCGCCACCCTCCTCGCGGCGCTGGGCTCGCTCGCGCTGCTGCTGTGCGTACGGCACGACGCTCCCGCCTGGACGCTCTTCGCCTCCTACGCAGCCACCGCGACCACCCCCAACCTCGGCGGCATGTCCCGCGCCCGCTGGTCCCATCTGCTCAAGGGCGACCACAAGGCCCTGCACACCGCCAACTCCTTCGAGCAGGCCGTGGACGAGCTGTGCTTCATGCTGGGCCCGGTGCTCGCGGCCTTCCTGTGCGGGACGTTCTTCCCGGAGGCGGGCACCCTCACCGGCGTGGTGCTGCTGGTGACGGGCATGCTGCTGTTCGCCGCGCAGCGCTCGACCGAGCCGCCGGTGGCGGCGCGGACGCCCGCGAAGGCGCGGGCCCTCTTCCGTGCCCCCGGGCTGCCGCCCCTGCTCGCCGTCTGTCTCGCCATGGGCGTGGTGTTCGGGGCCATGGAGGTCGTCACGATCGCCTTCGCGGACGCGCAGGGGCACCGCTCGGCGGCCGGTGCGGTGCTCGGCCTCCAGGCGGCCGGTTCGTGCGCGGCGGGTCTGCTGTACGGGGCGCTGAAACCGGCCGGTCCCCCGCAGGAACGGTACGTGTGGTGCATCGCCGCGATGACCGCGCTGCTGACCCTGCCGCTGCTCGCCGCCACCCTGACCGGCTCGCTCCTCGCCCTGGCGGGCGCGCTGCTGGTCGCCGGGATGGCGACGGCACCGACGATGGTCACGGGCATGACCCTGGTCCAGCGGCGCACCCCTGAGGGCCGCCTCAACGAGGGCATGACCCTCGCGGTGACCGGCCTGCTCGGCGGGATCGCCGGCGGCAGCGCGCTCGGCGGCTGGCTGGCGGAGCACGTGTCGGCCACGGCGGGATTCGGGGTGCCGGTCACGGCGGCGGCGGTGGCACTGCTGATCTCGCTCATCCCGTTCGACCATCCGAACACTTGCCGCAATTCCCGCACGATCCATTGACGCGCCCACGGCTCACACATACCTTCGCCCGTCGAAGCGCTTCGACGTCACCCATCGAATCGCTTCGATGAACGCTGCGCGACGTATCCATCCGACTCCCGTGGAGGCACTGGATGTTAACGGCACGAAGGCGTGTGGCGGCCCTGGCCGCGGCTGCCCTGAGCGGAGCCCTGCTCCTGACCTCCTGCGGCGACTCGGACAGCGGCGGCTCCTCCGACGGAAAGACGCTGAAGCTCTGGCACTACGAGGCCCCCAACAGCGCGATGGGGCAGGCCTGGGACGCGGCCATCAAGGAGTTCAAGGCCAAGCACCCCGGCGTGAAGGTGGAGTTCGAGGCGAAGGGCTTCGAGCAGATCCAGAAGACCGCCCCGATGGTCCTGAACTCCTCCGACGCGCCCGACCTCATGGAGTACAACAAGGGCAACGCGACGGCGGGCCTGCTCTCCAAGCAGGGCCTGCTGACCGACCTCGGCGCGGAGGCGACGAAGCGCGGTTGGGACAAGAAGCTCAGTGCCGGCGTCCGTACCACCAGCCTCTACGACACCGACGGGGTCATGGGCTCCGGCAAGTGGTACGGCGTGCCCAACTACGCCGAGTACACGATGGTCTTCTACAACAAGGACCTGTTCGCCGAGCACGGGATCGCCGAACCGAAGACGTTCGACGAACTGACCGCCGCCATGGACAAGTTCGTGGCCGACGGCGTCACCCCGCTCGCCAACGCCGGCGCCGAATACCCCGCCCACCAGTACCTCTACCAGCTCGCCCTGTCGAAGGCCGACCGCGCCTGGGTCGACGCCTACGAGCTGTACCAGGGCAAGACCGACTTCCACGACGCCGCCTGGACCTACGCGGCCGACACCTTCGCCGACTGGGTGAAGAAGGGCTACATCAGCAAGAACTCGACCAGCTCGAAGGCGGAGGACGCCGGCGTCTCCTTCCTCCAGGGCAAGTCGCCGATCTTCTTCTCGGGCAGCTGGTGGTACGGCCGCTTCCAGGACGAGGCCAAGTTCGACTGGGACACCTTCCTGTGGCCCGACTCCCACCTCACCCTCGGCTCCGGCGGCAACCTCTGGGTGGTCCCCAAGGGCGCCAAGAACAAGGAACTCGCCTACGACTTCATCGACATCACCCTGTCCAAGCAGATCCAGACCCTGCTGGGCAACAAGGGCGGCGTCCCGGTCGCGGCGGACACGAGCGCCATCACCGACCCGAAGTCCAAGACGCTCATCGACAACTTCAACACCCTCGCCGAACGCGACGGCCTGGCCTTCTACCCGGACTGGCCGGTCGCCGGCTTCTACGACGTCCTCGTCTCCGAGACGCAGAAGCTGATGACGGGCGGCGCGAAACCCGACGACTACCTGGACGCGTTGCAGGAGGCGTACGACAAGGACGTACCGAAGCGATGACGGTCACCGTCGAACGCGGCGGGCGGGTGGTCGACAAACGCCCCCGGACCGGCCAAGCGCACCGCCGCCCCCGCGACTCCTACGCCCTCTTCCTGCTCCCCGGGATCCTCGCCTTCCTCACCGTCGTCGTGGTCCCGTTCCTGATGAACACGGGCGTGAGCTTCACCGACTGGGAGGGCGTGGGCTCCCCCGACTGGTCCGGCCTCGCCAACTACCGGGAGCTGCTGGACGACAGCGAGTTCTGGGCGTCCTTCCGGCACAGCCTGTTCATGGTCGTCGCCATGGCGGCCGTACCGACGGCGATCGGACTCGTGCTCGCCGCCGCGCTGTTCGACTATGTCGGCAAGCACTACGGCCCGAAGGTCGTGGCTGTCCTCCGCGCCTGCTTCTACCTCCCGCAGGTGCTGCCCATCGCCGTCGCCGGCATCGTCTGGAGCTGGATCCTCGCGCCGGACAACGGCTCGCTCAACGAAGTCCTCAAGGCCATAGGTCTGTCGTCCTGGCAGCAGGACTGGCTCGGCGACCCCGGCATCGCGCTGTACAGCGTGATGGGCGTGATGGTCTGGGTCCAGATCGGCTTCCCGATGGTCGTCTTCATGGCGGGACTCCAGCGCGTCGACCCCCAGCTGTACGAGGCGGCCGAGCTGGACGGCGCCGGCTGGTGGCGCCGCTTCTGGCACATCACGCTGCCGCAGATCCGGCCCGAGGTCTACGTCGTGCTGACCTGGTGCACGATCGCCGCGCTGAAGGTCTTCGGCGCGGTGTACGTCCTGACGAAGGGCGGGCCGGGCGGCGCGACCAACGTCCCCTCCTACTTCTCCTTCACCACGTTCTTCGAGAAGACGCAGGTCGGCTACGGCGCCGCGATCTCCACCGTGCTGACCGTGATCATCCTGCTGTTGTCCCTGATCGGCCTGAAGCTCCAGACCCGCGCGGAGGAGTCGTGACGACAGCCCTGCGCCGCTACCCGGTGCTGATCGCCCTGTGCATCGCCGCCCTCTTCATGATCGTGCCGTTCCTCATCGTCACGATCAACGCCTTCAAGTCCCCCACGGAGTACGCCCAAAACGGCCCCCTCAGCCTCCCTGACGGCTTCTACACCGAAGGCGTCAGAGACTTCTGGGAACGCGTCGACTTCGGCCAGAAGCTCCTCAACTCGGTGCTGATCAGCGGGTCGGTGGCCGTGCTCGCCGTAGTCCTCTCGGTCCTGAACGCGTACGCGATCGGCATCGGCCGCATCAAGGGCCGCACCTGGGTGCTGGCGTTCTTCGTGCTCGCCAACATGCTGCCGCAGGAGGCGCTGGTCTACCCGATCTACTACCTGAGCAAGGAGGCCGGCCTCTACGACACCCGGCTCAGCGTGATCATCGTGTTCACGGTCATCCAGGCGGCCTTCGGCACGTATCTCCTCTCCTCCGTCCTCGGCCAGTTCCCCCGCGAGATCATCGAGGCCGCCAGGATCGACGGCGCGAACAAGTGGCAGATCCTCTGGCGGATCGTCGTCCCCGTCAGCCGTCCGACCCTCGGCGTGCTCCTGGTCCTCTTCTTCATCTGGACCTGGAACGAGTTCCTGCTCCCCCTGGTGATGCTGATCTCCAACGACAACCAGACCGTGTCGGTGGCCCTGGGTGTCCTCCAGGGCCAGCGTCTGATGGACGCCACCATGACCAACGCGGCCGCCCTGCTCGGCGTCCTGCCCGCTCTCGTGTTCTTCCTCGTCTTCCAGAGAACCCTCACCCGTGGCATCGCCGTGGGTGCCGTGAAGTAAGGAACCCCCCACATGAAGTTCACCGACGGCTACTGGCTGCTGCGCGAGGGTGTCACCGCGGCCTATCCGGTCGAGGTGCTCGACGTCACCGCACAGGACGGCGCGCTGGAGATCCACGCGCCGACCCAGCCCATCCGCCACCGCGGCGACCTGCTGAAGGGACCGGTCGTGACGATCAGCGCACGAGCGCCGATGCCCGACGTCATCGGCGTCACCTTCACCCACTTCGACGGCGAGCAGCCGCGCGGCCCCGAGTTCGAGGTGCGGGAGGAGGAGGTCGCGCCGCAGGTGGCGTACGACGACGAGCACGCGACCCTGACCTCCGGCGCACTGTCGGTCAAGGTCGCCCGCACCGGCTCCTGGCACGTCGACTTCCTCGCGCACGGCCGCACGCTCACCTCGAGCGGCACCAAGGGCATGGGCATCATGCGGGACGCGTCGGGCGGGCACTACCTGCGCGAGCAGCTGAGCCTCGGGGTGGGGACGTCCGTCTACGGCCTCGGTGAGCGCTTCGGCCCGCTGGTCAAGAACGGCCAGGTCGTCGACATCTGGAACGCCGACGGCGGCACGGCCACCGAGCAGGCCTACAAGAACGTCCCCTTCTACCTGACGGACGCGGGCTACGGCGTCTTCGTCGACCACCCGGGCAAGGTGTCCTTCGAGGTCGGCTCGGAGGTGGTCTCCCGGGTGCAGTTCAGCGCGGAGACTCAGCAGTTGACGTACTACGTCATCTACGGTCCGTCCCCGAAGGAGATCCTGCGCAAGTACACGGCCCTCACCGGCTGTCCGGCCCTGCCGCCCCCGTGGTCCTTCGGCCTGTGGCTGTCGACGTCCTTCACCACCTCGTACGACGAGGAGACCGTCACCTCCTTCATCGAGGGCATGAGGGAGCGCGAACTTCCGCTCTCCGTCTTCCACTTCGACTGCTTCTGGATGCGCGAGTTCAACTGGTGCGACTTCCAGTGGGACCCGCGCGTCTTCCCGGACCCGGAGGGCATGCTGGCCCGGCTTCACGCACGCGGCCTGCGCGTCAGCGCGTGGATCAACCCGTACATCGCCCAGCGCTCCCCGCTGTTCGCGGAGGGCAAGGCGCTCGGGCACCTGCTGAAGCGGCCGGACGGGAGTGTCTGGCAGTGGGACCTGTGGCAGCCGGGCATGGCGCTGGTCGACTTCACCAGCCCGGCGGCCCGTGACTGGTACGCCTCGAAACTGGAGGCGCTGCTCGCGCAGGGCATCGACTGCTTCAAGACCGACTTCGGCGAGCGGGTGCCCCTCGACGTGGCCTGGTCCGACGGCTCCGACCCGGAGCGGATGCACAACTACTACACGTACCTCTACAACCGCACGGTCTTCGACGTGCTGCGCAAGCACCGGGGCGAGGAGGAGGCGGTCGTCTTCGCGCGCTCGGCGACGACGGGGAGCCAGAAGTTCCCCGTGCACTGGGGCGGCGACTGCGAGGCGACGTACGAGTCGATGGCGGAGTCGCTGCGGGGAGGGCTGTCCCTCGGGCTCTCCGGCTTCGGCTACTGGAGTCACGACATCGGCGGCTTCGAGGGCACGCCGTCGCCGGCGCTGTTCAAGCGGTGGGTCGCCTTCGGCCTGCTGTCCTCGCACAGCCGCCTGCACGGCAGCTCCTCCTACCGGGTGCCGTGGCTGTTCGACGAGGAGGCCGTGGACGTCCTGCGGCTGTTCACCCGGCTGAAGCTGCGGCTCATGCCCTACCTGTACGAGGCCGCGCGCACCGCCCACGCCGAGGGTGTGCCGATGATGCGGGCGATGGTCCTGGAGTTCCCGGACGATCCCGGGTGCGCGCATCTGGAACGGCAGTACATGCTCGGCCCGGACCTGATGGTCGCGCCGGTGTTCTCCGACGACGGGGAGGTCGCCTACTACGTCCCCGAGGGCACCTGGACGCACTTCGTGACCGGTCGGACGGTGACCGGTCCGCGCTGGGTGCGCGAGAGCCACGACTTCCTGAGCGTGCCGCTGCTGGTGCGGCCCGGGGCGGTCATCCCGGTGGGCGCGGTGGACGACCGGCCCGACTACGACCACGCCGACGGGGTCACGCTCCGGGCCTACGGCCTGGAGCGGGGCGCGCAGGTGACGGTACGGGTCGGGGAGGTGGCCTTCACCGTCGTACGCGAAGGGGATCTGCTGCGGGCGTCCTGCAGTGATCCCTCGGCGCCCTGGGGACTGGCCGTGGGCGGCGGACGTGAGGTGCGGGCGCAGGCCGGTACCGGGTTCCTCACGGTGGAGTCGGCCTGATGGTCAAGATCACTGACGTGGCGCGGCGCGCCGGGGTCTCCCCCAGCACCGTCTCCTACGCGCTCAGCGGCAAGCGCCCGATCTCCGAGGAGACCCGGCGGCGGGTGGAGGAGGCCATCCGCGAGCTGGGCTACCGCCCGCACGCGGGTGCACGGGCACTGGCCAGCAGCAAGTCGAACGTGCTGGCGCTGGTGGTGCCGCTGCGGGCCGGCATCCACGTGCCGACCGTCATGCAGTTCGCGGTGTCGGTGGTGACGACGGCACGGCGGTACGACCACGACGTACTGCTGCTCACCCAGGAGGAGGGCGAGGAGGGGCTGAGCCGGGTCACCGACACGGCGTTGGTCGACGCGCTGATCGTGATGGACGTACAGCTGCACGATCCCCGAATACCGCTGCTTCGGTCCCTGGACCGCTCGTCGGTGATGATCGGCTTCCCCGCCTCTGCCGAGGGTCTGACCTGCATCGACCTCGACTTCAAGGCGGCGGGCGAGGCGTGCGTGGAGCATCTGGCGCGGCTCGGGCACCGGACGGTGGCGCTCGTCGGCTCCCCGCCGGAGGTGTACGTCCGGCAGACCGCCTTCGCCCAGCGCGTGGTCCAGGGCTTCACGGCCGCCGCCGACCGCAACGGCCTCGCCTCTACGGTCCACCCGTGCGAGGCCGCACCCGACGCCGCCCGCGAGGTGGCCGAGCGACTGCTGCGCGAGCAGCCCGCGTTGACGGGAGTGGTCGTCCACAACGAGCCCCTGCTGGAACCACTGATCGACGCCTTCGAACAGCTGGGCCTGCGTGTCCCCGCCGATCTGTCGGTCACCGCGATCTGCCCCGCCGAACTCGCCGAATCGCAGCGCGTCCCGGTCACGTCCGTCGCTGTGCCGTCCGCCGAAGTGGGCACGCGGGCGGTGGAGTTGCTGATGCGGAAGCTGGGTGGGGCGGCCGTACCGGAGGCGACGTTGCTGGCGCCGAGGATGACAGAGAGGGGGAGTACGGCGCGGCGGGCGGTTGCGTGAACGGTGGCTGATCGTGGTGCTGGGTGGGGGGCTGGTGTGCTGTACTTGGATGCACCGGAAGGGGTCGGATCAGCCGCATGACGAGAGTCGGTTTCTGCTCCTCGTGACAGCCCATGTGGGGGCGCCCTCCCTTCGACGTGAGGCAGCCTTTCCACAGGCCGGGACCGCTCTCGTCGGGCCGGGCCCCGAAGAGGAGGGGCCCGGAGTGAAGGGAGGACGCGCCCATCGGGCGCGTCACGGCGTCAGGCTATCGGCCCTCCTTCGTACCGCGCCGGCAGCAGGGGCTCCTCACCCGGTCTGCGGGAGAGGGGTCCCGAAGAGCCTGCCGAGGCGAACATGCTGTACACCGACAGCAGTACCGCGTGCAGGACGTGCAGGTCCTCGGCCGAGAGGACGGCGCGTTCACCGCTGCTCAGCGTGGCGCGGAGCTGTTCGAGCCGTTCCTTGCCACAACCCGTTCGGACGGTGAGGGCCGTGCACATGCTGCTCGAACAGTTCGTCGCCGCACCCCCCCGGGCCGGTCACAGTCCGATGCGCGTCAAAACGACCGGGCACGACAAAGGCCCCGCCGCTCGAAAGCGACGGGGCCTTTGCCCACATGGGGTACCCACACAGGGGTGGGTGAGTGGAGATGGCGGGAATCGAACCCGCGTCCAACGGTGCGGAACCAGGGCTTCTCCGTGCGCAGTCCGCTGTGCTTTTCTCGGCCCCGGAGATCACGCGGACAAGTCTCCGACGGGCTCAGTCACTGTTGGGTTTCCCTCTTCACCCCGTGACCGGGATCGAGGTTTAGTCCCCTAAATGATGCCAGGATCCGGGTCGGGAACACCCCCGGGCTGACACTCCCTTAAGTAGGAGAGCCGCTGCTCGCTACCTGAAGATCAGGCAGCGAGGGCGAGCTCGCCCTGGGAGAAGGATCGCTTGTTATCGGCGATTATTTTTTTCGGCCTGTGGTTTACGAGATCATGGCCGCTTCCTCGACACGCTTCCCCTGCTTCGACAGCCGCTGTCGAAACCGATCATCCCCATGTTGACTTTTCAATCAGCGCACCCGCTGTGGGATGCAGATGCCATCGTACGTGACCAACGCGCATCGATGCCACCGTATTCCCGGCGGTCACCCCGCCGTCGTACCCGGTTCAACGCGCTCCTGCCCCAGGACATTCCCGCCCGGCGACCGCTCACGCCCGCTGCTTCCTCCGCACCGCCGAGATCACCTTCTCCGCCTCGCGCCGGTCCTGCTTCTCGCGGAGCGTCTGGCGCTTGTCGTACTCCTTCTTGCCTCGCGCCAGCGCGATCTCGATCTTGGCCCGGCCGTCCTTGAAGTACAGCGCGAGGGGCACGATCGTGTGACCCGTCTCCTGGGACTTGGCCTCGAGCTTGTCGATCTCGATGCGGTGCAGCAGGAGCTTGCGCTTGCGGCGGGCGCTGTGGTTGGTCCAGGTGCCCTGGCTGTACTCCGGCACGTGCACGTTGTGCAGCCACGCCTCATGCCCGTCGAGCTGCACGAAGCCGTCGACCAGCGAGGCACGCCCCTGGCGCAGCGACTTCACCTCGGTGCCGGTGAGGACCAGGCCGGCCTCGTAGGTGTCGAGGATGTGGTAGTCGTGCCGCGCCTTCTTGTTCTGCGCGATCAGCTTGCGCCCTTTTTCCTTAGCCATAGTGCGACCATTTTCGCACTACGGAGGGGGTGGACGGGAAGCGCATTAACAAGGGGCCCCAGGGGGACGACGACGAGCGGGGCCGCTATTGCCCGAGCCCGCTGAGCACCGTCTCCGCCCGCTCCACGACCTGCCGCTCGACGTCCAGGTCGGGCGTGATGCCCCGGCCGTCGACCCCGCGGCCGGACGGGGTGCGGTAGTGGCCGACGGTCAGTTCGGCGACGGACCCGTCGGGCAGCCTGCTCGGCATCTGGACCGAGCCCTTGCCGAAGGTGCGGGAGCCCACGACAACCGCGCGGCCGCGGTCCTGCAGGGCGCCGGTGAGGAGCTCGGCCGCGCTCATCGTGCCGCCGTCGACGAGCGCGACCAGGGGGCTGGTGGTGTCGCCGCCCGGCTCGGCGTGCAGGGCGCGCTGGTCGCCCTCGACGTCGTACGTGGCGACCAGGCCGCCGTCGATGAAGGCGGAGGCGGCGGTGACGGCCTCGGTGACCAGGCCGCCCGAGTTGCCGCGCAGGTCGAGGATGATCCCGGTGCCGGCCGGGGCCCGCCGTACGGCGGTGCGCACCCTGTCCCCGGAGCCCTTGGTGAAGGCGCCGATCCTGATGACGGTGATGCCGCCGTCGGCCAGTGTGCGAACCGTCACATCGTCCGTGGACAGGCGCGCCCGGCGCAGTGTCTCGCTCCACGCGCGCGTGCCGCGTTCCAGCCCGAGTCGGACGGTCGTACCGGCGGCCGCGTCCGTGGCGTCACCGCGCAGCAAGGAGACGACCTCGGTGACCGGTCGCCCGTCGACCTTCTTGCCGTCGATGCTGCTCAGCCGGTCGCCCTCGCGGATCCCCGCGGCGGCCGCCGGCGAGCCGGAGGCGACCTTCGCCACCTCGATACGGCCGTCGCGCTCGCGCCGCGCCCACAGGCCGACGCCGGTGTACTCACCGTCGAGGGCTTCCTCGAACTCCTCGTACTCGCCCGGGGAGTAGACGGCGCCCCAGCGGTCGCCGCTGCGGCTGACCGCGCGTTCGGCGGCCTCCATCGGGGACTTGCCGTCGGCCATGGCCTCCTCGGCCGCCTTCGCCACGTCCTCCTGGGGGCTCGCGTACGCGGCCGTACGGGCACGGTCGGAGGCCGATTTCCGGTCGAGGGACTCGGCGGCCGGAAAGGAGCCGGTCGCGGCACCGGCCACCAGCACGCTCGCGAAAACCAACGTCAGGGCGGCCCCGCGACGGACGCGGCGGGGCTGACAGAACGGGTCTTGGCCTGACATGCCGGTGAGTCTAGGACAACGCGAAGGGCCGCACGGCCGGTTGACCGTACGGCCCTCTTGGCGTGCGTCACACCTTCAAGTACTTGCGCAGCGCGAAGAACGCGGCCAACGCGGGCATCAGCAGACTCGTCGCCAGGATGAGCGGCAGCTTCGTCAGCACGGCGTCCCAGCCGATGAAGTTGATCAGGTTCAACTTCTCGGACAGGGCCAGGCCGTGGTCGATCAGGAAGTACCGCGCGATCACCAGGAACCCGCACGCGACCGTGCCGCCGATCAGCCCGGCGACCGCGGCCTCCATGATGAACGGCGCCTGGATGTAGAAGCCCGAGGCGCCCACCAGGCGCATGATCCCGGTCTCACGCCGTCGGCTGAACGCCGAGACGCGCACGGTGTTGACGATCAGCATCAGCGCGACGACCAGCATCAGCGCCATGACCGCCCGCGCGGCCCAGTTCATGCCGTTGAGCAGCCCGAAGAGGTTGTCCAGAATGCCCTTCTGGTCCTGCACGGACTGCACGCCGTCCCGCCCGTCGAAGGCGGTGGCGATGACCTGGTACTTCTCCGGGTCCTTCAGCTTGATGCGGTACGACTCCTGCATCTGGTCCGGCGTGAGGGAGCTGGCCAGCGGGGAGTCGCCGAACTGCTCCTTGTAGTGCTTGTACGCCTGGTCCTGCGACTCGTAGGTCACCGTCTGCACGACCGACGACATCTTCTTCAGGTCGGCGAGGATGTCCTTCTTCTGGTCCTCGGTGACCGCGCCCTTGGCGCAGTTCGGGTCGGACTCGGCGTCGCTCTTGTTGCAGAGGAAGACCGAGACGTTGACCTTGTCGTACCAGTAGCCCTTCATGGTGCTGACCTGGTCGCTCATCAGGAGCGACCCGCCGAACAGGGCCAGCGACAAGGCGACGGAGACGATGACGGCGAAGGTCATCGTCAGGTTGCGGCGGAGACCGACACCGATCTCGGAGAGTACGAACTGGGCGCGCATGGCGTCTGGTTAAGCCTTTCCGTGGAGCATGTCGGTCGTCAGTGCTGGTAGCCGTAGACGCCGCGTGCCTGGTCGCGGACGAGGCGTCCCTTCTCCAGCTCGATGACGCGCTTGCGCATCTGGTCCACGATGTTCTGGTCGTGCGTCGCCATCACCACGGTCGTGCCGGTCCGGTTGATCCGGTCGAGCAGCTTCATGATGCCGACGGAGGTCTGCGGGTCGAGGTTGCCGGTGGGCTCGTCGGCGATGAGCAGCTTGGGCCGGTTCACGAAGGCCCTGGCGATGGCCACACGCTGCTGCTCACCACCGGACAGCTCGCCCGGCATCCGGTCCTCCTTGCCGCCCAGCCCGACGAGGTCGAGCACCTGCGGCACGGACTTGCGGATCTCACCGCGCGACTTGCCGATGACCTCCTGCGCGAAGGCCACGTTCTCGGCGACCGTCTTGTTCGGCAGGAGACGGAAGTCCTGGAACACCGTCCCCAGCTGGCGGCGCATCTGCGGCACCTTCCAGTTGGAGAGGCGCGCGAGGTCCTTGCCCAGGACGTGCACCTGACCGTGGCTGCACCGCTCCTCGCGGAGGACCAGCCGCAGGAAGGTGGACTTTCCGGAGCCGGAGGACCCCACGAGGAACACGAACTCGCCCTTCTCCACTTCCAGGGAGACATCCCTGAGTGCGGGGCGGGTCTGCTTGGGGTAGACCTTGGAGACATTGTCGAATCGGATCACGGATGCACCACGGGTCGCCGGGGGTAGATGAGCGTGACCATACGCGAACCGGGTACGAGACCGCAGTCACCGGTAGGGGTTGCGCGAGGGTTGTGTGTTTTTGTACCGGGCAACCTGTAAACGGGGCTGAGGCGCAGCTTGCCTGAAGGGGCACGGGGAACTGCGCGACCAGCCACATACGGCCCGCGGCCGCGAGACAATGCGAGCCACCCCTTAGAAGGCGCCCGCGCCCTTTCCGAAGGAACCTGGCATCTTGGAGGGGGGAACGTTCGCACCGCCGCGAGCGTTGAGATACGTGGAACCGGTGCAAGGAGGGCGAGGCGCATGACGTACGACCGGTTGGTGTGCGCGAACTGCGCGGCGCCCGTGAGCGAGGGGCGGTGCCCCGTGTGCCGTGCGAACCGCGAGCGGCTGCAGCAGGAGAACCTTTTCGCGGGGCTGAACCCCATGGCGCTGATCGCCCTGCTGGCGGTGCTGATCGCGGCGGTGGCGCTGCTGGCCCACCAGACCGCGTAGGGCGGCACAAGGGCCGTACAGGACGCACGAGGGGCCCCGGAGCGATGCACGCTCCGAGGCCCCTCGCCGTATGACGCGCGTACGTTCCGTACGCGGACGGCTACCGTCAGGCAGCCGCGCCGCCCCGGCCGCCCATGAGGCGCGGCAGGACGCGGAAGCCGACACCGCCGGCGATCATCGTGGCGGCGCCGATGATCAGGAAGGTGGTCTGGCCGGAACCGGTCTCCGCGAGCTCCTCACCGTTGCCCTGGGCCGAGGTGTCGGAGCCGGACGGAGTGGTGGTGTCCGTGCCCGTGTCGGTCAGGGACGAGGAACCCTCGTCCTGAGGAGAGGTGCCGCCGTCGGGGTCGGCGTTGTTGCCGCCGCCGGCACCGTTGCCGTTCCCGTTTCCATTGCCGTTGCCGTTCCCATTGCCGTTCCCGTTGCCCGGGTCGGACGGGTCCTCGGTGGGCTCGGCGGGCGGCTCCTCGGTGGGCTCGGTCGGCTCAACCGTGGGCGGCTCCTCGGGGCCCGGGTCGGTCGGGAGGCCCGGGTCCGTCGGCGGGACCTCCGGGTCGGTCGGCAGACCGGTCGGCGGGTCCGTGGGCTCCTCCGGCGGGTTGGGCGGCTCGGTCACGCACCCGAGGCCCAGGAAGCCGCAGTCGTCGGCGGAAGCGGCACCCGCGGCGGTCAGTGAAGCACCGGCGGCGATCACCGCACCGGCGGCCACCCGCGCGATCCGGATCCGCGTCTTGTTGGTCATCTGGTTGCTACCCCCAGTAGCTCATCGTCAGTGAGGCGGCGCTCGGGACCGTGATTCAACGGAGGTAGCTGCGCTCAAGCCCCCGGATTCACATGCGCCCCAGAGATACGCATGCCGCGCGTTACCCTTCCCACTTTTCAGAGCAACGTCAAGGGCGTTGCGCGCGCAATGTCCAACTAAGGGATCAATGCCGGAGATTGAAGCCTGTGAGTGTGATGTAAAACCCAGACATCAGGCATGCAAGCGGGCACACAAAAGGCAACTGCCGCCAGGCGGGCGACAGTTGCCTTGTCGACAAACTTACTTCTCCTGCTGCTTGCGCCAGCGAATCCCGGCCTCCAGGAACCCGTCGATCTCGCCGTTGAACACGGCCTCGGGGTTGCCGACCTCGAACTCGGTGCGCAGGTCCTTGACCATCTGGTACGGGTGCAGGACGTACGAACGCATCTGGTTGCCCCAGGAGTTGCCCCCGTCCCCCTTCAGGGCGTCCATCTTGGCCTGCTCCTCCTGGCGGCGCCGCTCGAGCAGCTTGGCCTGGAGGACGTTCATCGCGGTGGCCTTGTTCTGGATCTGCGACCGCTCGTTCTGGCAGGAGACGACGATGCCGGTGGGAAGGTGGGTGATGCGGACGGCTGAGTCGGTGGTGTTGACGCCCTGGCCGCCGGGCCCGGAGGACCGGTACACATCGATGCGCAGTTCGCTCTCGTCGATCTCGACGTGGTCGGACTGCTCGACGACGGGGAGGATCTCCACACCGGCGAAGGAGGTCTGGCGGCGCCCCTGGTTGTCGAACGGGGAGATGCGCACCAGCCGGTGGGTCCCCTGCTCGACGGAGAGGGTGCCGTAGGCGTACGGCACCTGCACGGCGAAGGTGGTCGACTTGATGCCGGCCTCTTCGGCGTACGACGTCTCGTAGACCTCGGTCTTGAAGCCGCGCTGCTCCGCCCACCGCAGGTACATCCGCTGGAGCTTCTCGGCGAAGTCGGCGGCGTCGACGCCACCGGCCTCGGCGCGGATGTTGACGAGCGCCTCGCGGGCGTCGTACTCCCCGCTGAGAAGTGTCCGCACTTCCATTTCGTCCAGCGCCTTCTTGACGGCGGTGAGCTCGGACTCGGCCTCGGCTCGGGTGTCGGAGTCGTCCTCCTCCTCGGCCATCTCGAACAGCACGGCGAGATCGTCGATCCGTCCGCGCAGCGCGTCCGCCTTCCTGACCTCGGCCTGGAGGTGGGAGAGCTTGCTGGTGATCTTCTGCGCCTCGTCCGGGTTGTCCCACAGGGACGGCGCGGCTGCCTGCTCCTCGAGCACGGCGATGTCTGCCCTCAGCTTGTCGAGGTCCAGAACGGCCTCGATCGACTCCATGGTCGAGGAGAGGGACTTGAGCTCTTCGGATACATCCACGACTGCCACGCCTCCCAGCGTAACGGCTGTGGCAACCGACCTGGGCCGTCCGGTGCCGGGCGCTGGTCACCGGGGGCGGAGCCCTGGCGGTCAGGGCGTCGCCGGTGCCGAGTTCTTCGTGTCCTGGGGAGTCGCCCCGGCGTCGTCGCCGGACGTGGCCAGCCACGTACCCACCCCGACCGCGGCCACCAGAGCCACCGCGGCCGCCCCCAGGGCAACCCTCCGCCGCCGCGTCGCCGCCCGGTGCCGAGCGGAACCAGGACGTGGGGCACCCGCGGCCCGAGGCGCCCGGGCGGTGCCCCGCGCACCCCCGGCCAGCTCGTCCGGCCCCGGCACCCTCATCGACGTATGCGTGTCCCGGTTGGAGTCGGCCGGCTTCGCCCCCGGCACCAGCGGCACCGCCCCCCGCCGCACCGGCGCCGAGGACGCCGGCTCCTCCGGCGCGGCCTCCGGCTCCTCCGGGGACTCCGCGTCCGGCTCGTCCACCTCCAGCGGCGGCATCCCCGCCAGCATCGGCAGCAGCTCCCGCAGCCGCGCGCCCAGCTCCGAGGCCCGCAGCCGCGAGGCCGGCGCCTTGGCCAGGCACTGCACCAGGAGCTGCCAGAGTTCGTCCGGGATGCCCGGGAGGGGGACGACCGTCTCGGTCACGTGACGCCGCAGCACCGCGCCCGGATGCCCCCCGCCGAACGGCGTGAAGCCCGCCAGCAGCTCGTACAGGACCGTGGCCAGCGCGTAGATGTCGACCGACGCCCGGGGCGGCAGCCCCTCCACGATCTCCGGCGCCAGATAGTCCGGCGTGCCGATGATCTTCGTGGCCTTCGTCCGCCGCGGCGAATCGATCAGCTTCGCCACTCCGAAGTCCGTCAGCAGCGCGGGGTGCGACCCGCCCGGCCCCAGCGGGCCCTGCATGTCCAGCAGCACGTTCTCCGGCTTCACGTCACGGTGCACGACCCCGGCGGCGTGCGCCGCCGCCAGCCCGTCCGCCACGTCCGCGACGATCGCCACCGCGGCCTCGGGCGCGAGCCGCTTCTCCCGGTCGAGCCGGGTGCGCAGGTCCGTGCCCCGCACCAGGTCCATCACCAGCGCGAGGTCGTTGCCGTCCACCACCAGGTCGCGCACGGAGACGACGTTCGGATGCTCCAGGCCGAGCAGCGCCGTGCGCTCCTGCACGAAGCGTCCGACGAGCTCCTGGTCGGAGGCGAGGTCCTCGCGCAGCAGCTTGACGGCGACGGGCCCGTCGGGTCCCTCACCCAGCCACACCGTGCCGGCGCTGCCCCGCCCCAGGATCTGGTGGGCGGTGTACCGGCTGCCGATCTTCCGTGCCAAGGCTGCTCCTACTGCCGCGTGTTGTCGCTAAAACTACGCGTCCGAAGAGCCAACCTTCACCGCGGGGACAGAAATCACCCGCCAGGTGTCGACAAATCACCAGAGTGGCCTCTACTGGCCGGAGGAACCCCCGCCCAGGTCCCCGATCCACCCGCTGACGGTGGTGACCCAGTCGCTGAGCTGCTCCCAGTAGCCCTTGCCCGTGCCGATCCAGTCCTGCAACGGGCTCAGCTCCCAGACCAGCCAGCCCGCCACGACCAGGATGACGATCGTGAACAGGCACCCCTTGAGGCAGCCGAGACCCGGGATCTTCATCGGGTTGGCACTGCGCTGCCGCGGCTGCCGGGGCTCGCGCGCGGGGCGCTGGGGCTCCGGCTGGGCGGGCGGCGCGTACCGCTGCGGCTGTGGCTGCTGCCGGGGCTGCTGCCGGGGCTGCTGCGGCGGGGCGTACTGCTGGGGCTGTTGCTGCTGCGGATGGCCGTAACCGGCCGGTGGCCGCTGCTGGGGCTGTTGCTGAGGGGGCCGCTGCTGCGGCCGGGCGGCCTGCCGCTGGGGGCGGCGGCGCAGCGGGTCCTGGCTGGGGTCGAGGTACTGGACCTGCGTCTGTTCGTTGCGGTCCCGGGCGGCACGCAGCTGGTTCTGCCAGGGGTGCGGGTCCTCGGGTCCGCCGGGCTGCTGCCCCGGCCGGCCGGGCGGCATCGGCGGCATGACGGCGGTGGGGTCGGCGGCGCCCGCGGGGCCGCCGGTGTGGGGCAGGACGCTGGTCGCGCCGTTCGGGTCGTAGGCGTTGGCGTTGGGGTCGTACGCGCCCGCGCCGTGCTGCAGCACCTGCGTCGGGTCGGCGGCGCCGGGGGCGCCCGGGACGGCCGCGGGGGCCGGGTCCGGGACCAGCAGGGCTCCGACGCCCTCCGCCGCGGCGATCTGCGCGGAGTTCGCGTGCACGCCGATGCCCTCGGCGACGACACGCAGCCCGCGCGCGAGGTTCTCGGCGCTGGGCCGTTCGTCCGGGTTCTTGCGCAGACAGCGCTCGATGATCGTCCACAAGGGGTCGGGGACCGTGGACGGGCGGCGCGGTTCGGCGCTCAGGTGCTGGTGCAGGACTTCGAGGGCCGAGCCGCCGGAGAACGGCGGGCGGCCGGTGACCAGCTCGTACAGCAGGATGCCGGCGCCGTAGATGTCGACGGCGGAGGTCTGCGGGCGGCCCTCGGCGGACTCGGGCGCGATGTACGCGGGCGTGCCGACGAACTCGTGCGTGCGGGTCAGCCCCGGGGAGTCGGCGAGCCGCGCGATGCCGAAGTCGGTCAGCATCGGGTGCATCTGGCCGCCGTTCTGCCGCAGCAGGACGTTGGCCGGCTTCAGGTCGCGGTGGACGACGCCGTCGGCGTGGCTGGCGGCGAGCGCGTCGGCGATCTGCGCGGTGAGCAGGGCGGCGGCGACGGGCGTGAAGGGCCCGTTCTCGCGCAGGTAGCGGTGCAGGTCGGGGCCCTCGACGAGGTCCATGACCAGCGCCAGCAGATCGCCCTCGACGACCAGGTCACGGACCCGGACGATGTTCGGGTGGGTCAGCCGGAGCAGGACGGACCGCTCCCGCAGGAACCGCATCACGACGTCCGCGTCGTTCGCGAGTTCCTCCTTGAGGACCTTGATCGCGACGGTCTCGCCGGGCTGGCCGGGAACGGCTGCCTCGGCGCCCGCGGTCTCTCGCTGGCGGGCTCGCCAGACGGTGCCCGTGGCGCCGCGTCCGAGCGGCTCCTCGAGCAGGTACTTGCTGCCTACCGGCCGCACGTCATGCGCTCCCTGCTGCTTGCCTGTGTTCCGACCCACTGTAGTGCCGCCGCGTCCAGTGGCCATGTTCGAAGGAAAGACGCTCGACTCGGTCCGGTTGGTTGCCCGACCCCGACGTGACCGATCTCAAGCGGTTCTCAAACGGTCGCCGGTGCGGCACCGGTCAGGCACTTTTGCGGGCAGAGCCGACCAATCAAGATCATTTGCTGCCGCGCGGCGGGCGCGTTGTCAGTGGCAGGTGCGAGGATGCCTCCAGTACTGGCCGACGTGCTCGTGTGCGCAGAAGGGACAGCTGACGGCGATGCAGATCCGGCTGACCGTCGTGGACCCGCTGGGCCCGCCTGCCCAGGCCGCGCGGGGCCGCGCCGCGAGCCGCGACGTGCTGATCACGGCGCCCGCGGGCACGGCACTGGCCGCGGTGGCGTCGGCGCTGGCCTCGGCGGTCTTGGCGGACGGTGGCACCTCCGCGCCCGAGCGGGGCCGGGAGCCGAGCGGAAGCCCGGTGGTGCTGTACGCCGGTGCGGAGCGGCTCGACGCGCAGCGCTGCACGCTGGGCGAGCCCCCGCTGATCGACGGCGCCGTGCTGTCCCTGGGCACCCCCGGCGTGCCGGAACCCCACCCCGAGCTCGACGACGCCCCCGCCCAGCTGCATGTGGTCGCCGGACCCGACGCCGGCGGGGTCCACCTGCTGCACGGCGGCCAGATCCAGATCGGCCGTTCGGCCGACGCCGACGTCCCGCTCGACGACCCGGACGTCTCCCGGCTGCACTGCGCGGTCACGGTCGGCCCCGACGGCCGCGTCTCGGTCGCCGACCCCGGCTCGACGAACGGCACCACGCTGGACGGCAGGCGCATCGGCCCCCGCCCGGTCCGCTTCACGCCGGGCGCGCTGCTGCGGATCGGCGAGTCGGCCCTGCGGCTGGCCCCGGCGGGAGGGCCCGGCGCGCGCGTGCGGGCGACTCCGGACGGGGAGGGGCACGTGCGCGTGCCCGCCGGGGACGGGGCGGCGCACAGCGGCACCGGCACCGGTGCGGCGCAGGCACCCGCGACCGAGGCCGGGCCGGGCCCCTCCGGCAGGACCCATCACGCGTACGGCTCGGCGGGCTGGGGCGCCTCGACCGGCACCCCGGGCGCCCAGGGGCACGGGCGGGTCGAACCGCCCGTCGTGCCGGGCCAGGGCGGGGCGCCGCGCATCGAGGGCCACGACGGCGCCCGGAGCATGCCCGTCCGGGGCAGCGCGGCCGACCCGGTTCCCGGTGCCGGGGACACCCACGCCGGTCGCTCCGGCATCCCGGGACTCGCCGAGACGGCCGGCATCGACGGTTCCCCCGACGCGTCCGCCCGTCCGACGGCTCGGGACGACGCCTCCGACATCGCCACCGGCGCCGACCCGGACATCTCCGGAACCGGCCGCCGCAAGGGGACCCCCCTCCGGGGGACGGACGTGCCGCAGGGACTGCGTCGGCGCGGCGGGCTCACGGCGTGGGCGCGGCGGCTGACCGGCGGACGCGGCGAACAGGGCGCGACCGGGCGCGGGACGTACGACGAGACGGAGGACGCCGCCGCGGACACGACGGAGGCACCCCCGGCCACCGTCTCCCAGGCCCCCGAGGCCTGGCCGGACCCGGCGGCGCTGCTCCTGACGGCCCTGGGCCCCGGCCCGCGTCTGTGGGAGCGCGGACCGGGCCACCCGGAGGCGCTCACGGTGCGGCTGGGCACGGCCGACCGTGCGGCACCGGACGGCTCGGGGCTGCTGCCCGCGGTGCCCGTGACCGCCGATCTGCGCGAGGTCGGGGCGCTGGGGCTGGCCGGTCCGCGCGCGCGGCTGGCCGGGGTGGCCCGCGCGGTCGTCGCCCAGCTCGCCGCGCTGCACTCCCCCGACGCCCTGGAAATCGTTCTGATCAGCGCGGACCGCTCCCGCCCTCAGGAGGAGCGCACCGCCGAGTGGTCCTGGCTGGGCTGGCTCCCCCATCTGCGCCCGGGCCACGGCCAGGACTGCCGCCTCCTCCTCGCCTACGACCGCGAACAGGCCACGGCCCGCTCCGACGAACTCCTCCGCCGTCTGGAGGACCATCTGGCGGAGGCGGGCCCCACCGCGCTCGACGCCGCACCGCCTGCCGCCGGCATTCCCGACGTCCATCAACCGCCCGGTGCGACCCGGCGCCCCTCCTGGGCCAGGGACGACGCCATGGCGGACGGGGACGGGGGCGGCTTCCCGGGGCCGTACACCGTGGTCGTCGTGGACGGCGACCCGCCGGGCGCCGCCGTGCGTGAGGCGATGGCGCGGCTGGCGCTGGAGGGCCCGCGGGCCGGCATACACGTCGTGTGCCTCGCCGAGACGGCACCCGCGTCGCCCGCCTCGCCGGTGACGGAGACGTACGAGGCGGCCTGCGCGGTGTCGCCGACGTTCCGTGAGTGCGGTGCGGTCGCCCTGCTCAGCGGCGACGTGGCGACGGCGCTGCGGCTGATGCGCGTCGCGCGGACCGGGACGGCGGCGCCCCCGGGCACGCCGCCACAGTCCCCCCGCACTGCGGAGGCGCCCCCCAGCGGCCCCGTCGGGCACGGCACCGTGGCCGCGGTGGACGCCGTGTCGCTCGCCTGGGCCGAGCGGTTCGCGCGGGCGCTGGCGCCGCTGCGGGCGGAGACGACGGCCGGTGAGCGGCACGCGCGCGTGTCCATGCCGTTGCCTCAGGCCGCGCGGCTGCTGGACGAGTTGGGGCTCGCGAGGGCCACCCCGGCGTCGCTGATGGCGCGTTGGGCGGACGCGGCCGACGACACGGAGTCGCTCGGCGGGCGGGCCTCGGCGGTGCTCGGGGCCGGGCCGCGCGGGCCGGTCTGCGTGGACCTCGTGGCCGAGGGCCCGCACCTGCTGATCGAGGGACCGCCGGGCAGCGGACGTACGGAGCTGCTGCGAGCCGTGGTCGCCTCCCTGGCCGCCGCCGAGCGCCCCGACCGGCTGAGCGTGGTCCTGATGGACGGCCGCGACAACGTGGGCACGAGCGGCGGCGGACACGGCGAAGGCCTGCGCGTCTGCACGGACGTTCCGCACGTCACCACCCACCTCTCCGCCAACGACCCGGTGCGGATGCGGGAGTTCGCCCAGTCCCTGAGCGCCGAGCTGAAGCGGCGTGCGGAGCTGCTCGGGCGGTCCGACTTCGCCGAGTGGCACACCGGACGTGTGGTGTCGGGCCGTATGGTCGCCCAGCGGACGGCGACGGCACGCGGGGCGTCCGGGACCGTGGTGGCCGGGACCAGCGAGTCGACCGGAGACCTCGACACCCCGCCCAGTTCGACCATCCGCCTGCGCCCGGCGGCGGCGCGCCGCCGGGCGGAAGCCGCCCCGCCGCTGCCCCGGCTGGTCGTGGTCGTCGACGACCTGGACGCGCTGGTCTCCCCCGCGCTGGGCTCCCCGGGCAGACCCGCGGCCGGCTCGGTGATACGCGCGCTGGAGGCCGTGGCCCGGGACGGCGAGCGGCTCGGCGTGCACCTGGTGGCCGCGGCCGGCGTCGGCGGCCGTACGGCCCAGTCGGAACCGGCCCGCCGGGCGACCCTGCGCGTCACCCTCGACGCGCCGGCCGCCGGCCCGGACGAACCGGCCCCCGGGCGCGGGCGTCTGGCCCGGCCGGACGGACGGGTGACGCCCTTCCAGGGCGGCCGGGTCACGGGGCGGATTCCGCGCACGGCGACGCTTCGGCCGACGGTTGTGCCATTGGAGTGGGAGCGGATGGGTGACCCACCGGCCCGGCGTCCCGTGCGGGAGTTGGGCAACGGGCCGACGGACCTGGCGTTGTTGGCCAGCGCGTTGGAGAGGGCGGCGCGGGAGGTCGCGTCGGCCGAGGTGCCGTCCCTGCTGTAGTGCGGGATGCTGATGCGGACATTCCTCGCGGCACCGGGCAGGCAACTCCCGGCCGAGGACGCCACCCACGCCGGGTGCCTGGTCACAGGGGGGTCACGATCACCCGCTTGACAGCGGACGCGCTCTTGCCGCCCCCCACCCCAAGGCGTAGACCAGAGCGCACGGGACAGCGTTCGGACGTTCGACGAGGAACGAAGAACGGGGCATTGATGCGCAGGACGAGCAGCACCATCCGCAAGCACCGGCAGCACAGGTCCGCGAAAACCGCGGCCGCCCTCCTCGCGGGAGCGCTCGCGCTCTCGCTCACCGCCTGCGGCGGAGACGACGACAAGAGCAGCGACAGCGGCCCCACCGGTGGCACGGAGACCGGCACCACCGTCACCCTCCCCAAGCTCGACGGGCAGAGCCTGGAGGTCGCCGCCGTCTGGACCGGCGCCGAGCAGGAGAACTTCAAGAAGGTCCTCGCGGAGTTCGAGAAGCGCACCGGCGCCAAGGTGACCTTCGTGCCCGCGCAGGATCCGATCATCAACTTCCTCGGCTCGAAGATCGCGGGCGGCCAGCCGCCGGACATCGCGATGCTCCCGCAGCCGGGTGCCATCAAGCAGGCCGTGGACAGGAAGTGGGCCAAGCCGCTCGGCGCGGAGGCCACCAAGGAACTGCAGGAGAACTACTCCCAGGGCTGGCAGGACATCGGCAAGGTCGACGGCAAGCAGTACGGCGTCTACTACAAGGCCGCGAACAAGTCCCTGATCTGGTACAACGCCCAGGTCTTCGAGAACGCGGGCGCGAGTGAGCCCAAGACCTGGGACGAGCTCCTGACCACCGCGCAGACCGTCTACGACTCCGGTGTCACGCCGTTCTCGGTCGCCGGCGCCGACGGCTGGACCCTCACGGACTGGTTCGAGAACGTCTACCTCTCGCAGGCGGGCCCGGAGAAGTACGACCAGCTCGCCCAGCACGAGATCAAGTGGACGGACCCGTCCGTGAAGGACGCCCTCACCACCCTCGCCCAGATCTGGGGCAAGCAGGACTACGTGGCGGGCGGCGCGGACGGCGCGCTGCAGACGGAGTTCCCGGCGTCCGTGACGCAGACCTTCACCGGCGGTGACCAGCCCAAGGCGGGCATGGTGTTCGAGGCCGACTTCGTGCAGGTCAACATCGGCGAGACCGACGCGAAGATCGGCACGGACGCGAAGGTGTTCCCGTTCCCGGCCGTGGGCGACACCGCGCCCGTGGTCACCGGCGGCGACGCGGCCGTGATCCTCCAGGACTCCAAGGCGGCCCAGGCGCTGGCCACTTTCCTGGCCTCCCCGGACGCGGCGACCATCCAGGCGAAGCTGGGCGGCTACCTCTCGCCGAACAAGAACGTGGCGGACTCGGCGTACCCGAACGCGGTGCAGCAGAAGATGGCCAAGGCGCTCGTCGCGGCCGGCGACGACTTCCGTTTCGACATGTCCGACCAGGCACCGCAGGCCTTCGGCGGCACCCCCGGCAAGGGCGAGTGGAAGGCCCTCCAGGACTTCCTGAAGAACCCGAAGGACATCGCGGGAGCGCAGCGGAAGCTGGAAGCCGACGCGGCCGCCGCCTACGGAGGCTGACGCCATGACGTCGGCTTCGGCGGCAGGGGCCCCACCGACCCCTGCCGCACCCAAGTCGCGCAAGAGCGTGACCGGCACCCGCAAGACCGTGGCAGCCCTGTTCCTGCTGCCCGCACTGGTGCTGCTTGGCGCGCTCGTGGTCTACCCGATCGGGTACTCGGTCGTCCGCAGTTTCTACAACCAGTCGGGCGACGGCTTCGCCGGATTCGACAACTACCAGGCCCTGTTCACCGACGACGGCATCCGCACCGCCCTGAAGAACAACATCATCTGGGTGGTCTTCGCCCCGACGGTCGCCACCGCGCTCGGTCTGATCTTCGCGGTGCTGACCGAACGGGTGCGCTGGGGTACGGCGTTCAAGCTGGTCGTCTTCATGCCGATGGCGATCTCGATGCTGGCGGCGGGCATCATCTTCCGCCTCGTCTACGACCAGGACCCCGACAAGGGCGTCGCGAACGCCGTCTGGGTCGGCATCCACGACACCTTCGCCGAGGCGTCCGCGTTCCCGAAGGCCCACCCGGGCCGCGAGTCGCCGCTCGTGGCGCAAGGGGGCGCCTTCATCACCAAGGCGACGGTCAACACCGGGGACACCGTCACCCTCCCCCTCGTGGGCGTCGCCCCCGACCAGATGCCCGACGACGCGAAGCCGGCCGCGGCCCCGCAGGCCGACCCGGGGAAGATCTCCGGCACGACCTGGCAGGACTTCACGCGCGGCAAGGGCGTGGGCACGCTCGGCGCGCCCGACGCGTCCGAGTTCGGCTACCCCGGCATGAAGATCGAGGCGGTCAAGGACGGCAAGGTGGTCGAGTCGACCAAGGCCGCCGACGACGGCACCTTCACCCTGTCGTCGAAGGCCGACGGAGCCCAACTGCGCCTTCCGGCAAGCAACTTCAAGGAGGCGTACAACGGCGTGGACTGGCTCGGCCCGTCGCTGGTCACGCCGGCCATCATCGGGTCGTACATCTGGATGTGGGCGGGCTTCGCGATGGTGCTGATCGCGGCCGGACTGGCCGGGGTCCCCCGTGAACTCCTGGAGGCCGCCCGCGTCGACGGCGCGAGCGAGTGGCAGGTGTTCCGCAGGGTCACGGTCCCCCTGCTCGCGCCGGTCCTCGCGGTCGTCACCGTCACCCTGATGATCAACGTCCTGAAGATCTTCGACCTGGTCTTCATCATCGCCCCGGGCTCCTCGCAGGACGACGCGAACGTCCTCGCGCTGGAGCTGTACCGCAAGGGCTTCTCCGAGGATCAGCCGGGCATCGCGAGCGCCATCTCGGTGTTCCTGCTTCTCCTCGTCATCCCTGTGATGTGGTTCAACATTCGCAGGCTCAGGCGGGAGGTACGGCGATGACCGCGGACGCCGGCAGCATCAGCAAGGCGGCACCCCCGCCCGTCACGATCACCAAGGCCAAGCAGTCCCTCGGCTCCCGTCTCGCGGAACGCGCCAGCGGCGGTCTGGTCCGTGTCTTCCTCATCGTCGTCGGCCTGTTCTGGCTGGTCCCGACGATCGGTCTGCTGCTGTCCTCGCTGCGCACCCCGCGGGACATGGCGGCCAGCGGCTGGTGGGAAGTACTCAGCAAACCGTCCCAACTCACCTTCGAGAGCTACGACAAGCTCCTGGCGAACAGCGACATCACCGACTCGCTCGTCAACACCGTGCTGATCACGGTCCCGGCGACGGTCCTCGTCGTCGTCATCGGCGCGCTCGCGGGCTACGCGTTCGCATGGATGGAGTTCCCGGGCCGTGACTGGTGGTTCCTGGCCGTGGTCGGCCTGTTGGTGGTGCCGGTGCAGGTGGCGCTGATCCCGATCGCCGAACTCTTCGGAAAGATCGGGCTGTTCGGCTCGATGCTGGGTGTGATCCTCTTCCACACGGGCTTCGGTCTGCCTTTCGCGGTGTTCCTGCTGCGGAACTTCTTCGCGGAGATCCCGAGGGAACTGCTGGAGGCGGCCCGGCTCGACGGCGCCGGCGAACTGCGCCTGTTCGCAAGGGTCGTGATGCCGCTCGGCGGGCCGGCGATCGCGAGCCTTGGCATCTTCCAGTTCCTGTGGGTGTGGAACGACATGCTGATCGCGCTGGTGTTCACCGACTCCGGCAGCCAGCCGATCACGGTCGCCCTGCAGACGCAGGTACGCCAGTTCGGCAACAACATCGACGTCCTGGCGCCCGGCGCGTTCATCTCCATGGTGATCCCGCTGGCCGTGTTCTTCGCGTTCCAGCGGCAGTTCGTGTCCGGCGTGATGGCCGGCGCGGTCAAGTAGCCACGACACCAGTGCACTTCGCGAGGGGCGGACCGACACCGGTCCGCCCCTCGAAATTCATCCAGAATCCCCCGTATGCAGCACACAACGTAACCAACCGACTCCATCGGCCGTTCCCGGGCAAGGCCCTGTCGTCCGCGCCGACCCATGGATGTCCCTTGCCCAGGTTCAGTGTCATCGTCCCCGCGTACAAGGTTCAGGCGTACTTGCACGAATGCCTGGAATCGGTGCTCTCCCAGTCGTATCCGGATCTGGAACTGATCGCGGTCGACGACTGCTCGCCGGACGCCTGCGGCGCGATCATCGACGAGTTCGCCGCCCGCGATCCGCGTGTCGTGCCGGTGCATCTGCCGCAGAACCAGGGGCTGGGCCCCGCCCGCAACGCCGGGATGCGTGAGGCGAGCGGCGACTACCTGCTCTTCCTGGACGGCGACGACACCCTCACCCCGCACGCGCTGCGCGCGATCGCCGACCGGCTGACCGAGACCGGCGAGCCGGACATCCTGGTCCACGACTACGCGCGCACCTACTGGTCGGGCCGGACCGTCCGCAACCAGGCCGCCGTCCAGCTCGACGAGCGGGGCCCGGCGCCCTTCCGCCTGGAGGACCGCCCCGGCCTGCTGCACCAGCTCATGGTCGCCTGGAACAAGGCGTACCGCCGGGAGTTCGTCGAGAGCGCGGGCTTCACCTTCCCGCCGGGCTACTACGAGGACACCCCCTGGACGTACCCGGTGCTGATGACCGCCGAGTCGATCGCGACCCTCGACCGGGTCTGCGTGCACTACCGGCAGCGCCGGCAGGGCAGCATCCTCGGCACCACCAGCCGCCGTCACTTCGACGTCTTCGAGCAGTACGACCGTGTCTTCGCGTACGTCGAGCAGCACCCCGAACTCGCCCGCTGGCGCCCGGTGTTGTTCCGCCGCATGGTCGACCATCTGGCGACCGTGTTCACCCGGCGCGACCGGCTGCCGCGCGAACTGCGGGCGGAGTTCCTGCGCACCGCCCGCGCCCACTGCCGCCGCCACCGCGTCCCGGGCGTCCCCCTCCACTCGCGGCTGCGGCACACCCTGGTCCACCTGGGCCTGCACCGCACCTTCCGCGCCCTGCAGGTCGCGTCGGCCCTGCGCCGCCGTACCGTCAGGCTCACCGCCAAGCTCCTGCGCGCGACCCGGTCCGCCGCCCTGCGGCTGCACTACCGGATCCAGCGGCGCCTCCCGCTGCGCGCCGACCGTGCCGTCTTCTCCGCGTACGGGGGCCGTGGCCACGGCTGCAACCCGGGCGCGCTGGAGGCCGCGTTCCGCACCTACGCGCCGCACATCCGCACGGCGTGGGTCGCCCACCCCGAGCACCACCACACGGTCCCGGCCGCCACCCGCCGCCTCAGCCCCGGCACGGCCGCCTACTGGACGGCGCTCGCCCGCTCCAAGTACCTGATCGACAACGTCGACTTCGACCCCGGTCTGGTCAAGCGCCCCGGCCAGATCCTCGTCCAGACCCGGCACGGCACCCCGCTCAAGCACATGGGCCTCGACCTCCAGGAACACCCGGCGGCCGCCGCCGGCACGGACTTCGCCGAGCAGCTGCGGGGCGTCGACCAGTGGGACTACGTCGTCTCCGCCAACCGCCACTCCACCCTCGTCTGGGAACGCGTCCACCCCGGCGGCTACACCACGCTCGAGTACGGCCAGCCCCGCAACGACGTCTTCCAGAAGGCGACGTCGACGGAGGTGACCCGCCTGCGCGAGTCCCTCGGCATCCCCGAGGGCACGATCGCGATCCTGTACGCCCCCACCTACCGCGACTACCGGCGCACCCAGCGCACGACCCTCGACCTGGAGCGGGTCGTCCACCGTCTCGGCCCGGGCTTCGTCGTCCTGGCCCGCGCCCATCACCACTGCGGCGGCCCTCTCGTCCCCGGTTCCAGCGGGGTCATCGACGTCACCGACCACCCGAGCGTCGAGCAGTTGTGCCTCGCCTCCGACGCCCTGGTCACCGACTACTCCTCGATCATGTTCGACTACGCCAACCTGGACCGGCCGATCGTCATCCACGCCACCGACGACGACTGGGCGGCGTACGAGGCGGCCCGCGGCACCTACTTCGACCTGCGCTCCTGCGCGCCGGGCGCGGTGGCGCGCAGCGAGGACGAGCTGATCGACATCTTCGCCACCGGCCACTGGCGCGGCTCGCGCTCCGCCCAGCTGCGCTCCGCGTTCCGCGCGCGGTTCTGCCCGTACGACGACGGACGCGCCGCCGAGCGGGTCGTACGGCATGTGGTGCTGGGGGAGACGGACCAGCCCCCGGCCGTACCGCTCGCCGAGCGCCACCCCGTGCCGTCCGCGGCCGAGGCGCTCGCGAGCAGCCCGTTCGCCATCGTGCCGCATCCGCCCGGCCCCTTGGCCGTCACCGACCGCGCCTGAACGCCGTTCTCACTCCGGGGAGTTCGTATGCCCTCCAGTCCTTCGCGGCCCACCCCGAGCCGGCCGTCCACCTGGCGTCCGTCCGGACGGCCCAGCGCCGCGTGAGGCGCCATAGCTCCTCACGGACCTCGAGAACACCCACAGAAAGAGCAGAATGCCCCGCTTCAGCATCATCGTCCCGTCCCATGGGGTAGCGGGCCGGCTGGCCCAGGCGCTGGACTCGGTCCTCGCCCAGTCCTTCGGCGACTTCGAGCTGATCCCGGTCTGCGACGCGCCCGGCTCCCCCGCCGCGGACGTCGTCGCCGGGCACGCCCGCCGGGACTCCCGGGTGGCCCCGGTGCACTCGCCGCCGTCGGCGGGCCTGGCCGGGGCGCGCAACACCGGGATGCGGGCGGCGACCGGCGCGTATCTGCTGTTCCTCGACGGCGACGACGTCCTCGTCCCTGGTGCGCTGGCGGCGCTCGACGCGCGCCTGACGAAGACCGGCGACATCGACGTGCTGCACTTCGAGCACGAGCGCACGCCGTGGTGGGAGGGCGAGCCGAGCAACCCGGCGGCACCGGTGCTCGCGACGGCACCCCCCGGCGTCTTCTCCCCCGACCGTGCCCCGCAGCTGACCGGCGTACAGCTCCCGGCGTGGAGCGCGGCCTACCGCCGCGCCTTCGTCACCGATCACCAACTGCACTTCCCCGGCGGCCATTTCACCGACATCGGCTTCGGCGGTCTGGCCGCGCTGAAGGCGGAGCGGGTCGCGGTGGAGCGCTCGGTCGTCGTACGGCATCTGGTGCGCCGGCAGGGCAACCGGCTCAACCTGCCGGGCGAGCACCACTTCGAACTGCTCGACCAGGCCGACCTGGTGCTCACCCGCGCCGCCGAGCAGGGCCTGTCCGGCGAGCGGCTGCACGCCCTGTTCGATCACCTCTTCGCCGCCGTCCTGAAGACCGCCGCCCACCCCCGCCGACTGCCCTCCCAGCGCCGCGCCTACTTCCGCCGGGCGAGCAGGCTGTACCGGCACCACCGCCCCGCCGGGTTCCGGGTGCCGGGCGGCAGCCCGGGCGTGCAGCACCGGCTGCTGGCGAGCGGCTCGTACGCGGCCTTCCGTGCGCTGCGGGGCGCCAACCAGCAGGCCTCCAGGACGCTGGAGCACCTCCCGCGCCCCCACATGCTGCGCACCCGGCTGCTGTACCACCACCATCTGCGCCGCCCCCTGGATCCCAACCTCGCCGTGTACTGCGCCTATTGGGGCCGGGGCTACGCCTGCAACCCGGCCGCGATCCACGCCAAGGCCCGCGAACTCGCGCCGCACATCCGCTCGGTGTTCCTGGTGGAGCCCGACCAGGCGCACGCCATGCCCGACGGCATCGACTACGCCGTCATCGGCAGCCACCGCTACTGGGAGGTGCTGGCCCGCGCCAAGTACCTGATCAACAACGCCAACTTCGCGGAGGGCGTGGTCAAGCGCCCCGGCAGCGTGCACGTCCAGACGCAGCACGGCACGCCGTTGAAGACGATGGGCATCGACCAGTCGACGTATCCGGTGGTGGCCGCCGCGACCGGCAGCTTCGCCAAGCTGCTGGGCCGCGTGGACCGCTGGGACTACAACCTCTCTTCCAACCGCCACTCCACGGAGATGTGGGAGCGCGCCTTCCCGGGCTCGTACGAGCACCTGGAGTACGGCTATCCGCGCAACGACGTGTACTACACGGCGACGGCGGACGATGTGGCGCGGATCCGCCGGGAGTTGGGCGTCCCCGAGGGCAGGACGGCCGTGCTGTACGCCCCCACCCACCGCGACCACCACACCGGCTTCGAGACCGGGCTGGACCTGGAGGCCTTCTGCGAGGAGGCCGGCGAGGACGTGGTCGTGCTGCTGCGCGCCCACTACTTCTACGACCGGGGCGGGAAGAAGAGCAGCGGCCGGATCATCGACGTGACCGCCCACCGCTCCTCCGAGGACGTCTGCCTGGCCGCCGACGCGCTCGTCACCGACTACTCGTCGATCATGTTCGACTACGCCAACCTGGACCGGCCGATCGTCGTGTACGCCGACGACTGGGAGGTCTACCGAGAGACGCGCGGTGTCTACTTCGACCTCCTGCAGGACCCGCCGGGCCCGGTGGCCCGGACGCCGGAGGACCTGGCGCGGGTCTTCCGCGACGGCTCGTACACGGACTCCCGGTCGGCCGGGCAACGGGCCCGCTTCCGTGAGCTCTTCTGCCAGTTCGACGACGGACGCGCCGCCGAACGCGTCGTACGCCGGGTGTTCCTGGGCGAGCCGCCGGAGGCGATCCCGCCCGTGATCCCGCTCGCGGAGCGCGTCCCGGCGCCCGCCGCCGCCACCCTCGTAAGGAGCTGACCCCGCAGTGCCCCGCTTCAGCGTGATCATCCCGTGCTTCAAGGTGCAGGGTTTCCTGCGCGAGTGCCTCGACTCGGTTCTGGAGCAGTCCTACCGGGACATCGAGGTCATCGCCGTGAACGACTGCTCGCCGGACGGCTGCGGCGCGATCCTCGACGAGTACGCGGCCCGCGACGCGCGCGTCCGTGTGCTGCACCTGCCGGAGAACGTCGGTCTCGGCCGCGCCCGCAACGCCGGGATGCCGCACGCCACCGGCGACTTCCTGTTCTTCCTCGACAGCGACGACACCCTCACGCCGGGGGCGCTGCGGGCGATGGCCGACAGGCTGGAGGAGACCTCCGATCCGGATGTGCTGATCTTCGACTACGCGCGCACGTACTGGTGGGGCGGGACGCGCCGGAACGTGCTCGCGCATGTGCTCGCGGAGGCCGGCGGTGGTTGTTTCACGGTGGCCGAACGCCCGGAGATCCTCGACCTGTTGATGGTGGTGTGGAACAAGGTCTACCGCCGCGACTTCGTCGAGCGCGGGGGCTTCGTCTTCCCGCCCGGCTACTACGAGGACACGCCCTGGACCTTCCCGGTGCTGCTCAGCGCCGAGCGGATCGCCACGCTGGACCGGATCTGCCTGAACTACCGCCAGCGCCGCCAGGGCAACATCCTGTCCACCACCAGCCGCAAGCACTTCGACATCCACGACCAGTACCAGCGGGTCTTCGCGTACGTCGACTCCCGGCCGCAGCTTGCGAGTTGGCGGCCGTATCTGCACGCCAAGATGGGCGAGCACTGCCTGGACATCCTCTCCAAGCCGGACCGGCTGCCCCCGTCCGACAAACGCGAGTTCTTCCGCCGTACGGCCGAGATGTTCCGCGAACACAAGCCGCCAGGCACCTCCGTAGCCCCAGAACTGCGCGTGCTGGAAGGCGGTTACGCGCTGTACACGGCCAAGCGGCAGGCCGGGCGGGCCGCTCGTGAAGCCGGTCGGCGCGCGCAGCAGGTGCGGCGGGCGGCGGGCGTACGGATGGCACGCGGCCGGTCCGCGCTGTCCGCACGCCGCTCCCTCGACCCGAACCTCGTCGTCTACTCGGCCTTCTCCCACCGGGGCGTCCTCGGCGACCCGGCCGCGATCTACCACAAGGCGCGAGAGATCGCCCCCCACCTGCGGGGGGTGTGGGTGGTCCGGGACGAAGAGGAGGCAGCGCAGGCCGCGCTGCTCCCGCCGGACGTCGAGCACGTCCTCCTCGACTCCCCGCGCTACCGCCGTATCACCGCCCGGGCCACCTACTTCGTCAACAACGTCAACTGGCCCGGCTCCCTGCCCAAGCGCCCCGGCAGCGTCCACATCCACACCCACCAGGGCACCCCGCTCAAGTACATGGGCGCCGACCTGCTCACCAAGCCCGGCGCCCGGCACGGCGTCGACGTGCCGCAGATGCTGCGCCGCGCCGACCGCTGGGACTACAGCCTGGTCGCCAACCGCCACTCCGAGCTGGTGTGGGAGCGGGCGTATCCGTGCCACTTCACATCGCTGCGGACGGGCAGCCCGCGCAACGACGCGCTGGTCAACGCCCGGCCGGGGGACTGCGAGGCCGTCCGTGCCCGGCTGGGCGTCCCCGCCGACCACACGGTCGTGCTGTACGCGCCCACCCGCCGCGACTACCGCCGGGGCGGTCACGTCGACCGCGTCGACCTGGCCCGGTTCGCCGAGGACCTCGGCGCCGGACACACCCTCGTCGTCCGCCTGCATCCGTCCCTCGCCACCGGCCCGGCCCGCGGCATGGGCCTCGCCGAGCTGCACCGGCGCGGCATCCTGGTCGACGCCACCGACGAACCGCACGTCGAGGACGTCCTGCTCGCCTCCGACGTCCTGGTCACCGACTACTCGGCCCTGATGTTCGACTACGCCCTCCTCGACCGGCCGATCGTGGTCCACGCGGACGACTGGGGCGCGTACGCGGCGAGCCGGGGCACCTACTTCGACATCACCGCCGAGGCACCGGGCCATGTCTCGCGCTCCTACCGGGAACTGGCGTGGCTGTTCGCCTCCCGGACCTGGCAGGACGAGGAGTCGGCGCGGCTGCGGGCCGCCTTCCGGGACCGGTTCTGCGAGTACGACGACGGAGGCGCCGCCGAGCGGGCCGTACGGACGCTGCTGCTCGGCGAGGACGGGTGGGTGCCCGGACCGGCGCCGGTCCCCGAGCCGCTGCGGGCGCCCGCCGCCGACCGTGACCTGCTGACCTCCTCGTGAGGCCGCGCACCTGGGTGCTGGTCCTGGCCGCGGTGTTCGCCGTGCTCCAGCTCGCGAACGTCTCCGGCCGGGACACCCCCGACTCCAAGAACTACCTGTCGTACGCCCTGAGCCTGCGCGGCGACAACAAGCGGGAGGCGGCGGCCGCGACCATCGACTACGTCTGCGCGAGCAAGGCGTCGATCGCTCACCGCAACCAGAAGGTCAACGTGGTGCGCTTCCACGCGCCGAGCCCGACCCGGCAGGTCAGGGAGGACTGCCGGGCGGCCGAGTGGCGGGGCGTGGACCCGCGGCTGCGGGCGGGGCAGACCGGCGGGCACACGGTGCCGTTCATGCCGGAACGGTTCATGCGGATCTTCGACGTGCGGCCCGGGTATCCGGCGTTCCTGGTGCCGTTCCTCGTTCTGTTCGGCGTGAAGTGGGGGCTGTGGGCGGCGGGCGTCGTGATCGCGGTCGCGGCCGGAGTGCTCGTCTTCCTGATTCTGCGCACGCTGTCCGTGCCGGTGCCGCTCGCGCTGACCGGGCAGGCCCTGTACTACGTCCTGCCGTGCGGGACGACCGCCATGCGGCCGATGACGGAGGGGCTGCTGCTGGCGCTGACCCTGGCGGCGGTGTGGGGGTGCGCGCTGGTGCTGCACGGGCATCGGGAGCGGACGGGGCTGGTGTTGGTGGGCGGCTCGCTGCTGGCCCTGTTCACCGTGAAGCACTCGCAGGCGCTGTTTCTGGGGGTGTGCCTGGCGGGGGCGGGGGCGGTGATCGCCGTACGGCGGTGGCGGCGGGGGGCGGCTCCGGGGCGCGGGGTGGTGGCGCTCGCGGTCGTGGGCTGCGGTGCGGTGGCCGGGACGATGCTGCTGGCGAAGGTGCTGCACTATCCGTCCGAGTCCGAGAGCCTGCAGGATCTGCTCACCGGTCACTTCGCCCGGCCCGACCGGACGAGTCCGTGGCCGGAGTTCCTGCACCTCCAGGTCAACTTCTGGGGGGAGTGGCTGCGCCGGCAGTTGTGGGAGCCGCTGTTCCTGGCGGCGCTGGCCGCCGGGGCCTGGGGTGTGTGGCGGGGGCGGCGGCGGGCCTTCGGCGGGTTTCTGCTGGGGGCCGCGTTCACCGGGATCCTCACGCAGGCCGGGCATCCGGACATCAACATCTGGGGCGAGCGGCTGATCGTGCTGGCGTGGCTGCTGCCGGTGGTGGGGGTGCCGTTGCTGCTGGAATCCGTCCTGCGGGACCGGGTGGTGATGCCGGCACAGGGGCACCCCGATCGGGCTCACTCGATGAGGTGACGTACGGCTAAGCCGTTGACCTGGGCGGGAACATACGGCCAATGCTTCAGCCCCTTTGTGTCTCCCCCGTCCGATGAGCGCCGGCGTCCTGGTCCGGCGGACCGTGCGCGGTGCGACGGCACTGCGCGGCGGCCGCCGCCGGCGTCCGACCCCGTACCAGGTCTTCGGGTTCCTGTTCTGGCTGGTGATGTCGCTGGCGTACTGGCGCGTGCCGCTGTGCTGCGACGCCGGGCAGCACGCGGCGGTCGTCGAACGTCTGAAGGACGGCCTGCTCCACCCGCGCCACCCCATGGCCGATCTGCCGGGTGCGGGCAGCCCGTACTACTCGCCGTACGCGGTCGCGCAGGGCGCGTTCGCGCGGCTGACGGGGCTGGGCGGGTGGGAGGTGGTGAGGCTCGCCGGGCCGGTGAACCTGCTGGTCCTGCTGGTGGGCATCGGCCGTTTCGTGCGCGTGCTGACGCCGAGACAGTGGGCGCCGGTGCTGGCGCTGGCCGCGATGACGCTGCTGTGGGGGACCGAGCGGGCGTGGTGGAGCGGGTATCTCGGGCTGATGTCGATGACGGGGAATCTGGGGTATCCGTCGACGTTCGCGATCGGGCTGGCGTTCTGGGCCTGGGGGGTTACGGGGGTACGGGCTCGGGACGGTGGGCGGGCGGTGGGGTACGCCGGGCTCGGCACGCTGTACGGGGTGATCCTGCTGATCCACCCGATCACGGCGGTGGCGGCCGTGCTGGGGGCGGTGGCCCTGGTCGCCGGATGGCAGCGGGGCCGGTCCGCGGCCGTCGTGGGGCGGTGGGCGCTGGTGGGTGTCACGGCGCTGCTGGTCGCCGCCTGCTGGCCGTACTTCGACGTGCTCGCGCTGGCCGGGGACGGCAGCGTGGACGCGATGCACCGGCGGCTCTACCGGGATCTCGACGGGCACTTCGGGCTGGCACTGCTGGGGCTGCCGGCGCTGTGGCTGCGGGGCAGGCGTTCTGCGCGCGATCCCCTCGTCCTGATGTTCGCCCTCGACTGCCTGGTCGTGGCGTACGGCTGGGTCAGCGGGCACTACACGTACGGCAGGATCCTCGGACTCACGCTGGTGCCCCTGCAGTTCGCGCTGGCGGTGGAGCTGGCGGCGCCGCGGCCGTGGGGGGCGTGGCGGCGGGTGCTGGGCGGGGCCGCGGCGGCCGGGGCGTGTGCCGGCTTCCTCACGGTCCACGCCGGGGCGGTCGTCCCGCGCTCGCTGGACCCCGTCGGCTTCGCGCAGCCGCCGCGCTGGCCGTCGTACGAGTGGGCCGCGCGGCACATGGAACCCGGCGAGGTCGTGATCACCGACGGTTACTACTCCGTGCACGCGATCGCGGGATACGGCCCGAACCTCGCCGCGCCCGCCTGGCCGGACGCGGCCCTGGACGAACGGGAGCGGCTGCGGCGGGTCGCGGACGTCCGCGCCTACCTCGCCCCGGCCTCGACCCGCGCCGAACGCACCGCCGTCGCCCGCCGCTATCGCGTGCGCTGGCTGCTGCTGACGCGCTGGCACCCGGTGCCCGAGGAGGCGGTCGTGGTGGCGTGGAGCAGGCGGACGGGGGAGGTGTTGGCGCGGGTCGGGTGAGGTGTGTACGGGGTATTCCGGCGGTTACTCGATGACGAGGTCGACCTCGATGTTGCCGCGCGTGGCGTTGGAGTAGGGGCAGACCTGGTGGGCCTGCTCGACCAGCTTGCGGCCGGTCGCCTCGTCCACGGTGTCGGGCAGCTCGACGCGGAGGGTGACCTTGAGGCCGAAGCCCTCACCCTGCTTGCCTATGCCGACCTCGGCGGTGACGGCGGCGTCGCTCACGTCGACCTTGGCCTGACGGCCGACGAGGCCGAGGGCGCTGCCGAAGCAGGCGGCGTAACCGGCGGCGAACAGCTGCTCCGGGTTGGTGCCCTGCCCGTTGCCGCCCATCTCCACCGGTATGCCGAGCGCGAGGTCGATCTTGCCGTCGGAGGAGACGGCACGGCCCTCACGGCCGTGGGTGGCGGTGGCGACAGCGGTGTAGAGCGCGTCCATGGAAAACCATCCCTCTCACGTTGCGGCGGCCCGGACGGGCCGCCTCACGACCACAAGTAGAGCACACAATTCAATTGCCCACAACTGAATGGCTCGCAAGAGCTATCCTGGAGACATGACTCGAACGCCGACACCCGCCACCACCGAGGAGAACTGGCTGCGCCTGGACTCCCAGATCTGCTTCTCGCTGCACGCCGCCTCACGCGCCTT
Organism: Streptomyces sp. NPDC002838; assembly: GCF_040295365.1. Lineage (NCBI taxonomy): Bacteria > Bacillati > Actinomycetota > Actinomycetes > Kitasatosporales > Streptomycetaceae > Streptomyces > Streptomyces sp. NPDC002838. The sequence continues at coordinate 44,762 of NZ_JBEOVF010000015.1, read as the reverse complement.
CAACGGCGTCTACCGCGTGGTCCTCAAGGAGCTCGGACTGACGTACCCGCAGTACCTGGTGATGCTGGTGTTGTGGGAGCGGGGCGAGCTGCCCGTGAAGAAGCTGGGCGAGCATCTGCGCCTCGACTCCGGCACGCTCTCGCCGCTGCTCAAGCGACTGGAGGCGGCCGGTCTGGTCCGCCGGGAGCGCAGCGCCCGCGACGAACGCTCGGTGGAGGTACGGCTGACCGAGGAGGGCGTGGCGCTGCGCGAGCGCGCGCTTCAGGTGCCGCGCCGGATCGCCGCCGCGACCGGCTTCGACCTCGACGAGATCCGCGACCTGCGCGAACGCCTCGACCAACTCACCACGACGCTGGACGCGGCCGCACTGGGGGAGACGCCGGGCTGCGAGTAGCAAGCTCGTGGTGAGTCATGGATTGTCGGCGTATCAGCGCTGTCACGGCATTCGCCCGACTTACGATCCGTCGTGATGAAACGTCCCACCGGCACTCCGCAGGTCGCCGTCGTCGTCATCGGCCACAACGACGCCTCCCACGCGACAGACGCCGTCCGCTCGGCACTCGCGCAGGGCCCCGCCGTCGCCGAGGTCGTCGCCGTCGACGACTGCTCGACGGACAGCAGCGCGGACCTGCTCGCCGCCCTGGCCGCGACGGAACCGCGGGTACGGCTCATCCGCCGCCCGGCCAACAGCGGCGGCTGCGGCACCCCCCGCAACACCGGACTCGACGCGGTGACCTCGCCGTACGTGATGTTCCTGGACAGCGACGACATCCTGCCGCCCGGCGCGGTGGACGCACTGCTCACGGCGGCGACGGAGGCGTGCGCGGAGGTGGCGGGCGGCCTGTGTGTGCGCCGGGAGCTGCCCGAAGGGCGTGAAGTGCCCTGGCAGGCGTCCCTTTACGCGGCGCACGCCGTGATCGAGCGCCCCGCACTGCGCCCGCGGCTGGTCCACGACACCCTCTGCGTCAACAAGCTCTACCGCACCGACTTCCTGAACGCGCACGGCATCCGGTTCCCAGAAGGCCGCTTCCCGTACGAGGACTTCGTGTTCACCGCGCGCATGCTGGCCGCCGGCCCACGCATCGCCCTCGTCCCGGACACGGTGTACGTCTGGCATGTGCGCCGGTCCGCCGAGCGGCTGTCGATCTCCCTGGACCGCGCCGGCATCGAGAACTGGCAGGCGCGCACGCACGCGTGCCGACTGACGTACGAGATCCTCCTCACCGCCGGACAGAAGGCGCTCGCACGGGCGGCACGCGCGAAGTTCCTCGACCACGAGCTGCGCATGTACGTGCGCGAGCTGGGACTGCACGACGCGCACTACCGGCGTGCGTGGTGGGCGCACACTCGGGCGTACCTCGCCGAGTACGACGCGGCCGACTGGGCCGGCAACCCCACCGCGCCCGGTCGCATCCTCGCCCGCGTGGTCCTCGCCTCCCCCGAGCCGCGCGACCTGCCCCGCCTCCGGGACCTCGCGGCCCGCCCCGCACGCCTCCTCCCTCCCTACGCGCACGCCTCCGACGGCACCCCCGTCTGGTCGGCCGACCTTCCCCGGATCACCCTGGAACCCCTCCTCACCCGCCCCGTCCGCCTCCTCCCCCTCGCCGTCGACGCGGAACTGCGCCCACGCGCGCGTGCCACCCGCCTGCGCCTGCGGCTCCGCCTGCACGACCTGTACGGCCGGCTGTCCGAGGCGGGCGGGGAATCGGGCCCGGAGACGGTAGAGGTGGAGTGGCGGCGCCGCGGGGACGGCCACGCGGGTCACAGCCGTACGACCGCACTCGCGCCCACCCCCGACGGCAAATGGTCGGCCGAGACGACGGTCGACGCGGCCGCGCTCGGCGCGGGCACCTGGGACCTGCGCCTGCGCCTCGTCTTCCGCGACGGCGCGCACCGCGACGTCACGGCGCACGCGCTGGCGGGCGCCGGTCTGCTGCGCCGTCGTGCCGTGTTGAGCGCCCGTCACGGCGTGGTGCTGGTGCAGCCGTACGCCACGCACTCCGGCGCCCTGGCACTGCGAGTCGCCACCGGTTCACGCGGAATTGTCGCGGTTGCCCGTCGCAGACTCCGGCACCTGCTTCACTGATGACTGGTACCTCACTTTTGACCGACCTTTGACCGATGAGAGGGCGGCCGCACATGACCTGGCTGATCACCGGAGGCGCCGGCTACATCGGGGCGCATGTCGTACGGGCGATGACGGAGACGGGCGAGCGGGCGGTGGTGTACGACGACCTGTCCACCGGCATCGCCGAGCGCGTCCCCGAAGGGGTCCCGCTGGTGGTGGGCTCGATCCTGGACGGCGACCGCGTCGCCCGCGCCCTCGCGGACCACGGCGTCACCGGCGTCGTCCATCTGGCGGCGAAGAAGCAGGTCGGCGAATCGGTCGACCTGCCGCTGCGCTACTACCGGGAGAACGTCGAGGGCCTGCGCGTGCTCCTGGAGGCCGTGACGGCGGCCGGCGTGCCCTCCTTCGTGCTCTCGTCCTCCGCGGCGGTGTACGGCATGCCGGACGCCGCCCGCTACGGCGACCTGGTGACGGAGGAAACGCCCTGCGTGCCGATGTCGCCGTACGGAGAGACCAAGCTGGCCGGCGAGTGGCTGGTCAGGGCGACGGGCCGGGCGACGGGCCTTTCCACGGCGTCACTGCGCTACTTCAACGTGGCGGGCGCGGCGAGCCCGGAGCTCGCGGACGTCGGCGTCTTCAACCTCATCCCCATGGTCTTCGAGAAACTGACGGAGAATGCGCCCCCGCGCATCTTCGGCGACGACTACGAGACCCCCGACGGGACCTGCGTGCGCGACTACATCCACGTCGTCGACCTGGCCGAGGCCCATGTGGCGGCGGCCCGCGCCCTCCAGGCCTCCCCCGGCCGCGACCTCACCCTCAACATCGGGCGCGGGGAAGGCGTTTCGGTCCGCGAGATGATCGACCACATCAACGCCCTCACCGGCTACGACCGTCCCCCCACGGTCACTCCACGCCGCCCCGGCGATCCACCCCGCGTCGTGGCCTCCGCCGACCGCGCCGCCACGGAACTGGGCTGGACGGCCAAGCACGACGTCCAGGACATGATCACGTCGGCGTGGGAGGGCTGGGTACGGCTGCATCCGGAGGCGGCGCGGGACTGATCGGCCTCGCCGGCCTCGCTGCCTGGGAGCCGCCGCCTGCCGGGCGGCGGCTCGAACTCATCCGAGCCAGGTCACACGTTGGACGTACACGCGCTTCCGATAGTCGATGACCTGGCACCACACCATGAGCGGCGCCACGGCGATCCCCCTCAGACCCTGCGGGTTCGTCACACCGGCCCCGTCGCCCGGGTCCTGGCCCAACGAGGCGAGCACGACGAGTTCCCGTGCGATCTCCGCTCAGCCTCGCGCAGAATCGCGTTGCTCTCTGCCATGGCGGCTCGGAACGTGGCTTCCCCGGCGGTGTCGTCCTGGGAGATCCGCTCGGCCTCAGGCAGACGAGCCGCGCGCTGCGGATCCCTCTCAATGGATACGAAGACGCCCCAGCGTGGGGCGCGCGAAGTACCTCGGCCGATGGTCAAACTTCGATGGCGCACGCTCGACTTTCCATGACGCAGGGCACTGAGTGTAGAGATGTACCTCGATGTCCCGTCTCGATGGATCTGGTCCCTGTATCAGATGATCCAGTCCGATTCGCTTCTGATCTCAGTTGATGTGGTTCGCTGGCTTGTGACTGCGCACACGGCGCGGGGCGCGTTCACCGTGGTGCGGTCCAGCAGCGGCTTCGTGGTCCTTGCCTCGCCGACTCGATCCGAGCCGCTTGCTGGAGATCAGCAGCTGCCTCCGAGGAGCCCAGCGACGTCCGCCACAGCGGATGTCGAGCGGTGCCTGTTCAGCTCGGCAGCTCATCGTCAAGCTGCGTCAGCTCCGCCGTGCTCAGCTTGAGATCCGCGGCCCGGGCCGAGTCCCGGATGGATGCCGGGCGGCTGGCTCCCGGCACCGGGATCGTTGCCGGGGAGCGGGTGAGCAGCCATGCCAGGGCGATCTGATGCGGGCTCACGCCGCGCTCGGCCGCGATGCGGTGGAAGGCTGTGCCCGCGGAGGTGGGGCCCGACGGGCCGTCGAGGGAGCTGCGGGAGATGCCACCCAGCGGGCTCCAGGGCAGGAAGGCCAGGCCCAGCTCCGCGCTCAGCCGCAGTTCGGGCTCGCTGCTGCGCACAGCGGGGGAGTACTGGTTCTGCACGGAGACGAGCCCGTCGCCGAGTATCGCGTGCGCCTCGCGGATCTGGGCGGTGTTCACGTTGGAGATCCCAGCGGCGCGGATCGTCCCGGCGTCGAGCAGCTCGAGCAGTGCGCCGACGGAGTCGGCCCAGGGCACGGCCGGGTCCGGCTTGTGCAGCTGGTAGAGACCGATGGCCTCGACGCCCAATCGCTTCCGGGATGCCTCGGCGGCGTGCTTGAGGTGCCCGGGGGTGCCGGTGACCGTCCAGCTGCCGTCGCCGGGCCGGCCGCGGCCGCCCTTGGTGGCGACGAGGACACCGGAGGTGTCGCTGCCGTAGCGGGCCAGGGCGCGGGCGACGAGGAGCTCGTTGTGGCCCCTCTCGCCGACGTGCCAGTGGTAGCTGTCGGCGGTGTCGATGAGCGTGACACCCGCGTCGAGGGCGGCGTGGAGGGTGGCGATGGCCCGCTTCTCGTCCGGTCGCCCCTCGATGGACAGCGGCATGGCGCCCAGGCCGACGGCGCTGACGGTGGTGTTCCCGATGGTGCGGTACTCCATGGCGGATTGTTCCTCAGGCAGCAGGGATGGCGGATACGTCGAGGGCTTCGGCGACGGCATCCGGCAGCCAGTCGGTGGCGTGGGAGAAGAAGAAGCCCAGTTCCTTGGCGCGGGCGTTGCTCATGGCGTAGTGGCGGTCGAAGGAGAAGGGGGAGGCCGCCTCCCCCGCGACGACGGTCCGGTACACGGGCTCCTGGCCGGTCTGCGCGGCGATGATGGCGGCGAGGCCGCGTACGTCGAGCAGTTCGTCGGAGCAGGCGTTCACCGGGCCGGTGAAGTCGGTGGCCGTGGTCGCCCACAGCAGCAGGTCCGCCAGCTCCTCGTAGTGGATGAAGACCGTGGGCAGCACCTCGGCATGCACGGCGATCTCCGTGCCCTGGCCGATGTGCTCGATGTAGTGCGCCAGGCGACCGGTGAACTCCTGCACGCCGCCGCCAAGCACGTGGGCGCTGCGCACGGAGGCAAAGGCGAACCCGCCGTCCCGGGTGAAGACGGCCTCCGCCTGGCGCTTGCCCTCGGCGTAGTGGGCTTCCAGGTACGCCGCGTCGCGCCAGGGCAGGTCCATCCGTACCAGCCAGGCGGCGGGGTCCACGATGTCTTCCGGCACGGGTGTGCCGTACGGGACTGCGGGCAGTGCGGCGGTCGCCGGGTCGTACACCTCGATCGTGGACGTCATGACGTACCGAGCGGTGCGGCCGCGGAAGGCACGGGCGGCGATGGCGGCCTGCACGGGGGTGTAGCAGACCTGGTCGACGACCACGTCGAAGGCGCGGGAGCCGAGGGCGGCGGTGAGGGCGGTCTCGTCGTCGCGGTCGGCGACGAGGTGCTCGACACCGGGGGGCGGCGGGGTGGAGCCGCGGTTGATCACAGTGACCTGATGCCCGGCGGCCTGCAGCCGCTGGACCAGGAGCTTTCCGAAGTACCGACTGCCGCCGATGACACAGATTCTTTGCATGCCCCCATCCTGGCGATCTAATGTCACCAGCAGAAGTGCCGACTTACCTGATAGGCATTAAGGAATACTGTTGATCGATGTGCAGCGGCTTCGCGTCCTGCGGGCAGTGGCGGAGCACGGCAGCTTCAACCAGGCGGCGGCAGCTCTCCACCTCACACCCTCGGCCGTCTCCCAGCACGTGGCTGCCCTGGAGCGCAGCCTCGGCGCCCAGGTCGTAACGCGCAGCACACGTGGTGTCACCCTCACCCAGGCCGGTCGGATCATGGTCCAGGCCGCCGAGTCGGTCACCGCGGAGCTTGCGCACGCACAACAGCAGGTCGACCAGCTCGGCACAGGCCGCACACAACTCACCGTCGCCACGTTCACCAGCGGCGGCAGGTTTCTTCTGCCCGGAGCCCTCGCACGGTTTACGGCAGCCCATCCCGACACCGTGCTCCACATCAGCGAGGGCGAGCCCGAAGACAGCCTGCCGCTGGTCCGGCAAGGGGCCGTGGATCTCGCACTGGCCTATCACTTCGACGGCCCGCTGCCCGGACACGTGAGCCAGAACTCCAGCACGGAGTGGACTGCGCTCATGGAAGACCCCTTGCACGTCGTTCTGCCCGAGGGGCACCGACTGGCCGGCCGCGCCGCGCTCGACATCGCCGAACTGGCAGCCGAGCCCTGGGTGCTCGGCTGCCTCAAGACAGAGGCGTACCTGCGGCGTTATGCCGAGCGCGCCGGCTTCAACCCGGAGATGCGCGGCACGACAACCGACTACTTCTTCGCTCGCTCGCTCGTCGCCGCAGGCATGGGACTCTCCCTGATCCCCTCCATCGCGCTGGCCCCGGAGGTGCCAGGCCTGCGCACCGTCCCGATCAAGGAGCCGGTTCCGACTCGCCACATCGGCGTTGCCACGATCAGCCGCCGCCGCGACCACCCCCAGCTCGCGACCCTGATCAACGCTCTCCAGGAGCAGGCAGCCGCACTGGACGACACGTGACCGCGGGCCGGCTCCGGCTCCTGCGCAACTGTAGGGGCCCGGGGATCTTCTCGCGCGCGTCGAGTGCGGCGCGCAGGCCCTCGTCGCGGAAGTCCGGCGGCATCCGCACGTCCGGCACGGCCACGTCCGGGCGGTGCTCCAACAGCGCCGACAGGACCTCGGGGCGGCGCCGACGACGGCCACCGGCTCGCGTCCGGCCGACGTCAACAGGAGGACCAGCCCTTCACATCAGCAGGGCGTCGCCCTCGGCGATCACGACTCTCATGACAACCCCTTGCTCGATGACTCACAACGCTCGGTGGCTCACAGCGCCTTGAGCGCCTCCGCGGTCGCCCGCGCCAACGCCCCCAGATACCCCTTGGGCAGCTTCGGGCTGCGGATCACCACCGAGCGCCAGTACAGGGGGCCCGAGATCAGGTCCAGGGCCAGTTCGTCGTCGAAGCCCGTACGGATCTCGCCGCGCTGCTCCGCCGCCACCACGATCTTGCTGGCGACGCCCTCCTGGCCTTCCCGCAGGGCCTTCTGCATGGCCTCGGCGATCTCCGGGTTGCGGGCCGCCTCGGCCTGGAGGTCGGGGATGACCTGCGAGGCCACGGGGTGGCGCAGGGCGCGGGACGTCACCTCGTACAGCAACCGGAGGTCGCCCTCCAGGGATCCGGTGTCCGGGGCCGGCAGACCCTGCACCGCCATCGCCGAGACCACGTCGAGGACGAGGTGCAGCTTGGACCGCCAGCGGCGGTACACCGCGGTCTTGCCGACGCCCGCTCGGCGCGCGATGCCCTCGATGGACATCCGCGCATAGCCGACGGCCGCGAGCTCCTCGAAGACAGCCGCTCGGATGGCCTCCGTCACATCCTCCCGGAGCACGGCGGCTCCGGCGGGGGCCCGGCGGCGCGGACGCGTCTGCGGCTCGTCGGCGTTGGTCGTCATGCGGACCAGCATAGGGCGTTGCGACGAAACGGTCCCGTCCCGACGCAATCCGTCGCGACGAAACGGTTGCGTCCCGACGTCAGATCGGCCTACGCTCACGTTGCGACGATACGGTCCCGTCCCGACGTAAGAAAACGTGAAGAGAAGCGTAAGGAAACGCCGGGCGACGGACACGCACCACGCACCACGCCACCCCCCGAACGAAAGCAGCGGATGTGAGCCAGGTCCTCCACACACCGCCCCCGACGACAGCGACCCCACCCGCCGTCGACGACGACCTCGCGGCCCTCGCCGCCCGCCACGGCCTCACGGTCAGCGGTGCCCGCCCCTCCCTGCCCGAGTACGTCCGCCAGCTGTGGGCGCGGCGCCACTTCATCGCGGCGTTCTCGACCGCCAAGCTGACCGCGCAGTACAGCCAGGCGAAGCTGGGCCAGGTCTGGCAGGTGATGAACCCACTGCTGAACGCGGCGGTGTACTTCTTCATCTTCGGTGTGCTGCTGGGCACCAAGAAGGGCGTGCCGGACTACATCCCGTTCCTGGTGACGGGCGTGTTCATCTGGACGTTCACGCAGAGCTCGATCCTGGCGGGCACCCGCGCCATCTCCGGCAACCTCGGTCTCGTCCGGGCCCTGCACTTCCCGCGGGCCGCGCTGCCGATCTCCTTCTGTCTGCAACAGCTCCAGCAGCTGCTGTTCTCGATGGGCGCCCTGGTCGTGATCCTGCTCTGCTTCGGCGTGCCGGTCTCCGCGTCCTGGGTGCTGGCGATCCCCGCCCTGGTGCTGCAGTTCACCTTCAACGCCGGCGTCTCGATGATCATGGCCCGGCTGGGCGCGAAGACACCGGACATCGCACAGCTGATGCCGTTCATCCTGCGCACGTGGATGTACGTCTCGGGTGTGATGTGGAGCATCGACCACCTGCTCAGCAAGCACAACGACCTGCCGTCCTGGGTCGCGCCCGTCCTCCAGGCCAACCCGGCCGCCGTCTACATCGACCTGATGCGCTTCGCCCTGATCGACAGCTTCCACTCCAGCCAGCTGCCGCACCACGTGTGGCTGATCGCGGCCGGCTGGGCCCTGCTCGCCGGAGTCGGCGGCTTCATCTACTTCTGGAAGGCTGAGGAGACGTACGGCCGTGGCTGACAACACCGAGAACCCCTACACCGGCGACAGGATCCCCACCGTCGTCGTCGACGGCGTCGACATCGTCTACCGCGTCAACGGCACCGGCGCCGGCCGCGGCTCCGCGACCGCCGCCCTCAACCGCATGCTGCGCCGCAAGAAGGCCGAGCAGGCGGCGGGCGTACGCAAGGTGCACGCCGTGAAGAACGTGTCCTTCGTCGCGTACCGCGGCGAGGCCATCGGCCTGATCGGCACCAACGGATCCGGCAAGTCGACGCTGCTCAAGGCGGTCGCCGGCCTGCTCCCGGTGGAGAACGGCCGCATCCACACCGACGGCCAGCCCTCCCTGCTCGGCGTGAACGCGGCCCTGATGAACGACCTGACCGGCGAGCGCAACGTGTACCTCGGCGGCCTGGCCATGGGCATGTCCCGCGAGCAGGTCAAGGAGCGCTACCAGGAGATCGTCGACTTCTCCGGCATCAACGAGAAGGGCGATTTCATCACCCTCCCGATGCGGACGTACTCCTCCGGCATGGCCGCCCGTCTGCGCTTCTCCATCGCCGCCGCCAAGGACCACGACGTCCTCCTCATCGACGAGGCGCTGGCGACGGGCGACCGTTCCTTCCAGAAGCGTTCCGAGGCCCGCATCCGCGAGCTGCGCAAGCACGCGGGCACGGTCTTCCTGGTCAGCCACAGCAACAAGTCGATCCGCGACACCTGCGACCGGGTGCTGTGGCTGGAGCGCGGCGAGCTGCGCATGGACGGGCCGACGGAGGAGGTGCTGGAGGCGTACGAGGCGTTCACGGGCGGGCCGGACAAGGCCGCGAAGGCCAAGCCGAAGCCCCAGCCGAAACCAAAGGCGGTGCCTCTTCCTTCGTGAGGCCCTCGCGCATCCCCGCGCGTCCCTCGTGAGGCGCACCCCCGACCACCCCTTTCCTCACATTGATGCCAATATGACCGAAGAGGGTGCACCGGGAGCGAAGCCGAAGTGAAGGAGTCCCTGCGATGCCCGAGCTCAGCGTCATAGTCCACGGGCCGAACACGCAGGGACACCTGGCCGGACTCCTCGACTCCCTGGCCGCCGTGCCGCCGGCGGGCGTCGAGGTGATCGTGGCCGCGGTCGGCGCCTGGGCCCGGGACGCCGCCCAGGCGCACGCGGCTCCCGGGACGCTGGTACTGCCCCTGCCGGACGGGACGGACGACACCGCGGCCCGGGCGGCGGGCGCCGCGCGGGCCTCCGGCCGCTGGCTGCACTTCGTGCACGCCAAGGACGGCCTGCCTCCGGGCTCCCCCCGCACGGTCGCCGAGCGTGCCGCGGAGCTGCCGGACGAGGTGGACGTCCTCCTCTTCGACCACGTCCACAGCGCCTGGGACACGCCCGCGCTGCCCAGCCGGGACGGCCGCCTCCTCGCCCGCGCGGGCCGCGCCGACCTGCCCCTCGACGACGCCGCGAGGCTCCTCCGCCTGACCCCGCTGCTGGGCAACCGCGCGATCCGCACGGACTTCTGGCGGACGTACGAGGACCAGCTCACCGCAGACGACGAGCAGTTCACGGCGTACACCGCCCTCCTCCTCGCGAACCGGATCGCCTGCCTGAACCAAGTCGCGTACGAGGACCGCCGGTTGCGCCCCGAGAGCCTCCCGCCGCGCACCGCGCACCAGTACTACGCCCTCGTCGACCGCTACGAACGACTCCTCGCCCGCACCGAGGATCGCCCCGCCCCCCACGCCGTCCTCTACGACGTCATGGTCCACGACTGCCTGCGCACCTTCGCCCGCGCCGACCTGCCGGATCCGGTGGCGCGGGAGTTCTTCCACCGGGCGTCACAGGCGGCCGTACGCCACCGTCCCGAGAACCACCGGCGCCCCGTCGGCCCCGAGGGCATACGCCGCGCTCTCCTCGAAGAGGGCGCGTACACCAGGTACCGCGCCTTCCAGACCGCCAACCGGGCGCGGCGCGCGGTGAGATCGACACTCAGGGACCGCAAGAGCGCTGCCGCGGCCAAGCTCCGCGACCACCAGTACCGCAAGGCGCTGAGCCGCCCCGTGAACCCCAACCTGGCTGTCTTCACGGCCTATTGGAACCGCGGCGTCGCCTGCAACCCGGCGGCGATCGCCGCCGAGCTCGCCGAACTCGCCCCGCAGATCCACCCGGTGTGGGTGGTGACCCCGGAGAACGCGCCCCTCCTCCCGCCCGGCACGGACCACGTCACGCCCGGCACCCGTCGCTACTGGGAGACACTGGCGAGCGCGAAGTACCTGGTCAACAACGTCAACTTCCCGAACGCCGTGGTCAAACGCCCGGACGCGGTCCACCTCCAGACCCACCACGGCACGCCCCTCAAGCGCATGGGCCTGGACCAGATGGACTTCCCGGCCGCCGCGAAGGGCCTGGACTTCGACGCCCTGCTCGCCCGCATCGACAAGTGGGACTACAGCGTCTCCGCGAACAGCCACACGACCCGCATGTGGGAGCGGGCGTACCCCTCCCGTTTCATTTCTCTCGACCACGGCTATCCGCGCAACGACGTCTACTACGCGGCCGGAGCCGAGGACATCCGCGCGATCCGCGCCCGCCTGGGCATCCCTCCGGGCCACCGCGCGATCCTCTACGCCCCCACCCACCGCGACTACGAGGCCGGCTGGACCCCCCGTCTCGACCTCGCCGCCCTGGCCGACCGCCTCGGCGGGGAAACGGTCCTGCTGGTGCGCGGCCACTACTTCTACGGCTCGGCATCCCCCCTGACGGGCCTGCGCCGCACGGGCAGGATCATCGACGTCTCCTCCTACGACCCCGTCGAGGAGCTCTGCCTGGCCGCCGACGCGCTGGTCACGGACTACTCGTCGATCATGTTCGACTACGCCAACCTCGACCGCCCGATCGTCATCCACGCCGACGACTGGGAGACGTACCGCACCACGCGCGGCGTCTACTTCGACCTGATGGCCGAACCACCGGGCCAGGTGTCGCGCACGCAGGAGGAACTGACGGACATCCTCACCACGGACGCCTGGCGCGACGAGGGCGCGGAAAAGACCCGGGCCGCCTTCCGGCGCCGGTTCTGTGAGTACGACGACGGACACGCCGCCGAACGGGTCGTACGCCGTGTCTTCCTCGGCGAGAGCGAGGAGTCGCTGCCGCCGGTGATCCCGGTCGAGGACCGCACGACGGCGCCCACCCCCCAGGAGGCCTCATGATCCCGGACGTCACCGTGACGGTCATCGTCCACAACGACGCCGAACGCCTCCCCCGCGCGGTCGCCTCGGTCCGCCGCCAGACCCATCACCACATCGAGATCATCATCAGCGACGACCACTCGACGGACGAAACCCCGCAAGTGGCAAGAGAGTTGGCGGCCCAGGACCCCCGTATCCGGCTCCTCCGTCTGCCGGAGAACAGCGGCGGCTGCAGCGCCCCGCGCAACCGGGCGCTGGAGATCGCCCGGGCGCCGTACCTGATGTTCCTGGACAGCGACGACGAACTCACCCAGAACGCGGTCGAGTTGCTGCTCGCCGCCCACCGCGAGCAGGAGATCGACTTCGCGATGGGAGCGGTGCGGCGGGTCAGGGCGGACAGCGGCCGCCGCTCGACCTGGATGCGGCACCTGGTGACCGAGCGCCGCACCCTCGACGGCATCGAGACCGACCCCCGTCTCCTCTTCGAGCACTTGGCGACGAGCAAGATGTACGCCCGCGCCTTCCTGGACCGCCACGACCTGCGCTTCCCCGAGGGCATCCACTACGAGGACCAGCTGTTCACGGCCCAGGCGTACTGCCTGGCGAAGTCGTTCACGATCATCCCCGAGCCGGTCTACCGCTGGTACATCGCCCCGCAGGCGGCCCCGCAAGCGGCGTCGATCTCCAACCAGCGCCACAAGCTCACCAACGTCCGCGACCGCGTCCACGTGCAGCACCTGATCGACGACTTCCTGGCCGCGTCCGGGCACGAGTCGCTGCGCGAGGACAAGGACTACAAGTTCCTCAAGCACGACTTCCGCATGTACGCCGGTGACCTGCCCCACCGCGACGAGGCATGGCTTGAGTCCTTCGCGGACCTGGTGAACCCGTACCTGGCGACGCTGACGCCCTCCGCGTACGCCCGCCTCCCGCGTGCCGAACGCGTGGTCCTCCAACTGGTTCGCGACCGCCGCCTGGCGGATGCCCAGCTGGCGGCCCGCGGCCTGGGCCACGGGGTCGCGCCGAGGCAGGTGACGGCGGACGAGCACGGCAGAACGTACTGGGGCGACCACGTCCCCCCCTCGGAAACCTCCCGCCGCGAACTGGAGGTCACCGACCTGGACCTGGACACGCGCCCCTTCCCGAGCGCCCAGTTCCGCCACGAGATCACGGAGCTCACGCACGGCCCCGGCGCCTCGCTCGATCTCACCATCCGCACCTACGACCCCGGCCTCCGCCTTCCCGTGGGCCCGGTACGCGCAAGCCTCCTCCTGGCCCCCGGCCGCCACCGTCTGACGGTCCCCTTCCGTCTCTCCCCCCTCCGCCCGGGAATCTTCGAAGGCCAAGTCCACCTGGACCTGACCACGGCCCCCCTCCCCCTTCAGGGCTTCGCCGGCACCCGCCACCCCCTGCTCCGCCTCACCCACCAGGGCCTGACCCACACGTCCCTCCTCCTGACCCCCCTGACCTTCCCGCCCCGCACCACCCACGTCGACTACCACGCCGGCGCAACCCCGCACCGGGTCACGGTGGAACCGGAGGGCCGCGGCCCCGGCCGCCTCCAGGTGCGGTGGGAGCCCGTGGGGGTGACGGCGAGGCTGATACGTCCGGTGGCACGACGGCTGGCCAGACCGAGGGTGAGGAGGGCGGCGCGGTTGGTCAGGAGCGCGCTGAGGTGACTTTTCAGCGCCGGTCCGCATCATCCAGCCCTCACCGCACCACCGCGTACAGCACCTGCCCACCCGGCCCCCGAGTCACCACCCGCAACCCGCCAACCCCTCGCAACCGCTCCCCCCGATCCACCACCCACCGCACCCCATACGCCCGCACGATCTCCCGCCGCTCACCCGCCGACGTCCCCGCCGCGAAGTACCGCCGCACAGCAGCCACCCGCCGCCCCTCGTCCGCCAGAAAGAAGTCGGGATACCCGGGCGCCACGGTGTAGGCCCCGTACGCCGGAATCTGCCGAGCCGGAAACGTCCGAGCCATCACCACGTCCCCGTACTTCACCCACGGGGTGATCCAGTGGTACCCCACCCAAGGCGCCCGGTACTTCTCCGCCACCGCGTCCGGCAACACTCCCCGCCCCACCACGTACCCCACAGTCCCCACCTGCGTCCACGCCCCCACGGCCAACGCCCCGGCGAGCCCACAGACCCACCCCGTCCGCAAGGCCCGCGGTTCGACCGCCTCCACCGCCGCGGCGATCTGCGCCGGAATCAACGCGGCCGGCAGCACCCGCCCCCACGAGTAGTCCCCGCTCAGCCCACCCACCGCGAAGACCATCACCCCCAGCGCGAAGAACAGCACCAACGGATCCCACCGATCCCGCCGCCACCGCACCACCAGCGCCACCACCCCCACCAGCACCAGCCCGAACCGCCCGACCGGATCCCGGTACAGCACCCGATGCACCGACTCCAGATCCTCACCGGCCCCGAACAACGCGAAGAAGTCGTAGTACGGCCACAACCACAGCACCACCACCCCCACCACCAGCCCACCCCCGAGCCGCGCCCACACGGCCCTGTCCGGTCGCGCGGCGATCACCGTGGCGAGCGCGCCCAGGGAGGCCACGACTCCCGAGAACTGGTGGCAGAGCAGGATCACCGCCCACAGCGCCCCGAGCCCGAGCCACGTTCCCCACCCGGCCGGCCCGCGCGGCGCGCCCGCCAGCCACGCCCAGAAGTGAAACGCGAGCCCCAACGCGAACACACTCGGATACGACACCGTCAACGCCAACGAATTGAGTCCCAGAAACCCGCTCCACGCGAACAGCACGGGCCCCCACAGAAACAGCAGGCACAGCAACGCCAACGCCGGCGCCGCCCGACGCGCGCTCAGCGTGCGGACGTACCGCCACACGCCCGTCACCAGCAGTCCCAGCCCCACCACCGCACCGATCCGCAGCACGACGAAGACCGAGAATCCCGTCACCCGTGCGAGGCACCCGAGCAGCAGCATCCACGGCGAGTAGTACGGACTCGGCGTGTCCGCGTCCACGAGCGGATTCCCGGGGCGCACCAGACTGTGCCGCAGCCGCTCGATCGTCGCCGCGTGCATCCCGAGGTCACCGGCCCATGGCAGCCGCACGATCACCAGGAGCAGCAAGAGCAGCACCAGCGCGGCGACCGCCAGCGGCGAGGTTCTAACCGCGGCGCGCATCGTGCTGGAACACCCAGGTGCGATACACGAGGAAACGGAAGGCCGAGGCGAGCACGATCGACAGGGCCTTCACCGCATTCGACTCCAGCGGCCCGTTCAGCCCGAGTCCGTGATAGCCGACGTAGAACAGCCCGCTTTCCATGACCACACCGAGCCCGCTGAAGCCGAAGAACATCCCGATCTGGCGTCGCGTACGTGCCGCCCGGTCGCGATAGGCGAAATAGCGGAAGCCCAGGTAGTTGGTGCCCATGGCGACGACGCTGGCCAGTACGGTCGCGACCATGGCCCGCCACCCGAGGCCGTGCAGCAGCACGTTGAAGACGACGAAATTCACCGCGACGCCGCTTCCGCCGACGACCCCGAAGTTCACCACTTCACGAAGAACCCGCTTCACCGGCCGGGCACGAACGACGGGAGCGGCCACTCGCTCCTCGGAGAGGTTCACAGTCACCTCATAAGCCTTAGCCGGAAACGGTAAGTCCTCCACCCGATTCGCCCCAAAACCCGCCTAAGGCACGCCAAGAAAGACGCCCCGAGCCATTCCGGCCCGGGGCGCCCTGATGGTCGTACGGCCAATCCGTCCGTCTACGAATGCGACCGCAGCAGCGTCCTCATCGTCCGCATCGCCACCGACAGATTCGCCAGATCGAACGTTTCCGACCCCTGGATCTCGTCCAGAGTCGTCCGCGCCCGCCCCAGGATCGCCGCGTTCTTCTCCTCCCACGCCTTGAAGCGCTGCTCGGGAGTCGACGTGCCGTTGCCCGCCGCCAGCACGTCGGCCGTGACCGCCGAGTGGGCCGCGTACAGATCCTCGCGGATGGAGGCGCGGGCCATGGACTGCCAGCGGTCGGCACGGGGCAGCTCGATGATGCGGTCCATCAGCTGGGTGATGCGCAGGCGGTCGGCCAGGTCGTAGTAGACCTCGGCGACGTCCAGCGGCTCCCGGCCCATGCGGTCGGCGACCGAGACGATGTCGAGCGTCGGGAAGGCGGAGGAGAAACCGGACACGCGCGTGGCCAGCTCGTCCGGCACGCCGGCGCCGGTCAGCTCGTCGTAGATCTTCTGGTACCACTCCAGGTCCGCGCCCTTGAGCAGCTTCGGCAGCTGCGCCCACACCTGCTCGACCCGCTCGCCGAAGAAGTCGACCGTCTCGGCGAGCTGGATCGGCTGCGGCCGGTTGTTGAGCAGCCAGCGCGTGCCGCGTTCCACCAGGCGGCGCGAGTGCAGCCGGATCCGGGTCAGTACGGCGGCCTCGACCTGGTTGTCGAGGCCCTCGACCCCGTCCCACACGACGCCGGAGCGGAAGATGGCACGGGCCGCGGTCTGCGCCCGCACGATCTCCTCCAGCGAGGCGCCGGTCTCCTCGCGCAGGCGGTGCAGGTAGGTCGTACCGCCCGTGTTGACCGTGTCGTTGACCAGGACGGTCGTGGTGATCTCGCGGTGCAGCGGGTGACTGTCGATGCGCTCGGCGAACTGCTCGCGCAGGGCGCTCGGGAAGTACGCGTGCAGCAGACCGCGCAGGTAGGGGTCGTCCGGCAGCGAGGTGTACAGCAGCTCCTCGGCGACCGTGATCTTCGTGTACGCCAGCAGGACGGCCGTCTCCGGGCTCGTCAGGCCCTGGCCCTGGCTGAGCCGTTCGCGGATCTGGCGGTCGGTGGGCAGGAACTCCAGGGCCCGGTCGAGATGGCCCTCGCGCACCAGGTGCTTCATGAAGCGCTGCTGGGCGTGGAGCATGTCCTTGGACTGGGCCAGCGCGTTGGCGATCGCCGTGTTCTGGGCGTAGTTGTTGCGCAGGACCAGGTGGCCGACCTCGTCGGTCATCTCGGCGAGCAGCTTGTTGCGCTGCTTGACGGTCATGTCGCCGTCCGCGACCAGGCCGTTGAGCAGGATCTTGATGTTCACCTCGTGGTCGGAGGTGTCCACGCCCGCGCTGTTGTCGATGGCATCGGTGTTGATCTTGCCGCCGTGCAGCGCGAACTCGATCCGGCCGAGCTGGGTCAGACCCAGGTTGCCGCCCTCGCCGACGACCCGGACGCGCAGGTCCTTGCCGTCGACGCGGATGGCGTCGTTGGCCTTGTCACCGACGTCCGCGTGGGTTTCCGTCGAGGCCTTGACGTACGTACCGATGCCGCCGTTCCACAGCAGGTCCACCGGCGCCTTGAGGATGGCCTTCATCAGCTCGGCCGGGGTCATCTTGGAGACCTTGCCCTCGATACCGAGGGCCTGGCGGATGTGTGCGTTGACCGGGATCGCCTTGGCGGTACGGGGGAACACGCCGCCGCCCGTGGAGATGAGCTCGGTGTCGTAGTCGGCCCAGCTGGAGCGCGGCAGCCCGAAGACGCGGCGGCGCTCGGCGTAGGAGGTGGCCGCGTCGGGCTTCGGGTCGATGAAGATGTGCCGGTGGTCGAAGGCGGCGACCAGGCGGATGTGCTCGCTGAGCAGCATGCCGTTGCCGAACACGTCACCGGACATGTCGCCGATGCCGACGACCGTGAAGTCCTCGGCCTGCGTGTTCACGCCCAGCTCGCGGAAGTGCCGCTTGACGGACTCCCAGGCACCGCGGGCGGTGATGCCCATGCCCTTGTGGTCGTAGCCCGCGCTGCCGCCGGAGGCGAAGGCGTCGCCGAGCCAGAAGTTGTAGGTCTCGGCGACCTCGTTGGCGATGTCCGAGAAGGTCGCGGTGCCCTTGTCGGCGGCGACGACGAGGTAGGTGTCGTCCCCGTCGTGCCGGACGACGTCGGCGGGCGGGACCACCTCTCCGGCGACCATGTTGTCGGTGATGTCGAGCAGCGCGGAGATGAAGGTCTTGTAGCTGCGGATGCCCTCCGCCAGCCAGGCGTCCCGGTCGACGGCCGGGTCGGGCAGGTGCTTGGCGACGAAGCCGCCCTTGGCGCCGACGGGCACGATGACGGTGTTCTTCACCATCTGCGCCTTGACCAGCCCGAGGATCTCGGTCCGGAAGTCCTCACGCCGGTCGGACCAGCGCAGCCCACCGCGCGCGACCTTCCCGAACCGCAGGTGCACACCTTCCACCCGCGGCGAGTACACCCAGATCTCGTACGCCGGACGCGGCGCCGGCAGATCCGGCATCGCCTGCGGGTCGAACTTCATGGAGACGTACTCGTGCGGCCTGCCACCCGCCGCCTCCTGGAAGAAGTTCGTACGAAGGGTCGCCTTGATGACGGTCAGGAAGGACCGCAGAATCCGGTCCTCGTCCAGGCTGGCCACCTGGTCCAGGGCGGCGTCCAGCTCCTCCAGCAGGGCGTCGGTCAGCTCGGTGCCGGCGCGCTGCCGGTCCGGCGACATCCGCGCCTCGAACAGCGAGACGAGCAGCCGGGTCGTGTGGACGTTGTTACGGAGGGTGTCCTCCATGTAGTCCTGGCTGAACGTCGAGCCCGCCTGCCGCAGGTACTTCGCGTACGCCCGCAGCACCATCGCCTGGCGCCAGCTCAACCCGGCGCGCAGCACGAGCGCGTTGAAGCCGTCGTTCTCCGCCTGGCCGTTCCAGGTGGCGGCGAAGGCGTCCTGGAACCGCTCGCGCCCGTCGTCGCCGAGGTAGTCGCCGCTGCCGCTCTTCGGCTGGGGCATGCGCAGACCGAAGTCGTAGATCCAGGCGACGCTGCGGTCCGAGCAGCGCAGTTCGTACGGCCGCTCGTCCACCACCTCGACGCCGAGGCGGTTGAGGACCGGCAGTACGGCCGACAGGGAGATGGAGTCGCCCTTGCGGTAGATCTTGAACCGGCGCTCCTCGGGCGTCGCGCCCACGGGCTCGTAGAGGCTCAGCGCGAAGTTCTTCTCCTCCGTGAGCTGTTCCACGTGGGCGAGGTCGGCGACCGCGGAGCGCGAGGAGTGGTCGGCCTTGTAGCCCTCGGGGAAGGCGTTGCCGTAGCGGCGCAGCAGCTCCGCGGCCCGCTCCTCGCCGAACTCGGCGTTCAGCGCCTCCGCGAACCCGTCGGCCCACGACCGCGCGGCCTCCACCAGCCGGGCCTCGATGCGCTCCTTGTCGCTGTCGCTGAGCTGCGGCAGCTCGGTTCCCTGCGGGACGCGGACGACGAAGTGCAGCCGGGAGAGGATCGACTCGGTGTTCCAGGCGGTGAAGTCGACGCTGGTGCCGCCGAGTTCCTCCTTCAGGATGTCGATGATCCGCAGCCGTACGCCGGTGGTGTACCGGTCGCGGGGCAGGTACACGAGAGCGGAGTAGTAGCGCCCGTACTCGTCCTGCCGCAGGTAGAGCCGCAGCCGCCGCCGCTCCTGCAGGTACAGAACGGACGTGACGATGGACTGCAGCTCGTCGACCGGGGTCTGGAAGAGCTCGTCCCGCGGATAGGTCTCGAGGATCTGCAGCAGATCCCGCCCGTCGTGGCTGTTGGGCGAGAACCCGGCGCGCTCCAGCACTTCCTCGACCTTGCGCCGGATGACGGGCACGCGCCGCACGGACTCGGTGTAGGCGGCGGACGAGAACAACCCGAGGAAGCGCCGCTCACCGATGACATTGCCGTCCGCGTCGAACTTCTTGACGCCGATGTAGTCCAGGTACGACGGCCGGTGCACGGTGGACCGGCTGTTGGCCTTGGTCAGCACCAGCAGCTTGTGCTCGCGGGCCTTGGCGCGGGCGTCGGCGGGCAGCCGTTCGAAGGACGGGCTGACGGGGTGGCTCTCCTCGCTGGAGTGATGCGGGTCGGAGCGCAGAATGCCCAGCCCGGTGCCCGGCACCGCCGCCAGGGAGTCGTCCTCCCTGAGCTGGTACTCCCGATACCCGAGGAAGGTGAAGTGATCGTCGGCCAGCCAGCGCAGCAGCTCGCGGGCCTCCTCGATCTCCATCTCGCGCAGGTCGGAGGCGATGGGCTCCTTGGGCAGTTCGTCGGCCATGCGCAGCGCCGCGTCCCGCATCTTCTCCCAGTCCTCGACGGCCTCACGGGCGTCGGACAGGACGCGCAGCAGGTCGGCGGTGATCTGCTTCAGGTCGCCGCGGTCGGTCTCGCGGTCGATCTCGACGTGAATCCAGGACTCGATGTGCGCGTCGTGCGGCAGCTCACCGGTGGACGGCGTGGTGAGCAGCACCTCGACGAGCTTGCCGGTGACATCGCGCCGGACGACGATCTGCGGGTGGATGACGACGTGAATCCCCCGCCCCTGCCGCGTGAGCTCGTTCGTCACGGAGTCGACGAGGAAGGGCATGTCATCGGTGACGACTTCCACCACGGAGTGGCTGCAGGTCCACCCGTTCTCTTCCACAGTGGGCGTGTGGACCCGCACGTTGGCCGTGCCCTGCGGGCGGTTCTCGGCCAGCCGGTAGTGCGAGAGCGCGGCTCCGAAGATGTCGACCGGGTCGCGGTCGGAGAGGTCTTCCGGGGCGGTGTGCAGGTAGTAGCGCTGGAGGAACGAGAGCACGGAGTCGTGGTCAGGGGTGTCCGGGGTCTCCGGGGTGCCCTCGCCCGTCGTCCCAGTCGGTAGATGCCCCCCGACCGGGCTGTTCTCAGCGACCCGGGCGGCCCTCTCGAGCAGCTCGGCCTTGGCTTCGTCCAGCTTGGTCTGCATTGTCCTCTGGCTCCTGTCGCGCGCCGTTGCGTGACGTAGAAGGAAGTACGGTTTCTTCCCCTCCGACATAACGCCGCGACGCGGGGTGTCCGGTCTGCTTCGACGCTATGCCGCGAGGTGAGATGAGCGGGGGGATATCAGCCATTTTCGACACGCCCGAGGGGTGTGACGCTGCTCTCTGCGACGCCTGTCCCCGGGGTGTACGTGGCGGCGTCCTCGGGGCCTCTGCGCCCCCATCCCGCCCGCGAAGACCAGCGACCGCCACCCGGTCACGGATGTCGTCCGTGTTCCCCGGGCGCATGGCAGGGGCAACAAGGCCCCCGCGAACTATCGCGCTGATCACGCCACCAAGGCTATCGCTCCTTACAGGGGGCCCGTCATGAGCCGTATGTGTACAAAACTGGGGGTGGAACTTTGACACTCTGCACAGGGACTGGGGGTGGCTGAGCATGCGGGTCCACCTCATCCGCCCCGGCTCCCACCCCCGAGCCGACGAGCCACACACCTCAGCACCGGCCAGCTGCACTCAGCCTGTCCTGCGTTTGAGGAGGAGGCCGTTTAGGCCAAGGCGGGGGTGGGGCGGGGCCCTCGTTGGGGTGGGGGGCGGAGCCCCGCGAGGGGGGGGCGGACGCAGTCCCGCGAGGGGAGGCGGGGGACGCAGTCCCGCGAGGGGAGGCGGGGGAGGACGCAGTCCCGCGAGGGGGAGGCCGGGGGACGCAGTCTCAGCGGCGGTGCAGGGGCAAGCCCCACCGGGGTGCGGGGGTGACCCCGCAGGGGGGCAGAGGGGAAGCCCCGGGGGAGGCGGAGGGCGGACGCAGTCCCACGAGGGGGGCGGACGCAGTCCCGCTAACGGGGAGGCGGGGGGGACGCAGTCCCAGCGGCGGTGCAGGGGCAAGCCCCACCGGCGTGCGGGGGTGACTGCCCGCAGGGGGCAGAGGGGACGCCCCGCCAGGGTGCAGGGGCGGAGCCCCGCGAGGTGCCGGAGACGCAGTCCCAGCAGGAGCCCAGAAGCGACGACCCGCCGGGGGCGCAGGAAACGCAATCCCAGCCGGGGTGCAGGGGCGGAGCCCCGGCGGGGGTCCAGGGGGCGGAGCCACCTGGCGGGGTTGAAGGGGCGGAGCCCCTGGGGATGGGACGGGTAGGGGCGGCGGGGGCGAGAAAACCGAACCCCGGCACCAGCCCACCGAACCCCAGCCGACCTCCCCCTTGGCAATCCCACCCCCAAGACGCACGTTGCCCATATACGACCCACGCCCGCCCGAGAGGAGCCACCCGCCATGACAGCGAAAATCCTCATCGTCACCGGCGACGCAGCAGAGTCACTGGAGGTCCTGTACCCCTACCAGCGCCTCCGCGAAGAGGGCTACGAAGTCCACATCGCGGCCCCCACCCGCAAAACCCTCCGTTTCGTCGTCCACGACTTCGAACCCGGCTTCGACACCTACACCGAAAAGCCCGGCTACACCTGGCCCGCAGACCTGGCCTTCGCCGATGTCGACCCCGGCCAGTACGCCGCCCTCGTCATCCCCGGCGGCCGCGCCCCCGAATACCTCCGCAACGACCCCGAACTCCGCAAGATCCTGAAGTCCTTCTTCGACGCCGACAAACCCGTCGCCCAGATCTGCCACGGCCCCCTCCTCACCGCAGCGATCGACAGCCTCCGCGGCCGCCGCGTCACGGCGTACCCCGCCCTGGAGCTGGACATGCAGGCCGCCGGCGCCACCTTCCAGGACGCCGAGACGGTGGTGGACGGCACCCTGGTCTCCGCCCGCGCCTGGCCGGACCACTCCCGCTGGATGCGCGAGTTCCTGACCGTGCTGCGCGCGAAGGCCCCGGCGGTGTGACGCCACGCACCGTTCGTAAGCCCCAGGCAACCCCGCCGACCCCCGTCCAGTCCCGCCACTGACACAGCCCCTGCCCAAAGAACTCACGCCGCCAACCGCTCCGCCTCCACAACCGCCTCCGCCAGCGAATCCACCACAGGCACCCCGACCTCCTCCAGACTGGCCCGGCCGTGCGACCCCCCGGTGTACAGCACAGCCCGCGCCCCCACATGCAGCGCCGCCACCGCATCATCCGCGGCGTCCCCGATCACCACCGTACGAGCCGGATCCACCACCGCGAGCGCACCAAGATGCCGCACCATGTGCTCGGCCTTGCTCCCCCCGGACGGCCCGACCCGCCCGTCGACACGGAGGAAGTGCGGCTCGATCCCGAATCCCCGCACCAACGGGACGAGTTCGTCATGGACGTACATGCTGAGCAGGGACTGGCTGCGCCCCGCGGACCGCCACTCCACGAGCAGCTCCGCCACACCCTCCGTAAGACCGCACCGCACCCGATGCTCGGCGTAGTACCGATGGAAGGTCTCGTCCATGATCTCCCACTCGGCCTCGGTCGGCAGCCGCCCCATCAACCGCTCGTAGAACTTCGGCACCGGCACGCAGTACAGCGCCCGGTACTGCTCCATCGTGATCGGCTCCAGCCCCAGCTCGGCGAAGGCCGCGTTCGTCGCCCCGATGATCGCGTCATTGTCGTGGAACAGCGTCCCGTTCCAGTCCCACACAATGTGCGCGCCTGTCTGCTTCCCCATGCCAAAAACGTACCCGCCGCCACTGACAATCATGAGACCCACAGGTCAAAGCGGCGCCGAAGGAACCGTGAACCGCTGAAGGGACCGTGAACGCTCAGCCCACGAGCCCCACCAACTCCCGCTCAGTCCCCGGGCCCCACCAGATTCGGGATCTCCTGCGTCGCGAACCACAGCAGCTCATGGTCCTCGGCCCCGTCCACGACGAACTGCGCGTCGTCGTCCCCACCGTCCGCCGCCGCCAAGGCCTCAGCCGCCGCGGTCACGTCCGCCTCCGCGTCGCCCGAGTCGACATGCACGGAGGCGGCCTTGGCCAGCGCCACGCTCCCCGCGACCCGCACCTGGCCGAGCGCCGCCGGATCGAGCGCCCGGTCGGGATCGGCGGTCGCAGCCCCGTCGGGCACATCGACGGCGACCACGACCCGGCGCCGCGCCGCGCCGGGGTCCGCCGCCAACAGCCGCAGCGAGGCCAGCGCGGCCCGGTTGAGCGCCGCGTACTCCAGCTCCTCGATGTCGTCGGAGAGGTACCACTCGCGCAACGCGGGCGTGACGGCGTACGCGATGAACGGCCCGCTTCCCAGCTCTCCCGTCCTGTACGCCTCGGCGAGACCGGGGAGGGTCAGGGGGACGTAGACGCGCATGACTGGCCGCTTTCGTGGTCGGAGGCTCCTCTGGTCCCTCTCGGAGGGCCTACGGCACCTCCCGGAGGGCCTTCAGGATACGTGCGCCGCGTCCCCTTTCGAGTCCCTGCCCACACCCCCGGAGGCGTCCACCCACGTCCCGGAATTCACCCGGCATGTCCCTGCCCCGACGGGCTTCCACCTCCCTCAATCACCCGGATAGGTGAACTCTCCGGCCACCCCGACCCGCCCCCTCCGCTTCTTGCCACCGCGGTCCCCAACCCCGTACAAGATCCCCAACCACGAAGTTACCGCCCGGTATCACCCGGGCCGATCGAGCGGGGACACCATGCACAAGGTCATGACCAGGACGAACCACCACCACACCGGCACCCGCCCGCCGAGCCGCCGCGACTCCCGCCGCCCCGGCGGCACACCACCCCGCACGCCGGGCGGGGGGACGACCCGCACCACGACCCCCGGCGGCCGTCCACCGGGCTCACCGGGCGCCGGAGGTACGTCCGCCCGCACCAGGCCCGCCGACACCCGCCCACGGACCGCCCCCGGCACACCCAGGACCACGACCACAGCCAAGACCCCAGCCACGACCACGACGCCGGCCAGGGCCACTGCCACAGCCAAGACCCCAGCCACGACCACTCCCACCACCACCCCGGTCGCCACCGCCACCCCCACAGCCCCCGACCGGACCCCCCGCAGGCCACTCCCCCAACCCCGCCCCACCGACGTCTTCGCCGACCGCCTCCTCGCCGTCCTGAGCGGCCAACGCCCCGTCCACTGCATGCTCCGGCACACCGCGGGCCGCGCCTACGACGAACTGGCCTGGCTCGCCGAACGCGGCCCCCTGCGCACCACCCGCGGCACCCTCCCCGTCGTCCGCGACATCGGCTACGAGTTCCCCCGCCCCGGCGCCATCGAGGCCTTCGCCCGCATCGGCGCCGGCGACCAGCTGCGTGCCATGGCCTTCCGCCTGGAACAGGGCCGGGACCTGCGCTGGCGCTGCACCGCGGTGGAACTGGGCGGCCCGCGCCCGCCCCGCGCGTACGACGACTGACCCAGCGGAACGCCGAAGGGCCGGATCACCCTCGGGTGATCCGGCCCTTCACATCACTCGGACCTGCGAGCCGCTACGACGCCGCAGGTACCGTCACTTCTTGCGGCGCCGCCCGCCCCGGGCCTGCTTGCGCCGCTCCGCGCGCGTGAGGCCGTCCGCCTCGGAACGCACGGGCTCGTCCTCGGCGAACTCACCTTCGATGACGCCGCCCTCGCCGTCCACGGTGGGCGCGGAGAAGTGCAGATCACGCCGCTGCGGGACGTCGAGCCCCTTGGCGCGGATCTCGGGACGCGAGCCCGCCTGCGCCGGCACCGCGTCCTGCTTGTCGAGCGACGGCTTGGCGTCCTCGACCGGGACCTCCTCGACCTGCTGCTCGACCTGGACCTCCAGGTTGAACAGGTAGCCGACGGACTCCTCCTTGATGCCCTCCATCATGGCGGTGAACATGTCGAAGCCCTCGCGCTGGTACTCGACCAGCGGGTCCTTCTGCGCCATCGCGCGCAGGCCGATGCCCTCCTGGAGGTAGTCCATCTCGTAGAGGTGCTCGCGCCACTTGCGGTCCAGGACCGACAGCACGACCCGGCGCTCCAGCTCACGCATGATCTCGGAGCCGAGCTGCGCCTCACGCGCCTCGTACTGCTCGTGGATGTCGTCCTTGATGGAGTCGGAGATGAACTCGGCGGTCAGCCCGGCCCGGTCACCGGCCGCCTCCTCCAGCTCCTCGACGGTGACCTTCACCGGGTAGAGCTGCTTGAACGCGCCCCACAGCCGGTCCAGGTCCCAGTCCTCCGGGAAGCCCTCGGCGGTCTCCGCGCCGACGTACGCGTCGATCGTGTCGTCCATGAAGTGCTGGACCTGCTCGTGCAGGTCCTCGCCCTCCAGGACGCGGCGCCGCTCGCCGTAGATGACCTCGCGCTGGCGGTTGAGGACCTCGTCGTACTTCAGGACGTTCTTACGGGTCTCGAAGTTCTGCTGCTCGACCTGCGACTGGGCGGACGCGATCGCGCGCGTGACCATCTTGTTCTCGATCGGCACGTCGTCCGGGACGTTCGCCATCGACATCACGCGCTCGACCATCTGGGCCTTGAACAGGCGCATCAGGTCGTCGCCGAGCGAGAGGTAGAAGCGGGACTCGCCGGGGTCGCCCTGACGGCCGGAGCGACCGCGCAGCTGGTTGTCGATACGCCGCGACTCGTGCCGCTCGGTACCGAGGACGTAGAGCCCCCCGAGATCCTTGACCTCTTCGAACTCGGCCTGCACGGCCTTCTCGGCCTTCTCCAGGGCGGCGGGCAGCGCGGCGGCCCACTCCTCGATGTGCTCGTCGGGGTCGAGGCCGCGCTGGCGCAGCTCCGCCTCGGCGAGGTCGTCGGGGTTGCCGCCGAGCTTGATGTCCGTACCACGGCCGGCCATGTTCGTGGCGACGGTCACGGCTCCCTTGCGGCCGGCCTGGGCGACGATCGTCGCCTCACGGTCGTGCTGCTTGGCGTTCAGCACCTCGTGCTGGATACCGCGCTTGCTCAGCTGCTGCGACAGGTACTCGGACTTCTCGACCGACGTCGTACCGACGAGGATCGGCTGGCCCTTCTCGTGCTTCTCGGCGATGTCGTCGACGACCGCCTCGAACTTCGCGACCTCGGTGCGGTAGATCAGGTCCGACTGGTCCTTGCGGACCATCGGCCGGTTGGTCGGGATCGGGACCACGCCGAGCTTGTAGATCTGGTGGAACTCGGCGGCCTCGGTCATCGCCGTACCGGTCATGCCGGAGAGCTTGTCGTAGAGGCGGAAGAAGTTCTGCAGGGTGATCGTGGCGAGGGTCTGGTTCTCGTCCTTGATGTCCACCCCTTCCTTCGCCTCGATCGCCTGGTGCATGCCCTCGTTGTAGCGGCGGCCGGCGAGGATACGGCCGGTGTGCTCATCGACGATCATGACCTCGCCGTCGATGACGACGTAGTCCTTGTCCTTCTTGAAGAGCTCCTTGGCCTTGATGGCGTTGTTCAGGTAGCCCACCAGCGGCGTGTTCACCGACTCGTAGAGGTTGTCGATGCCCAGCCAGTCCTCGACCTTGCCGACACCGGCCTCGTGGATGGCGACCGTGCGCTTCTTCTCGTCGACGTCGTAGTCGCCGGTCTCCTCGATGCCCTTGAGGGGGTTGCCCGCCTCGCCGCGCTTGAGGCGCGTGACCAGCTTGGCGAAGTCGCCGTACCACTTGGTGGCCTGGTCGGCCGGGCCGGAGATGATCAGCGGCGTACGGGCCTCGTCGATGAGGATGGAGTCGACCTCGTCGACGATGGCGAAGTTGTGGCCGCGCTGGACGAGTTCGTCCTTGGACCACGCCATGTTGTCGCGCAGGTAGTCGAAGCCGAACTCGTTGTTCGTGCCGTACGTGATGTCGCACGCGTACTGCTCACGGCGCTGGGCCGGCGTCATGTTGGCGAGGATGCAGCCGACGTTCAGGCCCAGGAACCTGTGGATGCGGCCCATCATCTCGGAGTCGCGCTCGGCCAGATAATCGTTGACCGTGATGATGTGGACGCCATCTCCGGAGAGGGCGTTCAGATACGCGGGCAGGGTGCCGACGAGTGTCTTGCCCTCACCGGTCTTCATCTCGGCCACATAACCGCGGTGCAGGGCGGCGCCGCCCATCATCTGGACGTCGTAGTGCCGCTGGCCGAGGACGCGCTTGGCGGCCTCACGCACGGTGGCGAATGCCTCGGGAAGCAGGTCGTCCAGGCTCTCACCGTCTGCGTACCGCTGCTTGTACTCATCGGTGAGGGCCCGCAGCTCGGCGTCGGAGAGGTCGACGAAGTCCTCTTCGATGGAGTTGACCTGGTCCGCGATGCGGTGCAGCTTGCGCAGGATCTTGCCTTCGCCTGCACGCATGATCTTGGAGAGGACGGACACGGGGGTTGGTCTCCTTGCCGGTCGGGCCTGGGACGGTCGGTTTCCATTTGACTTACTGAGCAACGGCCATCGTATGCGAGGACCCCGCCACGCCGGGAGGCCTGCCGGGGCGGCGACCGTCCACTGCTTCACATCTCTTCAATGGGGACAACGTCCGGGGCCCGCGGATGGTGCCGCGTGGCGCCGACGAATTGCGCGAATTGTGATCACCCGCTCACGCAGAGCGAAAAGATGGCGTCTTCGCCGAACCTCCGAGCAGAATCGGCCGATGGACCCCGTCACGCTCACCACCGACCGCCTGCTGCTGCGCACGGTCGGCCCGCAGGACACCGACGCCGTGTACGCGGCCGCCCAGGACCCCGACATCCAGCGCTGGACCTCGATCCCCTCGCCCTACCTCCTCGAACACGCCCAGAGCTTCACGGAACAACTGGTCCCCGACGGCTGGGCGAACGGTTCCATGCTCACCTGGGGCATCTTCCTCCCCGAAGGGGAGGACCTGGCGGGCATGCTCAGCCTGGGCCTGCGCTCTCCGGGCACGGTCGAGATGGGCTTTTGGTGCGCCAAGGACCACCGCGGCAACGGCTACATCACCGAGGCCGCCCGCGCCACCTCCCACTGGGCCTTCACCCACCTGCCGGTGGACCGAGTGGAATGGCGCGCCGAAATCGGCAACAAGCCCTCCCGCGCGGTGGCGGAACGCGCCGGCTTCACCCTCGAGGGCGTCCTGCGCTCCGCGCTCATCCACCAGGGCGTACGCCGGGACTGCTGGATGGGTTCGCTCCTGCCCTCGGACCTCGGCCTGCCGTCGACGGCGCCCTATCTGCCGGCCCGCTCCTGACCTCCGCAGCGCGCACCCCTCGGCGAATCCCCAGCTCAGTCCCCATTGTCAGACCCACCCCCTATCGTGCGGACCCATGACGACCTCGCGCCCCCTCACCGAACTCTCCGCAGACGAGGCCCGCCGCATCGCCCTTCGCGCCCAGGGTTTCCTCGGCACCCCCCACCGCAAAGCAGGCGTCCGCGGCCTCCTTCGCCACCTGGGCGCGGTCCAACTCGACACGATCTCGGTACTCGCCCGCTCCCACGAGCTCATCCCGTACGCCCGCCTGGGAGCCGTGGGCCGCAAGACGATCGAGAACGCGTACTGGAGGGACACGCACGCCTTCGAGTACTGGTCCCACGCCGCCTGCATACTCCCCATCGAGGAGTGGCCTCACTTCGCCTTCCGCCGCCGCGCCTACCGCAACCGCCCGCACTGGAACCACGAACTCCCCGACGGCGCCTACGACCAGGTCATCAAGCAGCTCCGCGCGGAAGGCCCCCTCACGGCCACGGACTTGGGCGGCGCGAAGAGGACCAGCGAGTGGTGGGACTGGTCGGGCTCGAAGGTGGCCGTCGAGCGCGCCCTCATGTACGGCGAGGTGGTCTGCGTCGAGCGCCGCGGCTGGAAGCGCGTGTACGACCTGGCCGAACGCGCCGTCCCGGAAGCGCTGCTGCACGACGACCTGGACGACACCGAGTGCCTGCGTCGCCTGGTCCGCCTCGCCGGCCAGTCCCTGGGCGTCGGAACCCGCGCGGACATCGCCGACTACCACCGTCTCAAGGGCGAACAGGTCGAGGCGGTGATCGCCGACTCGGGCCTGGTCCCGGTCACGGTCGAGGGCTGGGGCAAGCCTGCCTGGGCCGACCCGGCCGCCCTGGAGACGCCCCCGCGCGGCCGCCACCGCACCACGCTGCTGTCCCCCTTCGACTCCCTCATCTGGGAACGCGCGCGCACGGAGCGGATCTTCGGCTTCACCCACCGCCTGGAGGCCTACGTCCCCAAGCAGAAGCGGGTGTACGGCTACTTCGCGATGCCCGTGCTAGCCGGCGGCCACCTCGTCGGCCGCGTGGACCCGGCCCGCGAGGGCCGCACCCTGGTCGCCAAGCAGGTCACCCTGGACGGCCCGAAGGCGGTCCCGGCGGTGGCCCAGGCGCTGGTCGAGGCGGCGAGCTGGGTGGACTGCACGGACGTACGCGTGGAACGGGTGGACGCACCGGATCTGCGCGAGCCCCTCACGACGGAGCTCGCCCGCGCCCTCACCTGATCCTTGCCGGATCCGGATCCGGCTCTACCGGATCTCGAGGATCTTCTCCCGCATCGCGTAGACCACGGCCTCCATCCTGGAGTGCAGCTGCAGCTTCTCCAGGATGTTGCGCACGTGGTTCTTCACGGTGTTCTCGGAGATGAACAATTCCTTGGCGATGTCCCGGTTGTTCATCCCGGTGGCGACGAGCTTGAGCACTTCCAGCTCACGGTCCGTGAGCCGCGGCGCCGGCACCAGACGGCGCTCGTCGGTCCGCTGGATCATCGATTTGAACTCGGTGAGCAGTTTCGACGCCATGGAAGGACTGATCTGCGATTGCCCGTCGGCCACCGCGCGAATGGCGGTGGCCACTTCGTCCGTCGAGATCTCCTTCAGGAGATAACCGGTCGCGCCCGCCTTGATCGCGTCGTAGAGGTCGGCCTCCTCGTCGCTGATCGTCAGCATGATGATCTTGGCGCTGGGGGCGACCTCCTTGATGGAGGTGCATGCCTCGATGCCGCCTCGCTTGGGCATCCGTACGTCCATCAGAACGATGTCCGGCAACAGGTCGGCGGCCTTGTCCACGGCCTCCGCGCCGTCGCCCGCCTCCCCGATGACCTGGATGTCCTCCTCGGCCGCGAGCACGATCTCCAGGCCACGGCGGAACAGGGCATGGTCGTCCACGACCAGGACACGGATCGGCTCCTTGCGTGGAGAGCCCGCGTCCGGGCCCATGCCGACGGCACCGTCGCCGGCGTCCTCGTCCTGCATCGGTCCGAAGCTGTCCGCCATCGTTCCTCCCCCTGAAGGCTGTGGCCTGTGGTCCTGTGCCATCGCCAACCCAAGGCAACGGCCCAGCGGTTGGGCCGGTGCGGCCATGATTTCATGCCCGGACGACACTGCGGTGACGGGCGGGGCGCGAAGTGGTCGCACACCGGTGCCCCTGGGGGCGCACACGCGCACCAGGGGCACCGGCTCAGCTGTTGGCCGGGCGATCAGCCGCCCAGCGTGCCACCCGCCGCAGGGGGTTGCGCCTGGGCGACCATCGGATCCGTGCTGAGGTGGATGACGCCGTAGTCGTAGGCGTGTCGCCGGTAGACAACACTCGGCTCCTTGGTCTCGGAGTCGATGAACAGGTAGAAGTCGTGCCCGACCAGCTCCATCTCGTATAGAGCCTGGTCGAGGGTCATCGGGGAGGCGACGTGGGTCTTCTCACGGACGACGAGGGGACCTTCCCCCTTGACCTCCAGCGAGCCGATCTTCTTGGTGGGCACTGCGTCCGGCTCTTCCTCCCGGACGGCGTGGCCGTTTCCGTTGAGCGTCGCCGCGTCCGGAACGTGGTCGGGGACCTCGGCTGCCGTGAGCCGTCGTGCGCCTCGGCGTGAGAAGCGCTTGTCGTGCTGCCTGCGCAGCCGGGCTTCCAGCTTTTCCGCCGCCAGGTCGAGTGCCGCGTACGGGTCGCTGGCTGCCGCCTCCGCCCGGATCACCGGACCGCGGGAGCGGAGCGTGATCTCCACTCGGTCACTGCGGTCGGCCTGTCGGGGGTTGGGCTCCTTGGACACCTCGACGTCGAGGCTGATCACCTTGCCATCGAGCTTCTGGATCTTCTCCAGCTTCAGCTTCTCGGCCACGTGCTTGCGGAACCGCTCGGGCACCTCGGTCTTGCGGCCCTTGACGACGATGTCCACGCAGAACTCCGTTCCCGGATCGCTCCGCCTCGCTGCGGAGCATCTCCCTTTTGCACCAGGCTCCGGTGAACCCCGGAACCTCGGACTCGGTGACTTCCACCTCCTCCCCCGCGGGCGAGATCTCCACTCCACCGGTGCGGGTGATGTGAGAATCCCGCAGCACCGCATTCGGATACGAGAGGGCTGGCCTGCGCCTTTCTCTCACAACCGAACATATCTCGCCCGGACGGATGTCGTCACCCTCTAACGCGGCGTACCTCCGTTCAGGTGAATTGGCCCTCTCATTACCTGCAACGATGCGTGTTCGCAGTCAGTTCCGGTTCATTTCGAAAGAATCCGGCGAAGCCGCGACCACGGCCGCGCAGATCAGGTCACGGGCACCGTCGGCGTCCGCCGGTCCCGCGGGGACGGGCGACCGACCGGTCTCCTCCTCCGTCACTCCAGTCATCCGTTCTCCTCTGCATTCCCGAGTTGGTGCCCCGTACACCGCCGTTGTCGCCCTCTCGCTGTACGCGACCGCCTCCCCCGCCATCGCCGCCCGTACCGCACGCGCCGCCTCCGTCAGGGACGCACCCGTCGTCATCAGGTCGTCGACGAGCACGACCCGCCCGCCGGAGAGCAGCCGACCCCCGCCGGGCGCCACCACCAGCGCACCCGCCAGATTCGCCAGCCGCTGCCGGGAGTCGAGCCCCGACTGGTCGGCCACCGCCCGCCGCTGCCGCAGCACGGCGACCACACGCGCCGACAGCCCGGCCCGCCGCAGCTCACCGGCCGCCGCGAGCGCGATCCGCCGCGCCGGATCATGCCCCCGAGCCCGTACGGCCCCGCGCGAGGACGGCACAGGAACGAGCAGCACGGCCGCGTCGTCCGTCACTCGCGGGCCACGAAGCCCCGCTCGCTGCTCCGCCCCCATGGCCCTGTCGGCCCGTACCCGAGCCGCTTCGGCCCTCGCCGGGTGCTCTGCCCGCACGGCGCCGCCGGCGTGCTCCCGAGCCCCTTCACGCCTCCCTCGGGGCGCCCAAGCCTCCCGGAGCCCCGCGCGCACAGCCCCCGCCAGAGCCGTGCCGAGCGGTGCCGACAGTGCCAGTGCGCCCCGTTCCTTGTGGGCCAGCAGCGCTGCCCGCACCTCGTCCGCGTACCGAGCCGCCGCGTGCACGACCGGCAGCCCCGGCGGCTCCGGCACCGGTCGCACCCGGCGCGGTACGGCCCCGCTCAGGACCGCACGGCACTCCGGGCAGAGCACCGCACGAGGCCTCCCGCAGCCTCCGCACTCGGCCGGCAGCACCAAGTCGGTGAGGTCCCGCCACCACCCCCGCATGTGCACCACTCTGCCAACCCCGACGCGACCCGGCCACCCCTGTGGAAAACGCCCTGTGGATAACTCCGAACCACGGCGCAGAGGGCCCTCACCAGCGGGAAATCCCGGCCCTCGCATGGCAACGGCCGCCTCCGCCCGGGCTTCCCCCGGCAGCAGACGGCCGTTTTCCTCAGCCTCCTGAGCGACTCACCCCGGATAAACCGGCGCCGTCCCATCCGGGTCCACCTTCTGCCACTGCGCCCCGGGCGGCAGCCGTACGATCCCGTCCTCCGAGTACGCGACCAACGGCAGCTGGTCGTCCTCGGACGCGGCGATCTCCTTCACGCCCGTCAGCGCCGCGGGCGCGGGCCCCTCCGGCGTGGAGCCGTCGACCTGGACGTAGCGCAGCTGCTGCACGCCGCCGTGCTCCCGCCCGACCACCACGAGCCGGCTGTCGCCGGCCCACGACATGGCCGTGACCTCTTCCAACTCCGGCGTCGCGGATCGCAGCTCCTGGACCGACGGCGGGTCCTGGGACTTCTCGTCCCGCTCGATCCGCCCCATGAACAGGGACTGCTCGCCAGCCTTCTCCACGACGAGCGCGATCCGCACTCCGTCGGCGGCCACACGCACGTCCTTGATACGCCCGTCCAGCCTCGGCGTCTTGACCTCCAGCGGCTCACCAGCGCCCTCCTCCAGCAACAGCAGCCGCGGATTGCGCGGATCGCGGTCGGCCACCCACAGGTCGCCCCGCGCGTCCCAGCTCGGTGCCGTCAGCCGGTCCTGCTCCGTCGCACCCTGGCTGAGCAGGACGGGATCGCCGAGTGAACCGCCAGACACCAGCGACCCGACGTACAGCGCCTTGCCGTCGGCCCCGACCCCGGCCGCGGCGCGCTCGTCGCGCGAGACCGCCACCGAGCGCAGCTGCTTGTCGCCCTCGCCCAGCGCCCCCGGCACCGGATCGGGCTGCGTGCTGTCGCCGTCGGCCGGTACCCGCACGAGCCGGTGCTTGCCGTCGACGAAGTACAGGTACTCGGGCTGCTGCACGGATCCGCGCGCGGCGAGGGCGTCGGCCTTGAGCCCGCACAGCTGTTTGCCGTCCGCCTGCAGCTCGACCTCGTCCACCGCGGGTGTGAGGTTGCGCAGGGTGAACAGGAGCTGGGCCGCCATCTCGTCGCACCTGTCCGAACCGACCCGGGCGGCCTTGTCGTTCAGGGGCACGGTCAGCTTGTTCTGGTCGTCGGGCGTCAGCGAGCTGACGCCCTTCTTCATCTTCAGCTCCGTCCCGGTGGGAAAGCTCGACCTGACGACCTGCCCGAGCCAGGTCGTGGGCCCGTTCAGCAGGGAACGCACCATGTGAGTCATGGGGTCCACGCGCTCGCGCACGTACACGGGATCGGCGACGGCCACGGTCTCCGATGTCGTGCCCCCCGTCTTGCTCAAGGCGAAGTAGTACTTGTTGACGGAGGTGTAGTTGCGCTCGAAGTCCGACTTGCCCATGACGACACCCTGCGGCAGCCCGTCGATGCGCCACTGCTCGGTCTTCTGGTCCCGCACGAGGTGCACCGACTGCGCGTACTCCCCATCGGCGGGCGCGTATGACTGCCGCGCGTCCACAGTGGCGACCTTGGTGCCCGTCAGCTCGTACGAGACCTCGTCGGGGTTCTCCCGGTCCCCCGAACGCTCGGGCGCGGAACTCGGCCCGTTCGCCAGCACGGTGGTGGACAGCTCCGGTTGCCACTTCCGCGCGGCATCGGCGGTCAGGTACTTGCGAGCCGTCTCGTAGTTCGGATCGTCACTGGTCAGCGCCTCCAGGAAACCCTGCACGATCTCCGTGGTGGACGCCTTCTCCGGGGGCGGCATGGCGAAGACCCGCACCTGCGTGTCCTGGCGCGACGTGGCCTCGACACCCCGCAGGTCCCCGCTGTCGGGCATCGAGGCGCACCCCGCCAGCAGTACGGCGGCACAGGCGACGTACGCCGCCGCGCGCCCCGGCCTGCGCCGGGTGCCCCCCTCGCGGTCAGCGCCCACGGAATGCCTCCCCTTGCTCGTACGACTCCTCCGACCCGGCCTCCGGACGGCTCGCGGCCTCGCTCTGTGGCCCGTCCCCGGTCGATGGCGTGTCGTCCGGCCGGCGCGGGCCCGACGCGGACCGGGGCACCACGCGCGCGCCGTTGCCCGGCAGCGCCGTCGGGTCGGCCGTGGGCACTGCGGCGGCCGACCGCGGCCCGATCGGATCCCGCGACCGCACCGGCTCACCCGTTGGCTGGGCCGGCACGGTGGCCACCTTTTCCCCGCCCCCGCGCGGCAGACCGGCGTCATTAAGTCCACGGTTACGCCGCGAGTCCTTGGGCTCCAGCGGTATCGGGGAGCCCCGCAACGGCTCGTCCGCGGTCCGCGGCAACGTCAGCCGGAACTGCGAGCCGCCGCCCGGCTCACCCCACGCCTGCAGCCAGCCCCCGTGCAAACGCGCGTCCTCCAGAGCGATCGACAACCCCAGTCCCGTACCACCGGTGGTACGCGCGCGTGCCGGGTCGGCCCGCCAGAAGCGGCTGAAGACGCGGGTCGCCTCGCCGGGCTTGAGCCCGACGCCGTAGTCGCGCACCGCGACCGCGACCGCCCCGCCCGCCGCGGCGAGCTTGACGACGACGTCCTTGCCCTCGCCGTGCTCCACGGCGTTGACGACGAGGTTGCGCAGCACCCGCTCCACGCGCCGGGCGTCGGCCTCGGCGACGATGGGCTGCTGGTCGCCCACGATCCGGACCTTCGTGCCCTTGCGCTCGGCAAGCGGCTCGGCCCCGCTGACGACCCGCCGCACGACCTCCCTGAGGTCGATCGGCTCGGCCTCCAGCGCCGCCGCTCCCGCGTCGAAGCGGCTGATCTCCAGCAGGTCCGCGAGCAGCGACTCGAACCGGTCCAGCTGGTCGGCGAGCAGTTCCGCCGACCGCGCGGTCACGGGATCGAAGTCCTCGCGCGCCTCGTGGATGACGTCCGCGGCCATCCGTACGGTCGTCAACGGCGTCCGCAGCTCGTGCGACACGTCCGACACGAACCGCCGCTGCATCCGCGACAGGTCCTCCAGCTGCTGGATCTTCAGCTGAAGGTTCTGCGCCATTTTGTTGAAGGCCTCGCCGAGGCGCGCGATGTCGTCCTCGCCGGTGACCTTCATGCGTTCCTGCAGTCGCCCGGCGGACAGCCGCTCGGCAATCCCGGCCGCCATCCGCACCGGGGTGACGACCTGGCGCACCACGAGCCAGGCGATGGCCCCGAGGAGTACGACGACGAAGAGCCCGGCCGTCGCCAGCGTCCCCTTGACCAGGCTCAGCGACTTCTCCTCCTGGGTGAGCGGGAAGAGGTAGTACAGCTGGTACGGGTCGCCGTTCGGGTCGTTGACCTGCTTGCCGATGACCAGGGCCGGCTGGGACTCCTTGCCGGCGGTGGGCTTGTAGATGATGCGGGTGTAGCTCTGGGCCGCCGTCGTGTTTTTGTCGATCTGCTCGCGCAGATCCTCGGGCACGCTCGCCGTCGGGTTCACGTCGCCGGAGGCCCGTGGCCCACGCCCGCTGCCGCTGTCGTCGTCCGCGGGGAGGGTCACCACGTCGAAGGCGCCCTGGCCGCCGCTGGAGAGAGAGGACGCGAGGTCGCTCATCCACTGAATGACGTTCTGCTCCGGGTGGCCGTCCGCCGAGGTGCCGTCGTCGCCGGTCCCGGCCTCCGCCTCGTCGGCCTTCTGCTTGGCCACCGCGAACCCGCCGGTGGCCTGGCTCTGCGAGGCCTTCACCTTGGCGTCCAGCAGGCCGTTGCGCACCTGCCCGATGACCACGAAGCCCAGCAGCAGGACGACGCCCAGGGACATCAGCAGCGTCGTGACGACGACCTTGAGCTGGATGTTGCGCCGCCACAGCCGCATGACGGGCAGCAGCGGCCGCCGCACCCAGCGCATGAACAAGCGCAGGACCGGACTGCCCTGTACCCCGCCCTGCAGCAGCCCGCCCTCCAGGAGGACCTGTCCCCAGCGGGAGCCCGCCGTCTGCCGGCCGACAGGCCGCCCAGCACGGTCCCCGGACCGGCCGGGGACCGAAGCGGCACTGTCCCCGGACACGTCAGCTCGGCCCCGCCTTGTAACCGACGCCACGAACGGTCACCACGATCTCCGGCCGCTCCGGATCCTTCTCGACCTTCGACCGCAGCCGCTGCACATGCACGTTCACCAGACGGGTGTCCGCGGCGTGCCGGTAGCCCCACACCTGCTCGAGCAGCACCTCACGCGTGAACACCTGCCACGGCTTGCGCGCGAGCGCCACCAGCAGATCGAACTCCAGCGGCGTCAGCGCGATCGACTGCCCGTCCCGCTTCACGGAGTGACCGGCCACGTCGATGACCAGGTCACCGATGGCGAGCTGCTCGGGCGCCGGCTCCTCAGACCTCCTGAGCCGCGCCCGGATCCGCGCGACCAGCTCCTTGGGCTTGAACGGCTTCACGATGTAGTCGTCGGCGCCCGACTCCAGGCCCACGACGACATCGACGGTGTCGCTCTTGGCCGTGAGCATCACGATCGGCACGCCCGACTCCGCCCTGATCAGACGGCACACCTCGATGCCGTCCCGTCCGGGCAGCATGAGATCGAGCAGCACCAGATCGGGCTTGGTCTCACGGAATGCGGCCAGCGCCTTGTCGCCGTCGGCTACGAAAGACGGCTCAAAACCTTCACCACGCAGCACAATGCCGAGCATCTCGGCCAGTGCGGTGTCGTCGTCGACGACAAGGACTCGTCCCTTCATGAATGCCATCATCCCATTAACTAAATCGTTACCTGGCGTGACCTGTCACACAGCTCGGCGAGCGCCTCGGCCGTCACGGGCGATACGGCGCCCTCCTCGGTGACGATCGCCGTCACCAACTCGGGCGGCGTCACGTCGAACGCCGGGTTGTACGCCTGGGTCCCCAGGGGTGCCACCGGAATTCCGCCTCCCGCTTCCGCCCCCACCGTCGGCACCTGGGGTGCTGTGATCTCGGTCACTTCATGACCGGGGCGCTGCTCGACCTCGATGGACGCCCCGTCCGGCGTGTCCGGATCCACCGTCGTCACCGGCGCCACCACGATGAACGGCACATGGTGATACCGCGCAAGTACCGCGAGCGGATAGCTCCCCACCTTGTTCGCCACCGAACCGTCGGCCGCGATGCGGTCCGCCCCGATCAGCACCGCATCCACCTCCCCGGCCGCGAACAGCGAGCCCGCCGCGTTGTCGGTCAGCAAGGTGTACGCCATACCGCTGCGAGCCGCCTCGTACGCCGTCAGGCGAGCACCTTGCAGCAACGGACGCGTTTCGTCCACCCACAGGCGCCTGAGCCGCCCCGCCCGGTGCGCCGCGAGCGCCACCGCGAACGCCGTCCCCTCCCCGCCCGACACCAGCGACCCGGTGTTGCAGTGAGTGAGGATCCGGTGCCCGCCGCCGGGCAGCAGCTCGTCCAGCAACGCCAGCCCACGCTCGGCCATCCGGGCGCTGGCCTCGGCATCCTCCCGGTGCAGCCTGCGCGCCGCGGCCAACGCCGCCTCGGCGGCCTGCTGGGCATCACCGCCCTTGCCGAGCTCCGCGCGGTACGCGGACTGCGCCCTGCGCACACCGACGGCCAGGTTCACCGCGGTGGGACGCGCACCCGCCAGCGCGGTCGCGGCGTCGTCCACGTCGAAGCCCCGCGCGGCGGCGAGCGCGACGCCGTACGCCCCGGCGATGCCGAGCAGCGGCGCCCCCCGCACGGCGAGCGAACGGATCGCCTCCACCAGCGCGGGCGCATCCGTACAGACCAGCTCGACCTCCTCGGCCGGCAGCCTCGTCTGGTCGAGAAGCACCAGTACGGGGCCTTCGGGTGGCTCATCCCAACGGATCGCCGGTATCTCGGTCGGCCGGTTGTCCTCGTCGCTGTGCGCGTACTGATCAGCCATGCGGTCAGTCTGCCCCTTATCCGGCGGACAATTGAAGGTGTCCAGCCCATACCGCGGCTGGTCCGTCGACGACCGCACCATGGCACGATGGCTGCCAACCTGCCGCCGCGACCGCGGACGGGCACCGTGAAGGAGCGACGATGAACGACACTCCGGGCTGGGCCTCGCCCGGATCCGCCCCGTCCGACGGGCACGACCCCGGCGCGTCGGACCCCGCCGAGCCCGCCGACCGGCCGGGCACCGCGAACCCCACGGAGCAACCGGGACCGGACCCGCAGGACACCGGCTCGAAGTGGTCCAAGGAGCAGCCGCCACCGGGCCAGTGGTCCGCGCCCACCGGCCCCGCGGCCCCCGGCCAGACCCCACCACCCCCACCGCCCGGCCCGGGCTGGGGCACCCCGCCCCCCGCCGGCCCCGGCGGATACGGGGGCTACGGGCCTCCCGGCGGGAGCAGCGGAGGCTGGGGCGGCGGCTACGGCCCTCCCGGCGGTTACGGCGGCTGGGGCGGCCCCCCGCCCGCGGCCAAGCCCGGCGTGATCCCGCTCCGCCCCCTCGGCGTGGGCGAGATCCTCGACGGCGCGGTTTCCACCATGCGCAGCTACTGGCGCACGGTCCTGGGCATCTCGCTGACCGTCGCGGTCGTCACCGAGATCGTCGTCATCCTGCTCCAGGGCTTCGTCCTCAACGACACCGCCGACGCCGAGGCCCTCAACGA
Source organism: Streptomyces sp. NPDC002838 (assembly GCF_040295365.1). Classification (NCBI taxonomy): domain Bacteria; kingdom Bacillati; phylum Actinomycetota; class Actinomycetes; order Kitasatosporales; family Streptomycetaceae; genus Streptomyces; species Streptomyces sp. NPDC002838. The sequence continues at coordinate 5,245 of NZ_JBEOVF010000015.1, read as the reverse complement.
CCCGAGCGCCACACTCGACGAACTGACCCGTGCCATGGGCGACGCCATGCTCGGCTCCGCCGTCGTCCTCGTGATCTCCCTGATCGGCACGGTCCTTGCGACCGCCCTGCTCACAAGCGTCACCAGCCGCGCGGTGCTCGGCAAGCCCGTCACCACCGGCGAGGCCTGGCGCGACGCCCGCCCGCAGGTGTTGAGGCTGCTGGGCCTGATCCTCCTCCTGATGCTTATCGCCGCCGGAATCGTCTTCGCGGGCACGCTGCCCGGCATCCTCGTGGCCATCTCGGGCGAGGGGGCGGGAGGCGCCGCGCTCGCCGTCCTGGGCGGCCTGGGCGCCGGTGTCGTCGCCGTGTGGCTGATGATCCGCTTCTCCCTGGCCTCGCCCGCGCTGATGCTGGAGAAGCAGGGCCTCGTGAAGTCGATGAGCCGCTCCGTGAAGCTCGTCCGCGGCTCCTGGTGGCGCGTGTTCGGCATCCAGCTCCTCGCGGCGATCATCGCGAACATCATCGCCGCGATCGTCGTCATCCCCTTCACCTTCCTCGCCGCGGCACTGAGCGGCGACGGCGTCGGCGGCTTCCTGGAGGGCACCGGCGACCTCGGCTGGACGTTCCTCATCATCAGCGGGATCGGTTCGGTGATCGGCTCCATGATCACATTCCCGATCACGGCCGGCGTCACCGTGCTCCTCTACATCGACCAGCGCATCCGCCGCGAAGCCCTCGACCTCGAACTGGCCCGCGCGGCCGGCGTCCAGGACTACGGCACCAGCGCCACCCCCCGGAGCTGACGAAGTGAGCCTGGCGGGGGGAGTCCTCACAGCGGTACCGGCGCTGCCGCACGCCGCCGTATCGCCCGTACGGACGGTGCTGCGGGCCGGCGCCCGGTCCGTACGGGCCGTGCTGCGCGCCGGCGACACCTCCCTGCTGTCGCTCTCCCGCTCGAGCGACGAACCGCCGTTGACGATCCCTCGCGACCCCGCGCGGGAAGCGGCCCGGCGCGAGCTGACCAAGCGCATGTACCACGAGAACGAACCCGGCCTCTTCCAACGCGCGCTGGACGCCTTCTGGGACTGGGTCGACAAGCTGTTCAGCACCGCCTCGGCCGCGACACCCGGCGGGCCGCTCGGCCTGGTCGTCGTCATCGTGGCCGTCCTCGCGGTCCTGGGCGCCCTGTGGTGGCGCCTGGGCACTCCGCGCCGCGAGGCCACCTCCGCCACCACCCTGTTCGACGACCGCCCCCGCAGCGCCGCCGAGCACCGCGCGGCCGCCGAGGCACACGCCGCCCAGGCCCACTGGAACCAGGCCGTCCAGGAGCGCATGCGCGCCATCGTCCGCTCCCTGGAAGAACGCGCCCTCCTCGACACCCGCCCCGGCCGCACCGCCGACGAGGCGGCCGCGGAGGCGGGGCGGACCCTGCCCTCGCACGCGGACCGGCTACGCACCGCCGCCCGGGACTTCGACGACGTCACATACGGCGGACGGACAGCGACCGAGCAGTCGTACCACCGAACCGCCGAACTCGACCGCGACCTGGAGCGCACCAAGCCGCAGCTCGCGAGCAGCAGCCACAGCGCGGCCCACAACGCCCGCCGGGGAGCCGCCGAATGACCACCGAGGCCACGCTCCCGTCCACCTCGGCCTCGCCCACCGCACGACAGGTGTGGACCCGCACGCGAGGCGTCATGCTCGCCCTGGTGCTGCTCCTTGCGGCGGCTGTCGCGATCGCCGTGATCCGCTCCGACGCCCGGCACGGCAACCTCGACCCGCGCTCCGCCGACCCCTCCGGCAGCCGCGCCGTCGCCGAACTCCTCGCCGACCGCGGCGTCTCCACGCGCGTGGTCACCAGCCTGAACGAGGCCCGTGCCGCCGCCGGCCCGGACACCACCCTGCTCGTCGCCGTCCCCGACCAGCTGACGCACCGCCAGCAGAACCGACTGCACTCCGCGACCAACGGTTCCGGCGGACGCACCGTCCTCGTCGCCCCCGGCAGCTGGTCCGTCGAACGGCTCGCCCCCGGCGTCGTCGCTGACCCCGCTACCAGCCTCGACTCGGCGCTCGCCCCCGACTGCGACCTGCCCGCCGCCCGACGCGCGGGCACCGCCGACACGGGAGGCATCCGCTACACCGCCACCCGGCCCGACGCCGACGAGTGCTACCCCAGCGAGCGCCTGGCCACCCTGGTGCGCGTACCCGAGGCGGCCGGGGACGGTGACACCGTCGTACTCGGCGCGCCCGACATCCTCCACAACGACCGCCTCGACGAGCAGGGCAACGCCTCGCTCGCCCTCCAACTCCTCGGCTCCCGCCCCCATCTGGTCTGGTACCTCCCCTCGCTCTCCGACACCACGGCCGCCGACACCGACGAGGAACGCGGCTTCTTCGACCTGCTCCCCTCGGGCTGGCTCTGGGGCACACTGCAGCTCTTCATCGCCGCCGCCCTCGCCGCCCTCTGGCGGGCACGCCGACTCGGCCCCCTCGTGCCCGAAAAACTCCCCGTGGCGATCCGCGCCTCCGAAACCGTCGAAGGCCGTGCCCGCCTCTACCGCAAGGCGAACGCCCGCGATCGCGCCGCCGCCGCTCTTCGCTCCACCACTCGCACCCGCCTCGCCCCCCTCGTAGGCGTCCCCGTCACCCAGGCGCACGCACCCGAAGCCTTGCTCCCCGCCCTGTCCGCCCATCTCCGGGGTCACGGAGACGGACAGGCCCTGCAGTCCCTCCTCTACGGCCCGCCGCCCGGCGACGACGCCGCCCTCATCTCTCTCGCCGATCAACTCGACGCCCTCGAAAGAGAGGTACGCCGTCCATGATGGACCCGACCACTGACAACGCCGGGCAGACCGGGGACCCGGGCAACGCCCGAGCCGCCCTGGAGGCCCTGCGCGCCGAGATCGCCAAGGCCGTGGTCGGCCAGGATCCCGCCGTGACCGGCCTCGTCGTCGCCCTCCTCTGCCGCGGACACGTACTACTGGAAGGAGTCCCCGGAGTCGCCAAAACGTTGCTCGTCCGCGCCCTCGCATCCGCACTCGAACTCGACACCAAACGCGTCCAGTTCACCCCTGACCTGATGCCGAGCGATGTGACGGGCTCCCTGGTCTACGACACGCGCACCGCCGAGTTCTCCTTCCAGCCCGGCCCGGTCTTCACCAACCTCCTCCTGGCCGACGAGATCAACCGCACCCCGCCGAAGACCCAGTCCTCCCTCCTGGAAGCCATGGAGGAACGCCAGGTCACGGTCGACGGCACGCCCCGCCTGCTCCCGGAGCCGTTCCTGGTCGCCGCAACCCAGAACCCGGTCGAGTACGAAGGCACCTACCCCCTCCCCGAAGCCCAGCTGGACCGCTTCCTCCTCAAGCTGACGATTCCGCTCCCCTCCCGTGAGGACGAGATCAATGTCCTCACCCGCCACGCAGAGGGCTTCAACCCGCGCGACCTGCACGCCGCCGGCGTACGCCCCGTAGCAGGCCCCGCCGCCCTCGAAGCCGCCCGCGCCGCGGTGGCCAAGACGGCGATCTCCCCCGAGATCACGGCCTACGTGGTGGACATCTGCCGAGCCACCCGCGAATCGCCGTCCCTCACCCTCGGCGTCTCCCCCCGCGGCGCCACCGCCCTCCTCGCGACATCCCGCGCCTGGGCCTGGCTGACGGGCCGCGACTACGTCATCCCCGACGACGTCAAAGCCCTCGCCCTCCCCACCCTCCGCCACCGTGTACAGCTGCGTCCGGAGGCCGAGATGGAAGGCGTGACGGCCGACTCCGTCATCAACGCGATCCTCGCCCACGTCCCCGTCCCCCGCTGATGGCGCTCACCGGACGCGCCGCGCTCCTCGCGGCCCTAGGCTCCCTCCCCGTCGGCATCTGGGAACCCGGCTGGACCGGGCTCCTCGCGGTCAACGCCCCCCTGGCCGTGGCCTGCGCCTGCGATTTCGCGCTGGCAGCACCCGTACGGCGCCTCGGCCTCGCCCGCTCGGGCGACACCTCGGTGCGCCTGGGCGACACCGCCGACGTCACTCTCACGGTCACCAACACCTCCCCCCGCCCCCTCCGCGCGCGCCTCCGCGACGCCTGGCCCCCCAGCAGCTGGCAGCCCGGCACGGAAATCGCGGCCTCCCGTCACCGCCTGACAGTCCCGGCCGGCGAACGCCGACGCATCACAACCCGCCTACGCCCCACCCGCCGCGGCGACCGCCAGGCCGATCGCGTCACGATCCGCTCCTACGGCCCTCTCGGCCTCTTCTCCCGCCAAGGCACCCACCAGGTTCCCTGGACGGTACGCGTCCTGCCTCCCTTCACCAGCCGCAAGCACCTGCCTTCCAAGCTCGCCCGCCTGCGCGAACTGGACGGCCGCACGAGTGTGCTCACCCGCGGCGAAGGCACGGAATTCGACAGCCTGCGCGAGTACGTCCCTGGCGACGACACGCGCTCCATCGACTGGCGCGCCACAGCCCGCCAGTCCGCGGTCGCCGTACGCACCTGGCGCCCCGAACGCGATCGCCACATCCTCCTGGTCCTCGACACCGGACGTACCTCGGCCGGCCGCGTAGGCGACGCCCCCCGCCTCGACGCCTCCATGGACGCCGCCTTGCTCCTGGCGGCACTGGCATCCCGAGCCGGCGACCGCGTGGACATGCTCGCCTACGACCGCCGGGTACGCGCCCTCGTTCAGGGCCGCACGGCAGGCGACGTCCTTCCGTCCTTGGTCAACGCGATGGCGACACTGGAACCCGAACTCGTCGAAACGGACGCCCGTGGCCTCACAGCGACGGCACTCCGGACGGCCCCTCGCCGATCCTTGATCGTCCTCCTGACCACCCTGGACGCAGCCCCCGTCGAAGAAGGCCTGCTGCCCGTCCTCTCCCGACTCACCCAGCGCCACACCCTCCTGCTGGCATCGGTAGCGGACCCGCACATCGCTCGCATGGCCACGGCCCGCGGAAGCACCGAGGCAATTTACGAGGCCGCAGCCGCCGCCCACGCCCAAGCCGAACGTCATCGCACTGCGGAACAACTCCGCCGCCACGGCGTGACGGTCGTCGATGCGACGCCCGACGATCTGGCTCCAGCACTGGCAGACGCGTATCTGGCACTGAAAGCTGCGGGCCGCCTGTAATGGTGGGTGGCGCCGCCGCCCCGCCTAAAGAGCCCTGAAATGCAGAAGACCCCGCACCGTCCCGGTGCGGGGTCTTCCCAAGATTTGTTCGGCGGCGTCCTACTCTCCCACAGGGTCCCCCCTGCAGTACCATCGGCGCTGTA
>NZ_JBEOVF010000014.1:0-183713 GCF_040295365.1 Streptomyces sp. NPDC002838 | reverse complement strand
GGCGGGGTTCCCCCCGCGCGGGTCCGGGGTTGGGGCTCCCTATGGGCGGCCGGGTGTCCTTGTCTTTCTGGGGGGGGTTCCTGCTTCATACCCCCCCCCACGGCTCCAGCACCGGGTTGTAGGGGTTGGAGCGCTGTACGCCGAGACGGGCGAGGCGGGCGCGGACGCGGTTGGAGGAGCCGGTGCGGGCGGTCTGGCCGGCGGGCGGGCGGACCGCGGGCGGGTTCGTGGGCCGCTGGGCTGGGGCAGGCTTGGGGCGCGTCTGCTCGGCCGGCTTGTCGACGGGCGCGGACTGGGCATGCTGGACCGGCCCGCGAGAGTCATTCTTCGCGTTCGTCGCGTTGGTCGCGTCCGTCGCGGGCTTGGCCGTCGGCGCCGAGGCGGACTCGGGCTTGGCGGCGGTCAGGTGCTGGGCCTCGTCTGGCAAGAGGGCTCCTCGTGCGCGATCCGGGTCCCCCGGTCAGGCTCCGGAGACCCCATGGTAGCCATCCTGCTCCCCAGGATCGCCTTCAGGCCAATGTGAAGGCCGTCTACCCGAGAAACGCGAGGGGCGGGCGCCGGATTCCTCCGGGCCCGCCCCATGTCCTGCGAGGGTCTTCAGACCTTGAGCAGCGCCTCCAGCGGGGCGCCGGCCAGGGCCGGTTCCAGGCGGGCGCGGCCGCCGAGGAAGCCGAGCTCCATCAGGACGGCGAGGCCCGCGACCTCGGCACCCGCCCGGCGGATGAGCTGGAGGGAGGCCTCGGCGGTGCCGCCGGTGGCGAGGACGTCGTCGACGACCAGGACACGATCGCTCGCGCTCAGGTCCTCGGCGTGCACCTCGATCTCGGCGGAGCCGTACTCCAGGTGGTACGCCTGGCTGAGGGTGGCTCCGGGGAGCTTGCCCGCCTTGCGTACGGGGATGAATCCGACGCCCGCGCGGACGGCGACCGGAGCGCCCAGGATGAAGCCGCGGGCCTCCAGACCGACGATCTTCGTGGCGCCGGTGTTCCCGGCGATCTCGGCCAGCGCGTCGGTGAGTGCGGTGAACGCCGCCGGGTCCGCCAGGAGCGGGGTGATGTCCTTGAACATCACGCCCGGCTCCGGGTAGTCGGCCACGTCACGGATCCGGCTGAGCAGCAGCTCTTCGACGTCGGTCATCGGCGCTTCCCCGAGGGTCGGCCGCGGCCCCGGTTGCGGGAGGCGGGCTGGTTGCGCGGGCCCACGACCGCGGGAGCGGCGTCGTCGTCCTCGGGCTCGTCGAGGAGCGGCTCGTCGGTGACCGGGGCGTCCAGGGACTCGCCCTTGGCGGTGGCCTGGGCCCGCTTGGCGAGCACGCGCTTCTTCAGGGCCTTCATCTGCGGCTCGCGCTCCTTGAGGTCGGCGACGAGCGGCGTGGCGATGAAGATCGAGGAGTACGCACCGGCCGCGAGGCCGACGAACAGCGACAGCGAGATGTCGTTGAGCATGCCGGCGCCGAGCACACCGCCACCGATGAACAGCAGGCCCGCCACCGGCAGCAGCGCCACCACGGTGGTGTTGACGGAGCGGACCAGGGTGCTGTTGATCGAGCGGTTGGCGATGTCGCTGTAGGTCCAGCGGGTCTGTTTGGCGATGTCCTTCGTCTGCTCCTTGAGGCTGTCGAAGACGACCACCGTGTCGTACAGCGAGTAACCGAGGATGGTCAGCAGACCGATCACCGTGCCGGGCGTGACCTCGAAGCCGACGAGGGCGTAGATGCCCACCGTGATGGTGATGTCGTGGATCAGCGCGATGAACGCGGCGACCGCCATGCGCCATTCGAAGGCGATCGCCAGATAGATCACGACCAGGACCAGGAAGATGCCGAGGCCCTGCCAGGCCTTGTTGGCGATCTGGTCGCCCCAGCTGGGGCCGACCAGGTCGGCGTTGATCTGCTCCCCGTCGATCTTCAGGTCATCGGAGAGCTTGTCCTTGATCTGGTCCGCCTGGCCGGTGTCGATGCCGGCGACCTGGATACGCAGGCTGCCGTCGCCGAGCTTCTGGACGATGGCGTCGTGGCCGGAGGCCTCTTCCGCGTGCTCCTCGGCCTGGGACACCGAGACGCTGGTGTTCTTCGGGGTGGTGAAGACGGCACCGCCCTGGAACTCGATGCCCATGTTCAGGCCGCGCACCGCCAGGCCGACGATGGCCGTGATGGTGATCAGGATCGAGAGGCCGTACCAGATCTTGCGATTCTTGACGAAGTCGTAGCCGACCTCGCCACGGTGCAGTCGGGCGCCGAGGTTGCCGAGTTTCGACATCTCTCACGCCTCCTTCGTCTCGACGGGGGCGGAGGGACGGCGGGTGCGGCGCAGCGGCGGCTTGGCACCCAGGCTCTTCGGGTCGAGGCCGGACCACTTGTGGCCGCCCGCGAAGAACGTGCGGCGGGCCATCAGCGTCAGCAGCGGCTTGGTGAACAGGAACACGACGACCACGTCGAGCAGGGTGGTCAGGCCGAGCGTGAACGCGAAGCCCTGGACCTTGCCGACGGTGACGACGAAGAGCACCGCAGCGGCGAGGAACGACACGAAGTCGGAGACCAGGATGGTGCGCCGGGCGCGCGGCCAGGCCCGCTCGACGGCGGGGCGCAGCGAGCGGCCCTCGCGGATCTCGTCGCGGACGCGTTCGAAGTACACGATGAACGAGTCCGCCGTGATACCGATCGCGACGATGGCACCGCAGACGGCCGGCAGGTTCAGGGCGAAGCCGATGGCCGGGCCGAGCAGCGACATGATCACGTACGTGAGCGCCGCGGACACCAGCAGCGAGGCGATGGCGATGAACGACAGGCCGCGATAGTAGGCCAGCAGGTAGAGGACGACCAGGGCGAGACCGATCGCGCCGGCGATCAGTCCGGCCTTCAGCTGGTCACCGCCGAGGGCGGCGGTGACGGTGGTGACGCTGTCCTCCTTGAAGGTCAGCGGCAGGGCGCCGTACGACAGCATGTTGGCCAGGCTCTCGGCGGACTGCTGGTTGAAGTTGCCGGAGATCTCCGCGTTGCCGCCGGTCAGCGCCTGGCTGACGGACGGGTCGGAGACGACCTCGCCGTCCAGGACGATGGCGAACTGGTTCTGCGGGGGCTGGCTCTGGGCCAGCTTGCCGGTGATGTCGCCGAACTTCTTGGCACCGCTGGACGTGAACTTCATGGTGACCGTCCAGCCGGCGCCCCTCGTGGTGTCGAGGACGGCCTGGGCCTCGTCCACGTCCGTGCCGTCGACCTCGGCGGGGCCCAGGATGTACTTCTGCCACTGGCCCTGCGAGTTCTGGCCGCAGGCCACGGTGGAGTCGGTGGGCTTGGCGCCGTCGCCCGCAGTGGCGCGGGCCGCCTCGCTGGTGCAGTCGAGAGCGGCGTACTGGGCCTCGATGTTGCCGCTCGCGGCACCGGAGGGACTGCCGCTCGGGGACGGGGAGGCCTTCGGGGAGCCCGAGGCGCTCGTGGACGGCGTGGGGTCGGCCTTCAGGGCGTCGGTGACCGCACGGCCCTGCGAGGTGGGGCTGGCGGAGCTGGAGGGAGACTCCGAGGAGGTCGCCTTGTCCGTGGCCTTGTCACCGTTCGAGGAGCTGCCGGAGGGGCTTGGCGAGGGGCTGGCCGGCGGGGCGGCGCCGGAGACCTCGGTGGTGACGACCGGCCGGAAGTAGAGCTTGGCGGTGGTGCCGACCTGGTCCCGGGCCTCCTTGGAGTTGGTGCCCTTGGGGATGTTGACGATGATGTTCGCCTTGCCCTGGGTCTGAACCTCGGCCTCCTGGACACCCAGACCATTGACACGGCGCTCCATGATCTCGACCGCGGTGTCCATGTTGGTCTTGTTGATCGCGGATTCCTGGCCGGCCTCGGGGACCGCCCGGAGCGTGATGCTCGTACCACCGGCCAGGTCGATGCCCAGACGCGGAGTGGTGTGCCCGGAGAGGAACATCCCTCCGGTGAGCGCCACAATGGCGATCAGGATGAGGGCCAGCGAGCGCCCTGGCTTGCTCTGGGCACTCGCGCTCCGGCCCCTCTTAGGTGCTGCCACCTTCTCGTACTCCCTCTCGGGCCGCCTCGCGCCGGATCTGCGGGCGGGCGGCCATCACATGGTGTCGGGATCCCGTGCGAGCTGTGCACGGTCCGGGCGCGCGGAGGCAGGCCCGCGCGCCCCGGAGTGCGACTACTTCGCGCCGGATTCGCCGTCGGTCTTCTTCGGCTCTTCGTCCGTCTTCGCCTCGGCGGCCGGGGCCTCGGCGGGCTCCTCGGCCGGGCCCTTCTTACCAAGGTCGACGGACTTGTCGTCGGAAGCGTCGGCAGGGTCGTCGGCGGGCTCATCGGCCTCGGTGAGGGAGGAGGCGTCGTCCGGGATGTCGGTGTCGGACTTCAGGTCGTGCTCGATGCCGTGGACGATGCGGTTGTACTCGTCGTCGGAGAGAACGGCACCGATGGCGTTCTTCGCGAAGAGCAGCTCGACGCCCGGACCGGCGTCGACGAGAACCGAGTCCTCGTTGACTTCCTTGACCGTCGCGTACATGCCCCCGATCGTGCGGACGCCGCTGCCGGGCTGCATCTGGTTGCGCATGTCGGCGGCCTGCTGCTGCTTCTTCTTCGCCGACCGGGTCATCAGGAACATGGCCCCGATGAGCACGATGAACGGGAGGAGGGTCACGAGACTCACGGGTCGGAACTTCCTTCACGCGACCGCGATGGTGAGCGGCCTGATGGTTGGGGGTGTGCATACCGCCGACAAAGGCGGCATCGGCGGAGTCTAAGCGAGTCCGCGCGCATGGAACAACGTTCAGCATGGCACCGGGGTTCCTGGTCCGGCCAATGCGCGCGCTGTCACCGCGTCGTCACGTCCCGAACAGGTCCTGTTGTCCGTTTCCTGCAGCCGCCGAGCGGGGCGGGGTGAGGCCGAGATGCGCCCATGCGGCGGGGGTGGCTACGCGACCGCGCGGAGTACGGGCGAGCAGCCCTTCCCGGACGAGGAAGGGCTCGGCCACCTCCTCGACGGTCTCACGCTCCTCCCCCACCGCGACCGCCAGCGTGGACAGGCCCACGGGGCCGCCGCCGAACAGCTTGAGCAGGGCTTCCAGGACGCCTCGGTCGAGGCGGTCGAGGCCGCGGGCGTCGACCTCGTAGACGGCGAGGGCCGCTGCGGCGATGTCGCGCGTGATCAGGCCGTCGGCCTTGACCTGTGCGTAGTCGCGGACGCGGCGCAGCAGACGGTTGGCGATACGGGGGGTGCCGCGCGAGCGGCCGGCGATCTCGGCGGCGCCGTCGGCCTCGATCTCGACGTCCAGCAGGTGCGCCGAGCGGTGGATGACGCGCTCCAGCTCGACGGGTTCGTAGAACTCCATGTGCGCGGTGAAGCCGAAGCGGTCGCGCAGCGGGGGCGGCAGCAGGCCCGCGCGCGTGGTGGCGCCGACGAGGGTGAAGGGCGGCAGTTCGAGCGGGATGGCGGTGGCGCCGGGGCCCTTGCCGACGATGACGTCGACGCGGAAGTCCTCCATCGCCATGTAGAGCATCTCCTCGGCCGGCCGGGACATACGGTGGATCTCGTCGAGGAAGAAGACCTCGCCCTCCTGGAGGGAGGAGAGGATGGCGGCAAGGTCGCCGGCGTGCTGGATCGCGGGGCCGCTGGTGATCCGGATCGGGGCGTTCATCTCGGCCGCGATGATCATCGACAGGGTGGTCTTGCCGAGGCCGGGGGCGCCGGAGAGCAGCACGTGGTCGGCGGTGGCTCCCCGCGCGCGTGCGGCGCGCAGGACGAGGTCGAGCTGTTCGCGGACCTTCTCCTGGCCGATGAACTCGTCCAGGTCCTTGGGGCGCAGGGCGGCCTCGACGGCCTGGTCCTCACCGTCGGCGACAGAGCCCACCAGCCGCTCCGCGGCGGCGTCGACGAGCCGCTCGGAGGCGGTCTCTTCGGGCGTGTCGTCCCAGTTCACTGACGTTCTCCTAGCGGGCGCGGTTCAGGGTCTGCAAGGCGGCCTTCAGCAGCTGGCCCACCTGCGGTGTGCCGTCGGCGGCCTCGGCCTGCGGGGCCACTGCGGCGACCGCCTCGTCGGCCTCGCGAGTGGCGTAGCCGAGGCCGATCAGGGCGGCGTGCAACTGGTCGCGCCAGCCGCTGGTGACCGGGGCACCGACGGCCGGAGCACCGATCGGCTCACCCAGCCGGTCCTTGAACTCCAGCAACAGCTTCTGCGCGCCCTTCTTGCCGATGCCCGGAACCGCGATGAGCGCCTTTTCGTCACCCGTGGCCACCGCTCGGCGCAGGGCGTCCGGTGTGTGGACCGCCAGCATGGCCTGGGCCAGGCGGGGGCCGACACCGCTCGCGGTCTGGAGCAGCTCGAAGGTCTGCCGCTCGTCGTCGTCCGCGAAGCCGTACAGGGTCAGCGAGTCCTCCCGTACGACGAGAGAGGTGGCGAGCTTGGCCGGCTTGCCGAGCCGGAGCGTGGACAGCGTGTTCGGCGTGCACTGGACGGCCATGCCGACGCCGCCCACCTCGACCACCGCGGCGTCGGGAGCGAGTGCGGCGACCGTGCCGCTGACGAAGGCGATCATGCCCTACGGCCTTTCGATGCGTGCAGGGCGACGGCCTGCTGGAGTCGGTTCTGCGCGGGGGCGCGCCAGATGTGGCAGATGGCGAGCGCGAGGGCGTCGGCGGCGTCGGCGGGCTTCGGGGGCGCGTCGAGCCGCAGCAGGCGGGTGACCATGGCGCCGACCTGGGCCTTGTCGGCGCGACCGCTGCCGGTGACGGCGGCCTTGACCTCGCTGGGGGTGTGCAGGGCGACGGGGATGCCGCGGCGGGCGGCGCAGAGCATGGCGACAGCGCTGGCCTGGGCGGTGCCCATCACCGTGCGGACATTGTGCTGGCTGAACACCCGCTCCACGGCGACGAATTCTGGCCGGTGTTCATCCAGCCATTGTTCTATGCCCTCTTCGATGGCGACGAGTCGATGGCCCAAGTCCGCGTCCACGGGCGTGCGTACGACACCCACGCCGAGCATGGTGAGCGGCCGCCCCGCCACGCCTTCGACCACGCCGACACCGCATCGGGTCAGTCCCGGGTCCACCCCCAGTACGCGCACCCGCGCGCCCTCCCTTCGATCGCCTGTTTGTGCAGGCTATCGGGTACCACCGACAACGCCTGCCAGCAACGCCCGGCAAGGCGACGGGCCGACGGGGCACCCCCGTCGGCCCGTTGAGACCGTTCAGCTCGCGGCAGCGCTACGCGCCGACCTTCTCCATGATCTCGTCACTGACGTCGAAGTTGGCGAAGACGTTCTGCACGTCGTCGCTGTCCTCGAGCGCGTCGATCAGCTTGAAGATCTTCTTGGCGCCCTCCTCGTCCAGCTCGACCTGCATGGTCGGGACGAAGTTGGCCTCGGCGGAGTCGTAGTCGATCCCGGCGTCCTGGAGGGCGGTGCGGACGGCTACCAGGTCGGTCGCCTCGCTGATGACCTCGAAGTTCTCACCGAGGTCGTTGACCTCCTCGGCGCCCGCGTCGAGCACGGCGCCCAGGACGTCGTCCTCGGTCAGCTCGCCCTTGGGTACGACGACGACGCCCTTGCGGTTGAAGAGGTACGACACCGAACCGGGGTCGGCCATGGAGCCGCCGTTGCGGGTCATGGCGACGCGGACGTCCGAGGCGGCGCGGTTGCGGTTGTCGGTGAGGCACTCGATGAGCACCGCGACACCGTTCGGCCCGTAGCCCTCGTACATGATCGTCTCGTAGTCGGCGCCACCGGCCTCCAGGCCGGCACCGCGCTTGACCGCGGAGTCGATGTTCTTGTTCGGGACCGACGACTTCTTCGCCTTCTGGATGGCGTCGTACAGCGTCGGGTTGCCGTCCGGGTCAGCGCCGCCCATGCGCGCCGCGACCTCGATGTTCTTGATCAGCTTCGCGAAGAGCTTGCCGCGCTTGGCATCGATCACGGCCTTCTTGTGCTTCGTCGTGGCCCATTTAGAGTGGCCGGACATCTGCCTGTCTCCTTCGCGTAACCCATCTCTGTACGAACGGCAGAGATCCTACAAGGACTCCGCTGTCCGCCTCGCGCGCACCATGTCGACGAACAGGGCGTGCACGCGGTGGTCGCCGGTCAGTTCCGGGTGGAACGACGTGGCCAGCGCGTTGCCCTGGCGGACCGCGACGATGTGGCCGTCGTGCTCGGCCAGTACCTCCGCCTCGGCGCCGACGGACTCCACCCAGGGAGCGCGGATGAAGACCCCCTCCACAGGATCGCCCGCGATGCCCTTGACGTCGAGGGCCGCTTCGAAGGACTCGTTCTGGCGTCCGAAGGCGTTGCGGCGCACGATCATGTCGATGCCGCCGACGGTCTCCTGGCCCGAGCGCGGGTCGAGGATCTTGTCGGCCAGCATGATCATGCCGGCGCAGGTGCCGTAGACGGGCATGCCGCTGTGCACGCGCGCGCGTAGCGGCTCCATCACGCCGAAGAGGACGGCCAGTTTGGAGATGGTCGTGGACTCGCCGCCGGGGATGACGAGGCCGTCGACCTCGGCGAGCTCTTCGGGGCGCCGCACCGGCCTGGCCACGGCGTCGGCCGCGGCCAGGGCGATGAGGTGCTCCCGTACGTCGCCCTGGAGTGCCAGGACGCCTATGACTGGTGCGTCGGTCATGTAGGTGCGGTCCTCAGTACGTGCGGTCCCAAAAGGTGGCTTACCAGCCGCGGTTGGCATAGCGCTCGGTCTCGGGCAGGGTGTCGCAGTTGATGCCGACCATGGCCTCGCCGAGGTTGCGGGACGCGTCCGCGATGATCTTCGGGTCGTCGTAGAAGGTGGTCGCCTTGACGATGGCGGCGGCGCGCTTGGCCGGGTCGCCGGACTTGAAGATGCCGGAGCCGACGAAGACGCCCTCGGCGCCGAGCTGACGCATCAGGGCGGCGTCGGCCGGGGTGGCGACGCCACCGGCGGAGAAGAGGACCACCGGGAGCTTGCCCAGCTCGGAGACTTCCCTGACGAGCTCGTACGGGGCGCGCAGCTCCTTGGCGGCGGCGTACAGCTCGTTGTTGTCGAAGCCGCGCAGCTTGGCGATCTCGTTCTTGATCTGGCGCAGGTGGCGGACGGCCTCGACGACGTTGCCGGTGCCGGCCTCGCCCTTGGAGCGGATCATCGCGGCACCCTCGGCGATGCGGCGCAGGGCCTCGCCCAGGTTGGTGGCACCGCAGACGAAGGGGGTCGTGAACGCCCACTTGTCGGAGTGGTTGACCTCGTCGGCCGGGGTGAGGACCTCGGACTCGTCGATGTAGTCCACACCGAGGGACTGCAGCACCTGGGCCTCGACGAAGTGGCCGATGCGCGACTTGGCCATCACCGGGATGGACACGGCCTCGATGATGCCCTCGATCATGTCCGGGTCGGACATGCGGGCCACGCCGCCGTCCTTGCGGATGTCGGCGGGGACGCGCTCCAGGGCCATGACGGCGACGGCGCCCGCGTCCTCGGCGATCTTCGCCTGCTCCGGCGTGACGACGTCCATGATCACGCCGCCCTTGAGCTGCTCGGCCATGCCGCGCTTCACGCGGGCGGTGCCGGTCTCGGGAGCCTGGTTGTCGGAAAGCGTGCTGGACACGGGGTGACCTCACTCGGTGAAAGAGGGTTTCTGCAAACACCGAGGAAACGGGAGGGAACCAGGCCACAGCAAGGGCCAATGGAGAGGCAGTGGATCCTTTTCCGGCCGGAGGCCCGCAAGCAAGGGCCTATGCCGGACGGTCCGCCAAGGCCGCCGGAGGCTCGTCGTCCATCTCGAACGCCATCGGGAACGGCGCGTGTCCCGCCAGCCGGAACCAACGCACCTTGCGGTGCCGTCGCAGGGCGCGGGCAGCCCGTACGGCGTCGTTGTGGAAGCGCCGGGCCATCGGCACCCGGCGAACGGCCTCGGTCAGTTCCCGGGCCGCCGCCTCTCCGCCGGGCGCCTCCCGTACCGCCTCGACCTGCGGGGCCTCGGCGAACACGGCGCGCAGCGCCTGGCTCAAGTCGCTCTCGGCGACCTCCCGTTGCTCCTCCTCGGCCTGCCGGGCGGCGTGCGCGGCCTCGTACAGGACGATCGACGCGGCCGGGTCGAGCACTCCCGAGGTCGCCAGTTCCTGGGCCACGGAGGCGCGGCGCAGCAGTTGCGCGTCGAGGGCGGCGCGGGCCGCGTCGATCCGGGCGTGCAACCGGTCGAGCCGGCCGGCGGTCCAGCTCAGGTAGAGGCCGATCGCGACCAGCGCGACGAGGATCCAGATGAGGGTTGCGGTCACGGGCGGCAAGGCTACCGGTGACCGGCGGAACGTCCCCACCCGCCCGAAACCGCGCACACCGGGCTTCCCAAGGGCGCGCCCTTGACTCGGCGCCGGGCAGTCGGCGAGCGCGCGGCCAGGAGCGCAGAGGGACTTCTGCCGAGGGCCGGGCGGGCCCTGGGTCCGACGGCGCGGGAGGCGGGCGTCGAGCGGGGCGACGGATGGGCGCGTGTCCGGTTCGCCGTGGCCGACGGCAGTGTGCCGTTCGCCGCGCGGTGCCGCGCTGATCCGGGCGGCGGGCAACGCTCGGGGGTCGTTCACGGTCGCGCCGGGGTACGGCCGCGGCGACCCCGCGTTCAGCGCGGCGGCCGACCGGGAGGTGTGGCCGCCCCTGACGCCGTAGAGAGAGCCCGGACGCCGTGGTCGGTCCCCTGGGCAGCGGCCGGGCCCCTGTCAGTCCCGTGCCAGCCCGAGCCGCGCCCGCAGCCCCGGGGCCCGGTCGTCCGCCGCGGCGACCGCCGCCGCCCCGGCCGTCACCGTCTCGTACACCGACAGGATGTCCGCGCCGACCGTCGACCAGTCGAACCGCCGTACGTGCGCGCTGCCACGCGCCCGCAGCTCCTCGCGTCGCTCCGGGTCCGCCAGCAGCCGCAGTGCCGCCTCGGCGAGCGCGTCCGCGTTCTCGTTGGCGAACAGCTCGCCGGCCGCACCCTGGTCCAGTACCTGAGCGAAGGCGTCCAGGTCGGAGGCGAGTACCGGGGCCCCGGCCGACATGGCCTCGACGAGGATGATCCCGAAGCTCTCGCCGCCGGTGTTGGGGGCGACGTACAGGTCGACGCTGCGCAGGAAACGGGCCTTGTCCTCGTCGCTGACCATGCCGAGGAACTCCACACGCGAGCGCAGTTCGGCGGGCAGCGACTCCACCGCCTCCTCCTCGTCCCCGCGCCCGGCGACCAGCAGCCGGGTCCGCGGGCGCTCGGCGAGGATCCTCGGCAGGGCCTTCATCAGCACCGGCAGGCCCTTGCGGGGCTCGTCGATCCGGCCGATGAAGCCGATCGTGCCGCCCGCCCGTCTCCCACCACCACCCTCAACCGAGCCTCGCGCCTCTTCTGACTGCCACTCGTGCCTGGGCTCGGCCTTGGCGAAGAAGTCGACGTCGACGCCGTTCGGGATGACCACCGCGTCGCCGCCCAGATGCTCGACGAGGGTGCGGCGGGCGTACTCGCTCACGGCGATCCGGGCGCTGATCTTCTCCAGGGCCGCCTGGAGGATCGAGTACGCGGCGATCATGGCCCGGGAGCGCGGGTTGGAGGTGTGGAAGGTGGCGACGATCGGGCCCTGCGCCGCCCAGCAGGTCAGCAGGCCGAGGGACGGCGAGGTCGGCTCGTGGATGTGGATGACGTCGAACTCGCCGTCGTGCAGCCAGCGCCGCACCCGGGCCGCCGACAGGAAACCGAAGTTCAGCCGGGCCACCGAGCCGTTGTACGGCACCGGCACCGCGCGGCCGGCCGAGACGACGTACGGCGGCAGCGGGGTGTCGTCGTCGGCGGGGGCGAGGACGGACACCTCGTGGCCGAGGCGGATGAAGTACTCGGCCAGATCACGGATGTGGAACTGGACGCCGCCCGGCACGTCCCAGGAGTACGGGCAGACGATTCCGATCCTCACGGACGCTCCCCCACCGAACTGTCCGAGCTGTCCGACGGGCGCGGTTCCAGGTCAGCGAGCCACAAGCGCTGGAGCATGTGCCAGTCCTCCGGATGGTCGGCGATCCCCGTGGCGAAGGCATCGGCCAGCGCCTGTGTCATGACAGACGTCTTCTCGGCCCGCGTACCTGTCCGGGGCACGTCGATCGGGGGATGGACCCGCCCCCGCATGATCGGCGAGTCGTCGTACCAGAGCGTCACCGGGAGCAGCAGCGCGCCGGTCTGCTGGGCGAGGAGCGCCGGACCGGCGGGCATCCGGGTGGCCTCGCCGAAGAACTTGACCTCGACGCCGGAGGCGGACAGGTCCCGTTCGGCGACCAGGCAGACCAGGCCGCCGTCGCGCAGCCGCCGGGCCAGCGTGCCGAAGGCGGTGCCGCCGCTGTGCGGCAGGACCTCCATGCCGAGGCCCTCGCGGTAGGCGACGAAGCGGTCGTACAGCGTCTCCGGCTTGAGCCGCTCGGCGACCGTGGTGAAGGGCGTCCGGAGTTTGGTGGTGACCCAGGCCCCCGCGAGGTCCCAGTTGGCCATGTGCGGCAGCGCGAGGACCACACCCTTGCCGGCCGCGAGCCCCTCGGTGAGGTAGTGCAGGTCCTTGGCATCGAAGCCGCCCTGGATGCGCTCGGCGCTCCAGGCCGGGAGCCGGAAGGACTCCATCCAGTAGCGCAGGTACGACCGCATGCCCGCGCGCGAGAGCTCGGCGAGGCGCTCAGGGGTCGCGTCGGGCACCACGCGCGCGTAGTTGCTCTCCAGCCGTCTGACGCCCTTGCCGCGCTGTTTCCAGGCGAGGTCGGCGATGCTCCTGCCAAGGCGTACGGCGACCGGCTCGGGGAGCTTCTTGACCACGCCCCAGCCAAGCCCGTACAGCGCGTCGGTGACCCGCTCCTGGGCGCTCACTTCGCCGCCTCACTCCCCTGGGTCTCCTGCTTCTCCTGGGCGGCCGCGGCCTCCGCCTCGGCCGACTCGCGACGGACCGTGACGACTCGCTGGATCAGCGTGACCAGGCTGCCGACGGCCACGATCCACAGCGCGACGGGCAGCAGGTACTGGATACCGGGTACCCCGAACTTGTGAAAGCCCGCCAATCCGGCCGCGACCAGGGAGATCACCAGGCGCTCCGCGCGCTCCACGAGGCCGTTGACGGCGACCGGCAGGCCGATCGACTCGCCGCGGGCCTTGGTGTACGACACCACCTGGCCGCTGGCCAGGCAGAAGATCGAGACGGCGCACAGGACGAGATCGTCGCCACCACCGGCGTACCAGAGGATGAAGCCGCCGAAGATCGCCCCGTCGGCGACCCGGTCGAGGGTGGAGTCCAGGAAGGCGCCCCAGCGGCTGGAGCGGCCGAGCTGGCGGGCCATGTTGCCGTCGACGAGGTCGGAGAACACGAACAACGTGATCACG
This sequence comes from Streptomyces sp. NPDC002838, assembly GCF_040295365.1. Classification (NCBI taxonomy): domain Bacteria; kingdom Bacillati; phylum Actinomycetota; class Actinomycetes; order Kitasatosporales; family Streptomycetaceae; genus Streptomyces; species Streptomyces sp. NPDC002838. The sequence goes on along the minus strand of NZ_JBEOVF010000014.1, from coordinate 170,403 downwards.
ACCGTGCCCCAGAAGAACTCGCCCATGGGGTAGAAGACCAGTGCGCCGGCGACCACACCGGCGGTACCGATGAGGGTGACCGTGTCGGGGCTGACGCCCCGCCGGATGAGAAACGCGGCGAACGGTGTGAGGACACGCGTGAAGAATGCACGCGCGTACTTGTTCAGCATGGCCTTCCCGACGGTCGGTGTGGCCGAGCGGCCCCTGCTGGCCACCGGCTGGCCCATCGTAGCCACGCGCGCGCGTGGGCGGCGGCCGGGCACCGCGTCCAGCCCGGGTCACGGCCTGACGGCATCCGGGTCACGGCGCGGTCGCGCGGCCACGGCGGTGCACAGTGGCGCGATTCCGTCCGCCGTATGGACGCACCGTGACGGGAGTGGAAAGCTCGAAGAACAACCGCGGGCGTCGCCGGAGCCGCCACCGCACGCGGATCCCGCGTGTCCGCGCCCACAGTGACCTCACCGTGCACGGGAGGCAAGGCCATGGGCGACAAGGCGAACGCACACCCCGGAGCCGCCGGCAGGGCAACAGCGGCCGACCACCCCGCGTCCGTACGGAATGTGGTGCTGGTCGGCCACTCCGGTTCCGGCAAGACGACTCTGGTGGAAGCTCTCGCGCTGACGGCGGGAGCGGTGAACCGGGCGGGCCGCGTGGAGGACGGCGGCACCGTCTCCGACTACGACGAGATCGAGCACCGGCAGCAGCGCTCGGTGCAGCTCTCCCTGGTACCCGTCGAGTGGGACGGGTACAAGATCAATCTTCTCGACACCCCCGGATACGCCGACTTCGTCGGAGAACTCAGGGCCGGTCTGCGAGCGGCGGACGCGGCCCTTTTCGTCGTCTCGGCCTCCGACGGGGTGGACGGCTCGACCCGCATGGTGTGGGAGGAGTGTGCGGCCGTCGGCATGCCGCGCGCGATCGTCATCACGCACCTGGAGTCCGCCAGGGCGAACTTCGAGGAGATGACACGGACCTGCGCGGAGGCCTTCGGCGGCGACGACCCCGACGCCGTACTACCGCTGTACCTGCCGCTGCGCGGCCCGCAGGCGCCGGACGGGCACGCGCCCGTCACCGGGCTGATCGGCCTGCTGTCGCAGAAGCTGTTCGACTACTCGACCGGGGAACGCAAGGAGTCCGAGCCGGGCGAGGACCAGCTGCCGCTGATCGAGGAGGCCCGCAACCGGCTGATCGAGGGGATCATCTCCGAGAGCGAGGACGAGACCCTCATGGACCGCTACCTCGGCGGTGAGGAGATCGACTTCAAGACGCTGGTGGAGGACCTGGAGCGAGCCGTCGCGCGCGGCGTCTTCTTCCCGGTCCTGGCTGCCGCCCCCGCGGCCGAGGGCGCCCGGCAGGGGCTCGGCACGGTCGAGCTCCTCGAGATGGTCACCCGCGGCTTCCCGACGCCGCTGGAGCGCGAGGCGCCGAGGGTCACCACGGTCGACGGCAAGCCGCGCGAGCTGAAGCTGTGCGACCCGGACGGGCCGCTGGTCGCGGAGGTCGTGAAAACCTCGTCCGACCCGTACGTCGGCCGGGTCTCGCTGGTACGGGTCTTCTCGGGCACCCTGCGCCCCGACGAGACCGTCCACGTCTCCGGGCACGGGCTCGCCGACCGGGGCCACGAGGACCACGACGTCGACGAGCGGATCGGCGCACTGTCCGGGCCGTTCGGCAAACAGCAGCGGGTGCTGACGCATTGCATCGCGGGCGATCTGGCCTGCGTGGCCAAGCTGAGCCGCGCGGAGACCGGGGACACCCTCTCGGCCAAGGACGATCCGCTGCTCATGGAGCCGTGGGAGATGCCCGATCCGCTGCTGCCGCTCGCCATCCAGGCGCACAGCAAGGCGGACGAGGACAAGCTCTCCCAGGGCCTGTCCCGGCTGGTCGCCGAAGACCCGACCATGCGGCTGGAGCAGAACCAGGACACCCACCAGGTGGTGCTGTGGTGCCTGGGCGAGGCACACGCCGACGTGGCGCTGGAACGGCTGCGCAGCCGGTACGGCGTGCAGGTCGACGTCGTCCCGCACAAGGTCTCCCTCCGGGAGACGTTCGCGGCGAAGTCGGCGGGCCGCGGGCGCCATGTGAAGCAGTCCGGCGGACACGGGCAGTACGCCATCTGCGAGATCGAGGTGGAACCGCTGCCGGGCGGCTCGGGCATCGAGTTCGTGGACAAGGTCGTCGGCGGCGCGGTGCCGCGCCAGTTCATCCCGTCCGTCGACAAGGGCGTAAGGGCACAGGCGGCCAAGGGAGTCGCCGCGGGCCATCCGCTCATCGACATCCGGGTCACTCTGCTCGACGGCAAGGCGCACTCGGTGGACTCCTCCGACGCCGCGTTCCAGACAGCCGGCGCACTCGCCCTGCGGGAGGCGGCGGCCGACGCGAGGATCCATCTGCTGGAGCCGGTCGCCGAGGTGAGCGTCCTGGTCGGCGACGACTACGTCGGCGCCGTGATGAGCGACCTGTCCGGGCGGCGCGGCCGGGTGCTGGGCACGGAACAGACCAGCGGCGGCCGCACGCTGGTGCGCGCCGAGGTGCCCGAGATCGAGATCGGCCGGTACGCCGTCGATCTCCGGTCCCTGTCCCACGGCACGGCACGCTTCAGCCGCCGGTACGCGCGGCACGAGCCGATGCCGCCGCAGATCGCAGAAAGGATCCGTGAAGAGGCGCGCGACGGCTCATAGTTGGCGCCGGGCGCACGACAAGTGGCGTTCGGCGCCCGGCAAGTGGCGTTTGCGGAACGCTCCCCTCCCAATCGGCGGGCGGCTTCGGCCGTCCGCCGACGGATGTCGGTGCCTGCGGATACGCTGAAGACCTGATCAACAGGTGTGCGAAGCACGGAAGTCGGGAAGGCCGCATGAGCAGAACCTGCGGCGATCGGGGGCGGGAATGACCGTTGAGAGCGGTTACGCGGACATCTTCGGTCCGCAGGTGCCGCGCACGGGCGACGGCGGCCAGACGCCGACCTTCGCGCTGGCCTCGGCGGCCTATCGGGACAATCCGGTGGAGGAGATCCTCAAGGCCAACAACGAATGGCACGAGTCGACCGTCAAGGGCGGCCGCAGGTGGGCGAAGATCTTCCGGCCCAACCTGGGCGAGGCCTTCTCCGGGGCCGTGGTCGCCCGCATGCTGGGAGCCGGCCGCAAGCCGCTCATCCAGTCCTTCGGCGCCGAGCCGCAGGTCGTGGTCGACCACTGCCTCGCGGCGAACAACATCCGCAGGGACCGCGACAACCTGCTGACCATCGTCATGGTGCTGTGCGGTCTGCTGTTCCTGCCCGGGCTCCTCGTGTGGCTGCTGGTCTTCCAGATCCGCACCACCATCGCCAAGAACGAGAACAAGCAGGCCGGAGCACTCGCCACGGCGCTGCTCGTCGGGGTGGGCGCCCTCGCCGTGATCTTCCTGGTCCGCATGCCGTTCTCGGGATTCTGGGGCTGGTACGCGGGCGGGTCGATCGTCATGCCGGTCGTCGGCTGGTTCTGGGCCAAGCAGATCTGCGAACGCACGGCGAAGGACCTGCGGGAGCGCTGGGGCAGCCTGCTGGCCGGCAGCAGCGTCGGGGCCAAGGTGCCCGAGGCGGTGCCGACCAGCCCCCGCGAGACCGCGGCCGAGCAACTGCGCCAGTCCCTGGCGAAGCTCAGCGCCGAGCAGCAGTCCAACTCCGTGTTCTACGCCGGGCCCAAGGGCATACTCGGCATGGGCACGCGCTGGGGCAGCTGGCAGCTGGCCGAGGACCTCGTGTCGGCCGATCCCACCCGCGAGATCCATCCCTTCCGCAGCTGGGACGTCATTCGCTCGATCCACGACCAGCTGCGCATGCTGGAGCGCGGGCCACTGAACTCCGGCGGCTTCCCGAAGCCGTCGATACGGCACTGGATCGTCACGCCGATCGCGGAGGGCGCGACGGAGGTGTCCCGGCCGGAGGGCACGGACGTCGAGGCCTACCAGGTCAAGTCGCACGCCATACAGGACATCTGCAACAAGCAGCAGTTCGGCGCCGGTGACCGGCACTACCTGGGCGTGCAGTGGACGCTGTGGGACGGGCAGCTGGTGATCACCATGCTGATCACGGTGACCGTGCTGCACGAGACGCTGCGCATCGAGGTGACCGGGCACGCGCTGGGCCCGGTGCACGGGCTGTTCACCTCGAAGCCGGCGGCCAAGGAGAAGGAAGTCCAGAAGTCGCTCAAGTTCTGGGAGACCCGGAAGGTGAAGCTCCCGCTGGTCGACGCGGACGAGGTGGTCCGCCTGGCGGCCCGGGCGCCCCTCACCTGGTATCCGCCGCTGCTGAACTGGCTGGGCGGCTCACTGGCCCTCCCCGAGCCGTTCGGGCTGCGGCACGCCTGGGCGGACAAGCCGTGGCGGCACCGCTTCATGGCCGACGACGCGCTGCGCGCGGCCACGCCGGTGCTCCGGGTGGTGCACTCGGCGGCGATCCGGGTCCTGGAGGAGAACGGCGTGGACACGGAGAAGTTCGGCACGCGGTCGGCGTTCCTCAGCACGGCTGTGCAGGATGTGGCGCCGAGGAAGGCCGACCTGTACGACGCGTAGGTCTGGGGGCCCGCGCCCCCAGCCCCCCGGCATCAGGCCGTCGGCCAGACCTCCGCCAGCATCTTCCGGGTGTCCGCCAGCAGCTGCGGCAGCACCCTGGTGTGGCCGACCACCGGCATGAAGTTCGTGTCGCCGCCCCAGCGCGGGACGATGTGCTGGTGGAGATGGGCGGCGATGCCGGCGCCGGCCACGGAGCCCTGGTTCATGCCGATGTTGAAACCGTGGGCGCCGGAGGCGGTCCGCAGGGCCGCCATCGCCTGCTTGGTCAGGGCGGCGAGCTCCGCCGTCTCCGCGTCGGTGAGGTCCGTGTAGTCGGCGACGTGGCGGTAGGGCACGACCATCAGGTGACCGCCGTTGTACGGGTAGAGATTGAGCACCGCGTAGACCTGCTCACCACGCCTGACGATCAGCCCGTCCTCGTCGGACTTGGCCGGCAGCGAGCAGAAGGGGCAGCCGTCTTCGGCACCGGGGCCGGTCGGCTTGTTCTCGCCCTGGATGTAGGCCATCCGATGGGGCGTCCACAGACGCTGGAACGCGTCCTGGATCCCCACTCCCCACTGCTGCTCCGGCTCACTCGTCATGCGTGCAGCATATGGCGTCCCATTAGGGGGTAGGGAAAGGCCCCCGGGTACAAACCCGGGGGCCACAGCCCCGCAGCGGCGGGGAGCACGTCATACCTGAACGCGACGCTCCACCACATCAACGAGCTTCGCCAGCGCTTCGTCACGCGGAATGCCGTTCTCCTGCGACCCATCGCGGTAGCGGAACGACACCGTGCCCGCGTTCATGTCATCGTCACCGACGATGATCATGAACGGGACCTTCTGCTTCTGCGCGGTCCTGATCTTCTTCTGCATGCGGTCCGACGACGAGTCGACCTCGACCCGCAGCCCCTTCGCCTTCGCCTCGGCGGCGAACTTCTCCAGGTACTCGACATGCGCGTCGCCCACCGGGATACCGACCGCCTGCACCGGAGCCAGCCACGCCGGGAACGCACCCGCGTAGTGCTCCAGCAGCACCGCGAAGAACCGCTCGATGGAGCCGAACAGCGCGCGGTGGATCATGACCGGCCGCTGCTTGGAACCATCGGGCGAGGTGTACTCCAGCTCGAAGCGCTCCGGCAGGTTGAAGTCGAGCTGGATCGTCGACATCTGCCAAGTGCGGCCGATGGCATCGCGCGTCTGGACGGAGATCTTCGGCCCGTAGAAGGCGGCGCCACCCGGGTCCGGAACCAGCGGCAGCCCCTGCTTCTCGGCGACCTGGCGCAGTGTCTCGGTCGCCTCCTCCCAGACCTCGTCGGAGCCGACGAACTTCTCCGGGTCCTTGGTGGACAGCTCCAGGTAGAAGTCGGTCAGACCGTAGTCCCGCAGCAGGTCCAGGACGAAGGTGAGCAGCTTGTCGAGCTCCTCGGACATCTGCTCACGCGTGCAGTAGATGTGCGCGTCGTCCTGGGTGAAGCCGCGGGCCCGGGTCAGCCCGTGCACGACACCCGACTTCTCGTACCGGTACACGGTCCCGAACTCGAAGAGACGCAGCGGCAGTTCACGGTACGAACGGCCACGCGCATCGAAGATCAGGTTGTGCATCGGGCAGTTCATGGGCTTGAGGTAGTAGTCCACGCCCTCGTCGAGCTGCATGGGCGGGTACATGCCGTCGGCGTACCAGTCCAGGTGTCCGGACGTCTCGAAGAGCTTCCCCTTCGTCGCGTGCGGGGTGTAGACGAACTCGTAGCCCGCCTCCTCGTGGCGGCGCCGCGAGTAGTCCTCCATGACCCGGCGGACGATGCCGCCCTTGGGGTGGAAGACGGCGAGGCCGGAGCCGATCTGCTCGGGGATGGAGAAAAGGTCGAGCTCGCTGCCCAGCTTGCGGTGGTCGCGCTTCTCGGCCTCGGCGAGGAAGTCGAGGTGCGCCTTCAGCTCGTCCTTGGTCGGCCAGGCGGTGCCGTAGATGCGCTGGAGCATCGGGTTCTTCTCGCTGCCCCGCCAGTAGGCGGCCGCGTTGCGCATCAGCTTGAACGCCGGGATGTTCCGGGTGGTGGGCAGGTGGGGACCGCGGCAGAGGTCCTTCCAGCACAGGTCACCGGTCTTGGCGTCCAGGTTGTCGTAGATCGTCAGCTCACCCGCGCCGACCTCGACGTCCGCGCCGTCGTCCGAGGAGGCCGAGCCCTTGAGGCCGATCAGCTCCAGCTTGTACGGCTCGGACGCCAGCTCCTCACGGGCCGCCTCGTCCGTCACCACACGGCGCGAGAAGCGCTGCCCGCGCTTCTGGATCTCCTGCATCTTCTTCTCGATGGCCTTGAGATCCTCGGGCGTGAACGGCTTCTCGACGTCGAAGTCGTAGTAGAAGCCGTCCTTGACCGGCGGGCCGATGCCCAGCTTGGCCTCGGGGAAGAGCTCCTGCACGGCCTGGGCCATCACGTGCGCGGTGGAGTGGCGCAGGATGTTGAGACCGTCCTCGGAGGAGATCTCGACGCCCTCGACCTCCTCGCCCTCGGACAGGACGTACGACAGGTCCTTGAGCTCGCCGCCCACACGCGCGGCGATGATCGAGCGCTCGCCGGCGAAGAGGTCCGCGGCCGTAGTGCCCGTCGTCACCACGCGCTCTTCCCGCTCGGAATCGCGTTGGATGATCACACGGACGTCTGACACCGGTCTCTCCTGACTGAAGGTGGGGTGCGGCGCCATACCTGGAGCGCGCGCATTACGGGATCGTACCGACCCCGGACCCTCGACCGCGAAACGGATGAGCTCCGCCCCGGCCTCCCCTCGCCTCAGTCTCCTCCGCAGGCCTCCTCGAAGAAGTCCAGATCCTCCTGCAGCGACTTCATCAGCCGGTCCCGCTCGGCCTCGTCCACCTGCACCGGTACGACCGCGGAGACCCCCGTCAGCTTGCGGAACCCGCCCCGGCTCTCCAACCGCCCGTGCACCCGCACCGGCAGTCCGACCAGGTGTGCGTGCCCAGCGATGCGGTACGCCTCCTCGTCCAGCGTCAACCGGACGTGCGGGACTTCGGCCCCGGCCAGCACCCGCAGCCGTACGGCACCTTCCCCGCGCGGCCCCGACCTGCGCATCCGCACCACGGCGCCGGTGATCCGGACGGGCACGGACGGCTCCTCGCGCAGGTACCGGGCCCCGGCTTCACGCAGTACCGGAAGGTCTCCGGGCGAGAACTCGACGGGATCGCCGCCCGCCGCGCAGTCCTCCGGAACACCGGCCGCCGGCGCCCACTCCACGGCGATGCGCGCCCCCTCCGTACCGCGCACGAGGGCGATCAGCGCCTCGGTGAGCTCGCGACTGACGCCCGCCTCGACGGCGCCGTCGAAGGCGTCCATGCCGCCGGTGGCCCGCTGGTAGTCGATGGCCTCGCGGGCGGCGTACAGGGCCTGGTGCAGGCGTACGGCGAGCGGTCGGCCGGTGCCGACCGGCACGAAGGCGGTGAGGCGACGGCCGCCGGCCGCGGAGCCGACGAGGACGTTGTCCAGGGACGCGGCGGCGGTGCGCCGGTACCGGGCGCCGTAGTAGCCGGCACGCACGCGCGTGGCGAGCGCGCCGGCGAGCAGCATCTGGCGGGCGGCGGCGCGCAGCTGTTCCTCGACGGTCCAGGGGGCGGCACCGCCCGGCCCGGTCGGCACATCGCGCCACCAGCGGATCTCGTCGCTGGGCACGGCGAGGGAGACCAGCACCTCGCGCGCGGAGGGCGTGCCGCTGCGGGACAGCGCGAGGAGCGCCTCGCCGAGCAGGTCGTCGCTGTCGGGGAAGGCGCGGCTCTCGGGCACCAGCAGACTCGTCCCGCCGCCGCCCGGGCCGGGCGGGGTCCAGCGGCCGTAGCGTCCGGCCGCTCCCCCGCGCCGCTGCCAGCCGTGCCGGTGCAGCAGGGCGCTGAGCACGGCCGGGTCGACCTCGCCGGGGTCGGGAGGACGGTTCCAGGCGACGGCGGCCTGGTCGACGGGATGCGGTCGCACGGGCCGCAGTGGCTCCTGAAGCGGGCGGTGCGTCATGGTCTGCCTCCGGTCCCGACCCGGGTCATGATCTCGCACAGCGCCCGGTCGTCGAAGATGCGCGAGGTCGGTATCCGCACGGTGGTCCGGTTCCGGCCCGTGACGGGCTGACCGGCGAGGTTGGTCCAGTAGCAGCAGTGCCTGAGGTCGAGCCGGTCGTGGCTGGCGCGCAGCCAGTCGTCCTGGGACCTCGGCACGAGCATCACCACGAGGATCTTGTGGACCGAGACCGGGGTGCGGGCGAGCTTGCGCAGGTGGTCGTTGTCGAGCGTGAAGGAGAAGGTGCGGCCGGGTGGGTTCGGCGGGATCTGGTACGTGCACTTGAGCTGCACCTTGATGGTCACCTCGTCGTCGACGGTGTGTCCGGGTGCGCTGTGGCTGACGTGCCAGTCGATGCCGTTGTCCGGAAATGGCTGGGACAGCGAGCAGCCGGCGGCTGCCGCGACCGCGTGCAAGTAGCCCACCTGCAAGGTCTCCATGCAGGCGGTGGTGGCGAGTGTGCCGCGATGGGGGCCCGTTCGTTCGGGCAGCAGCCCGCCCCGCTCGGGCTGCGCTATCGCCATGACCAACAGCCTTCCCAGCCAAGTGAATTGCCCACACCGGGGCCGAGTGGATCCCACGTCGGGTCACTGAACTGCGAAGACCCGTACTCCTGTTGTGTCCTTCCGGCGTACGGCGCAAACAGCCCGGGTATCACCAAACGGGCAGAAGACGGGACGTCAGCTGCCGTGGGTGAACGAGGGGTTGTGGTGGTATGACGTGCTGGTACGAAGGGGCCCTGGCCGCTTTCGACACAGAGACCACGGGTGTGGACGTCGAGGCCGACCGGATCGTGTCGGCCGCCGTCGTCGTCCAGGACGCACCGGGGGCCCGGCCGCGGGTGAGCCGGTGGCTGGTGAACCCGGGTGTGCCGGTGCCCGCCGCGGCGACGGCGGTGCACGGGCTGACGGAGGAGCATCTCCGGCTCAACGGCCGCTGGCCGGCGCCGGTGATGTACGAGATAGCCGAGGCGCTGGCGGAGCAGGCCGCGGCGGGCCGTCCGCTGGTGGTGATGAACGCGCCGTTCGATCTGACGCTGCTGGACCGCGAGTTGCGCCGCCATCGTGCCTCGTCCCTGAGCGGCTGGTTCGAGACGTCGCCGCTGTTGGTGCTCGACCCGCGGGTCCTGGACAAGCACCTGGACCGCTACCGCAAGGGCCGCCGCACCCTCACCGACCTGTGCGCGCACTACGGCGTCTCGCTGGAGGGCGCGCACGACGCGGCGGCCGACGCACTGGCCGCGCTGGACGTCGTACGGGCGGTGGGGCACCGTTTCGCGGCGCGGCTGGAGCGCCTGTCCCCCGCCGAACTGCACACCCTGCAGGCGGTGTGGCACGCGGCGCAGGCGCGGGGCCTGCAGGCGTGGTTCGCGCGCAGCGGCACGGAGGAGGCGGTGGATCCGGCGTGGCCGCTGCGTCCGGATCTGCCGGCGGCAGCCGCTTAGCGAGCCAGGTGCACAAAAAAGCCGGTCCGCTGTGGCGGACCGGCCTTTCCCGGTGGGCGATACTGGGTTCGAACCAGTGACCTCTTCGGTGTGAACGAAGCGCTCTCCCACTGAGCTAATCGCCCGGGAACGCACTGAACAATACAGGTCCCGGCACGTTTCCTTCAAACCGCTTCCAAGTGCGCGGCCAGTCCTCGCCGTCCGGCTCGCATCATCAGCCAGTGGTTGGCCCGGAAGACCGGCCGCCCCGGTACGGCGAGGCGCCTCAGCAGCGGTTTGTTCACGTCGACGACCTGGTCGTAGCGGGCCAGGCTGCCGCTGCCCCGAGCGGTGACCGTCCAGCGTGCCCAGCCGTCGATGTCCCCCGACATGGCGATCTCCAGGGTCCCGGCCACCGGATCGCGCCGTACCTCGCGCGCGACGAAGGTCATGTCGTACGGCAGGAGGGAGCGGATCGTGACCACACCGCTCGTGTCGTCGATCTGGTTCATCTCACGCACCTGCCGCCACCAGCACGGATAGTCCTCTGCCCGCTCCAGGGCGTCGTACACGGCGGCGGGCCGCGCGGGCAGCGACCACAGGCTGCGGAAGCGGTAATGGGTCCAGTCCATGGGCGGAGTCTGCCCAGCATGGGGGCACATATCTGAGTACGTCCTGAGTATCCGCACTCATGCCGTACGGCGTGACCCAGACCACACTCCAAGGCATGACGCAGATCCCACCCCCGGCCGAGGAGTTGCGGCTCCTCGACGCCGAGTTGTGGCAACTGGACGCCCGGCGGGCCCAGTTGCTGGCACGACGTGCCTGGCTGCTCGCGGCCCTGCACAGGGCGCAGCCGGCTCCCGTGGCACCGCCCCGCCCGGAGGCGGCCGCACCCAGCGTGCAGAACGTGCTCCTGCTGCTCGGTGGTGTCCTGCTCACCATCGCGGCGGCGGTGTTCACCCTGGTCAGCTGGGGTCATCTGGGGATCGCCGGACGGGCGCTGGTGCTCGGCGCGGTCACGCTGGCCGCGCTCGCGGTGCCGGCCGTGCTGCTGAAGCGGGGGCTGCGCTCGACGGCCGAGTCGGTGGCGGGCCTCGGGCTCGCGCTGACGGTCCTCGACGCCTATGCCCTGCACGAGGTCGCTCTCGCGGGGACGGACGGGGCGGGGTACGCGGCGGTCGCGTCGGCGGTGCTGGGGGCGACCTGGCTGGCGTACGGCCTGCTGCCGGGTACGGCCGGGCTGCGGCTGCCCCTCCCCGCCGCGCTGGCCGCGGCCCAGCTTCCGTTGCTCCTGTGGGCACTGGCCGCCGGCGCCGATCCGTACGGAATCACAGCCGCACTGCTGGTGACGGCCGGGGTCGACACGGTGGTGGCGCTGCGGGTGACGGCCGGGTCCGTACGCGCCGTCGGCGCCGTCGGCGCGTACGGCATGGGTGCCCTGGGCGTACTGACCGCCGGCTGGCTGTCCTGGACGGCCACCGGCCCGAGCGCCGCCGCCCGTCCGGCGGCGCTCCTCACCCTTGGGGCGGCGATCGCGCTGGGCGCCGCGTGGCACGGCGGGCGTACGGCTGTGCGTGAGACCGGCGACCCGGAGGGCGGTGCGCACGCCCCTGGACAGAAGCACTCACTCGGCCTCGCCATCACCTCCGGGCTGCTCATGGTGGCCGCGCTCGGCGGTCCGGCGCGCTCCGTGCTGCCGGAGATGTGGACGGTTCCGGCTCATCTCGCCTGCGGGATCGCCCTGTTGGCGACGGTACTGGCCGGTCGGCTGCCGGATGCGGTGCGGCAGGGCCTCGCCCGGGCCTCCGGTGCCGTACAGGCGCTGGCCGTGCTGTGGGCGCTGCCCGTCGTCGGGGTGGCGGTGCTGGGGCCGGCCGGCTGGGCGGAGCACGCCTGGACCGGTACGCCGTCGGACGTCCGTGCCGCCGTGACGGTCGAGGCGCCCTGGCCGCCGGACGCGGCGGCGGCTCCCGTCGTGCTGGCGGCCGTGGCGGCCGTACTCGCCCTGGCGGTCCGTGACACGGCCTGGCGTTCTCGGGCCCGGACCGGCACCCTGGGTCTGATCTGGGCCACGGCGCTCGTCCTTCCGGCGGTCCTCGAACTTCCCTACTCCGGCGGGCTGCTGGTTCAGGGCATGACGACAGCCGGAGCGCTCGCGGCAGCGGCGTACGCACGTGAGGCCACGCCTGACACCGAAGGACGTCGGCTCACCGCCCTCGTCCTCGCCCTGATCACCTCTTTCAGCCTCGCCCTCCTCTCCCTCGCCTCCCAGACCGCGACCCTCGTCGTGCTCTGCGCGCTGACGGCACTGTTCGCGTCGGCCTCGTGGCGGGCACACCTCGCCCCCGTCACGGCCCCGGCCGCGCTCGCGTACGCCGCGGCACTGGCCTCGGCGACCGGCGCCGCCGCGGACTGGCAGCCGCAGTACACCGCCCTGCTGGTCCTGGCGGTCCCGGTGGCGGCGGCCTTGCTCGCGGCACGGCTCGGCGACTCCCGGGCCGCGGTCCCGGTCGAGGTCGCGGGCGCGGCAGCCGGGCTGCTCGCCATCGGTCTGGCCGCAGGCGATCCGCCGATGCTCGCCCTGGTCCTCGCGCTCTGCGCAGTGATCACCGCGGGCACGGCGATCCGCCCCGGCCGCCGCCTCCTCGCCTACGCGTCCGCGGCCCTTTTCGTCCTGGCCACCTGGGTACGCCTGGCGTCCTGGGACGTCGACACTCCGGAGGCGTACACGCTCCCGGTCACCGTCCCGGCACTGCTCGTCGGCGCCCTGCGCAGGCACCGCGACACGCAGGCCTCCTCCTGGACGGCGTACGGCCCCGGACTCGCCGCCACCCTCGTGCCGAGCCTCGTCACGGCCTGGGGCGACCCGCACTGGACGCGCCCGCTGCTGCTGGGCGCGGCGGCGCTGCTGGTCACCCTGCTGGGCGCCCGGCATCACCTCCAGGCGCCGCTGCTGCTCGGCGGCTCGGTGCTCGCCCTGGTCGCGCTGCACGAACTCGCCCCGTATCTCGTACAGGTGACCGGCGCGCTGCCCCGCTGGGTGCCTCCCGCCCTCGCCGGACTCCTGCTGCTCGCACTCGGTGCGACGTACGAGCAGCGGATCCGGGACGTCCGACGGGTGCGGGAGGTCCTGGGGAGGATGAACTAGTGACCTGAGTCGGAGATTCGTCGGCAGTAGGAGGCGGCTTTGTCGAGGATCTCGTCGGCGGTTTTCGTCCAGGCGAAGGGCCAGGGGTGCTCGTTCCAGGCGGCGAGCCGGTCGCGGATGTCGCGTTCGAGGGCTTGGACGGAGCGGTGGACGCCTTGCTTGAGCTTCTTCTGGGTGAGCTCGGCGAACCACCGCTTCACCAGGTTCAGCCAGGACGAACTCGTGGGCCTGAAGTGGAGGACCTCGTGAACTCGACGGCCCGGCGGCGCCGGTGCAGGGAAACCGATCACCTTGCCGGTGGCGGCCTCCGGGGCGGCGAACAGGGTGGTGGTGCCGGCGCGGACATAGTCGTGGCTGCGGCGTTCGGGGACGCCGGGAACCATCGGCAGCACGGGCTCGGACCGGTCGAGGGCCTGGATCTGCGACTTCTCGTCCACGCACAGGACCAGCGCCTTCTCCGGCGGGTCGAGGTAGCGGCCCACGACGTCTCGGACCTTGTCGATGAACAGCGGGTCGGTGGACAGCTTGAACCAGTGGGCGGCGTTCTTCGGTGTCTCCTGCAGCGTCTTGACGATGACCCGCTCGGCATCCGCGTCGGTGATCCTCCACGGGACACCGGGCCGGGGTTCGTCGCACAGGCCGTCCAGCCCACGCCCGAGAAAACGCCGACGCCAGGTGCGGACCGTGTCCGCAGTGATCCGCAGCAGGCGCGACACCTCCATGATCGAGTGCCCCTCGGCGCACTCCAGCACGATCCGCGACCGCAGGGCCAGAGCCAGAGCCTGAGCCGTCGTGCGGCGACGCACCCAGCCCTCCAGCACAGCCCGTTGGGCATCGGTCACCGACAACGGCGGAATCTTCGGCCCCGGACGACTCCTGCCAAACCAACGACGAATCTCCGACTCAGGTCACCAGCGCCTGCCGTTTGGATCACGCCGCAGACACGGGGTCTGGCACGCCCATCTGCCGCGTTGTCGTCGGTCGCCGACTCCCCATCACGTCGACTCCCTCCTCCGCCTTGCAGCTGCACGTACCAGACCCCGCTCACCCGGGTTAATGGGTCGCCGCCGATTTCCTGCGACCTGATCCGCCGGACAGGTCATAGGCGCCGGCTACGGCATCTTGTCGCCCACCAGCGCCAGGTTCTGAATGGCCGCCAGTCCGTACAGCGCGGTGGCGTTGGTGGACACCCACGCGGCTTCGCTGCCGGGTACCAGGGCGGTCGGGCCCTCGATCTTCTTCGTGGACCAGTCGGTGGACTCCTTGTAGTCCCAGGTGTCCCGGCTGTTGTAGAACTGCTGCCACGCGCGTGCGGCCAGCTGGTCGTCGCCGGTCTGGACGGCGGCGTAGGCGTCCTGCCGTGAGTGCCCCTGGAAGAGCAGCAGGTTGCCGAAGTTGGAGCCGTAGCGGGCGGCCTGCTCGGCCTTGGTGGCGTTGAAGTAGCGGCAGTAGTCGAGCCACGCCTCCTTGAACTTCGGCATGTCGACCTGGTCGATCAGCTCGGCGCAGAGTTCCACCAGGCCGAACATGGCCGACAGGTGCGAGACGCCGACCTTGGGCTCCTTGTCGATGGCGAACTTCCCCGTGTCCAGGTCGTACAGCGCGCTGCCCTGGACGAAGCCGTTGGGCTGGGCGGCGATGGTCTCCATGGTGGACAGGACCCGCGCCTTGGCCTTCTCCCACTTGGGGCCGCGCCGCTCCCACTCGGTGAGCCAGGCCGACACCAGGCCGCTCCAGTCGGTGCCGAAGCCGATGGACAGGGCGTTGCGGTCGGGGGTGTACGGCTCGGTGCGGATCTTGCGGATGGGGTCGAGGACGAGGAACGTCTCGTCGGAGTCGACGTTGGCGTGCATGAGGTCGCCGACGCGTTCGTCGGCGGTGAGGAAGTAGTAGTAGCGGCGGTAGGTGGTGTTGGCGATGCGCTGCTGCTTGGCGCTGTCCGCGTAGTGCTGAACGCCGTGGCGGGTGCCGAGGCCCGCCCACTTGCCGAGGTGGTAGACGTCGACCTCGCCGGTGTGCCGGGTCATGGCCTCGGCGAAGCGGAAGACGTCGGCGCGGCCGGAGCGCATGTAAGCGAACCAGAGCCACAGGTCGGGCGAGAGTTCGGAGTTGTCCCAGGCGTAGCCGCCGACGTCGTAGCACCACTGGTGGCGGCTGGGGTCGTAGCTGTGCATGATGTCGCCGTAATCCCAGAAGCCGTACCAACGGCGCATCTCCACCTGGTCCTTGTAGTAGGTGAAGAGGAAGTCGAGGTGGTCCTCGATCTTCACCTTGGCGCCGGTGGAGCGGTCCGGCTCGGAGAACAGCTTGCCGAAGACGCCGGCCTTGATGAGCTGCTTGGGCGGGGCGGCCAGCTGCGGCGGGGTGCGTACGGCCTCTACCTGCTGGGCCATCGCCTCGGCGCTGGGCGTGGAGTCGTGCGCCCAGAAGAGGAGTTCGCTGGTGCGGGCGATGCCGTAGGGGGTGCCGAAGCCGGGTTCGTAGTCCTCGTAGGTGATGTTGAGGCCTTCGAGCTGTTCGGGGTATGTGTCCTGGCCCATGCCGTCGTGGTAGAAGCGCATGTCCATGGGCTGCGCCTCGGGCGACCAGAGCCAGAGGGTGACCTCGGCCTCGTCGGTCTGGGCATCGCGGATGTCGAGCTGGGCGGGGAACTTCTCCCAGAAGTCCCGCAGCCCGAAGGCGAATCCGCCGCTCGCGCCGCCGACGTAGCCGAAGCCGCTGGCCCGCCGGCCGCCTCCCGCGGGGATCCAGCCGTGGCCCTTCTTGGTGCGCTTGCGCACGCCGAAGCCGTCGGCGGAGAGTTGCGAGAGGGTGTAGTCGCCCCACTCGGGGATGTACTGCAGCCGCGTGGTGACCCGCTGGTCCCAGGTGGACGGGTCCGGCAGCTTCTTGCCGTCGAACTGGGCCGTCCGCACGGCCGCCCCGGGGTCGCGCCGCAGCCCGGTGATGCCCTTGACGGCCTCGCGCAGCAGGCCGGTGCCCTCGCCGCCGATGCGGATGTGGCGGTCGTAGGACTGGTCCCGCATGGGGACGGTGAAGCGTACGCCCAGCCCGCGGATGAAGTCACCGCTGGCTTTGCCCGGCTCCTGCGTGCCGTCGTACGTGATCGTGTGCACCATGCGGAAGGAGTCGGCGCCCGCGTAGAAGTACAGCCGGATCGAGAACGGCAGCCAGCTCCGGCTGCCCTTGCGGTGCTTGCCGTCGATGCGGACGACCGCGCGGACCGGGCCCTCCTGTTCGACGGTGACCTTCGAGATGGCGCCCTCGAAGCGCTCGGTCTTCACCGAGCCCTGGTCCTCGTCCTCGATCTCGGGCTGGCGGATCAGCACGAGCCGGCCGTTCTTGGCGATCTCCGTGGAGCCTCGGGTGACCGACTTGACCAGCGTGGCACCGGACTTGCCGATCTTCGCGGTGATGACCCCGGTGGAGATGTCGATGGTGCCGCCGCGCTTGTCGACGGTGACCTTCTTGTCGGGGGCGGCGGCCTCGCCCGCGGCGAGGGTGAGCTTGCCGGAGCCCGAACTGACCGCGTGCGCGGTCCACTTGAGCGAGCCGTCCGGCCAGTAGGCGATCGGCCAGGACTGCACGGGCACGGACTTGCCGTCCGCGTCCGTCACCGCGAACTTCTGGTCCTTGTCGTACGTGCCCTTCGGCCAGGGAACGCCGACGGTGGATCCGGGAGCGGCACCCAGGCCGCCGTCCTCCAGCCAGTCCAGGGTCACCGGATCGGCGTCGGCTTCCGCGGCTCTCGGCGCGGCCCCGGCGTTCTGGGCTCCTAGGGCCCAGCTGAACTGCGCGGCGGCTCCGGCGACGGTGGCTGCCTTGAGGATGGACCTGCGGGGAATGGGGGACATGACCTTTCCTTTCCGTGCGGGGTGCAGGGGTGGTCAGGGGCATGACAGAGTGAGGTACGGCGCCCGGGGCGCCGACCTGATGCGAGGGCACCGCCCGTCAGCGGTGCCGGTACCGCTCCTCCACGGCGACGGCCGCCGCCGCGACGGCCCCCAGGACGGGGACCGCCAGCGGTGCGACGAACCAGGCGGACAGGGCCACGACGGCCAGCCCACCGACGATCAGGAAGGACCCGGCGGGGTCGAGCACGGTACGGCGGCCGGCCTGAGCGAGCAGGGCGCGCCAGGAGGCACCCGGCGTCCAGACCGCCGCCGCGCGCAGTCCGGCCACGGCGAGGCCGATCAGCGCGAGGACACCGATGACCCCGACCAGCGGCCCACCGGGTATCCCGGCGCGCGCGGCGTGGACGTCCACCCACACCGCGACCGCCGAAGCCCACCCGGCGAGCCCGACGACCCACCCGCGACGGACGGCGGCCCGGAAGTCGGCGGCGAACTCCCGCCAGCCACCGCCCTCGTGAGTGATACGGCGGCGCAGATGCCGCGCGCCGGCGGCGAAGGCGGCCGGATAGGTGACCACCCCGAGCGAGGCCACCGCGACCCACACGCCGGTGAGCAGACACTCGGCGAACACGGCGAACCGCTCGGCGAGGACGGACTCCTTGCGGGCCTTCACACGTACCTGGGCCATCGTGACCGCCTCAGCCCTTCAGACCCGACGTCGCCATACCGTCGATGAGATACCGCTGGAAGGCGAGGAAGAAGGCGAGCACCGGCAGGAGAGCGATGAGCGACATGGCGATCATGCCGCCGTAGTTCGCCACACCCTCCTGGTCCACGAACATCTTCAGACCGAGGGAGACGGTGTACTTGTCGGGCTCGTTGAGGTAGATCAGCGGGCCCATGAAGTCGTTCCAGGAGTTGATGAAGGTGAAGATCGCGCTGGTGATCAGGGCCGGACGGCACAGCGGGAGCACGATCGACCAGTAGATGCGGAAGTGGCCGCAGCCATCGAGGCGGGCTGCCTCGTCGAGCTCCTTGGGCAGGTTGCGCATGAACTGCACCATCAGGAAGACGAAGAACGCCTCGATGGCCAGGTACTTCCCGAGCAGGAGCGGGGTGTAGGTGTTGATCATGTTCATATTGCGGAACAACACGTACTGCGGGATCAGCAGCACGTGGTACGGCAACAGGAGCGTGCCGATCATCAGCGTGAACAGGAGGTTGCGGCCCGCGAACTTGATCTTCGCGAAGGCGTACGCGGTCAGCGAGCAGGACACCAGGATCCCGATCACCGAACCGACCGCGAGCGTGAGTGAGTTGACGAAGAACGTGGAGATCGAGATGTCCGCGATGCCGTCGGCGAGCCCCGTGTAGTTCGAGATGATCGGGTCGCCCGGGAAGAGGTCCAGGCTGCCGACGACGTCCTCGCTCTTTTTGAAGGAACCGCCGATGACCCAGATCACCGGATAGAGGATCACCGCGAGGATCACGAGGGATCCGATGTGCCAGGCGAGGGAACCGGGCAGCTTGCGCCGGATGGCGCCCGCCTTGGTGGACGGGGCCGGGGCGATGTCGGTGGCCTGTGCGCTCATCAGGCGCCCTCCTCGTAGTGCACCCAGCGCTTCTGGGACCAGAACAGCACCGCCGTCACCAGGGCGACCGCGACGAGCAGCATCCAGGCCATAGCCGAGGCCAGGCCCATCCGGCTGTTCTCGAAGCCCTGGACGTAGAGGTAGCAGGTGTAGACCATCGAACCGTCCGCCGGACCGCAGGCGTTGCCGCCGGCGCCGCCGCCGACGATGTACGCCGAGGAGAAGATCTGGAAGGAGTGGATCGTCTCCAGCAGGACGTTGAAGAAGAGGACCGGGGAGATCATCGGCAGCGTGATGTTCCAGAACCGGCGCATCTTGCCGGCCCCGTCGACCTCGGCCGCCTCGTACAGCTCGCGCGGTACCTGCTTGAGGCCGGCGAGGAAGATGACCATGGGGGCGCCGAACTGCCAGACGGTGAGCGCCACCAGGCTGTAAATGATCATGTCCGGGTCGCCGGTCCAGCCGCCGACGTCGATCCCGAAGATCTTCTGCGTACGGTCGACGATCGCGTCGTCCGAGAAGATGGCCTTCCATACGATCGCGACGGAGACGCTCGCCCCGATCAGCGACGGCGCGTAGAAGGCGGCCCGGTAGAAGGCCTGTCCGCGCCGCTTCTGGGCGAGCAGCAGCGCCACCCCGAGGGCCAGGAGCAGCTTGAGCGGCGTTCCGACGACGACGTACCACATCGTCACCTGCACCGAGTGGCGCCAGCGCGGGTCCTCGAACATCGTGGTGAAGTTGTCGAGGCCGATCCACTTGGGCGTGTCGAACAGGTTGTAGTCGGTGAACGCGAAGTAGAGCGAGGCGATCATCGGCCCTGCCGTGAGCAGCAGGAACCCGGCGATCCAGGGGGACATGAAGAGATAGCCGGCCAGGTTCTCCCGGCGGACCCGCCGCTTGAGGGCGGCGGGGCGCTCGGAGTCCACCGGACCGTGCCGCGGCTCGGAGTCCTTGGACAGGCCCTCCATCGCAGGGGCGTGTGTCACGGTGGTTCCCATCAGCCGGCGAGAGCCGTCTTCGACTCGGTGAAGAACTGCTTGACGGCGTCGCCCACCGACCGCTTGCCCAGGGCGAGTTCCTCGGCGATGCGCAGGAACGCGGCCTCACAGATGTCCGCGCCGGCGGGGTGCGGGGTGATGGGCTCCAGGACACCCGCGTCGACGAGGGACGTCTCGTAGGCGGCTATCGCCTTGTTGACCTCGTCGGTCGGTTTGAACGCGTCGTACTGGGCCTGCGTCGCCGGCACACCGCGGTCGTAGCCCATGATCTTGGCGACCTCGGGGTCGTGCACCATGAAGCTGATGAACTGGGCGACTTCCTTGGGGTGCTGCGTCCGCTTGGAGGCGCTGAGCATGAGAGAGCCGAGGTACTGGCCGGTCTTCTTGCCGTCCGTGGTCGGGATGGGAGCCAGGCCGTACTCGCTCTTGCCCTCGGAGGTGTAGCGGACCGTGAAGTTGTCCCAGGTGAACTCACCGCCGGCGATCTCCGCGGCGACCGCCGACTTGGGCTTGATCTGGGCGACCTTCTTGGGGTCGGCGTAGACGCCCTCCTTGACGCCCTTCTCGGCCTTCGTCCACCAGTCCGTCAGATCCGCCTCGGTGAAGCCGAGTCCGTCCTCGGTGAAGAACGCCTTGCCGTTCTGGCGCAAGTACAGGTCGTAGAGGTACATGACGCCGTACATGCCGCTGTCGCCGGCGCGCCCCGTCTTGTCGCGGATCTTCTTCATGGCCGCGTCGAAGTCGTCCCAGGTCCAGCCCTGCTCCGGCTTCACACCGGCTCTGGTGTAGACGGGCTTGTCGATCACCAGGGCCATCGAGTTGGAACCGACCGGAACTCCGAGGAGCCTGCCGTCGATCTCGCCGAACTTGTCCAGGCCGGCGCGGAAGCCGTCCATGGAGAGATTGCCCGCCTTCACCTGCTCGCCGAGATCGAGCAGGACGTTCTTCGCGTCGTATTTCCGCAGGAATCCAACGGCATTCTGGAAGACGTCCGGCGGATTCCCACCGGAGGCCTGGGTGTTGAACTTCTTCCAGAAGTCGGTGTACGGCTGGAAGTCCGTTTTCACCTTGATCTTCGGGTACTTCTTCTCGAAGAGCGCGATGGTCTTGTTGATGCGCTCGGCGCGGTCCTCGGCACCCCACCACGCGTAACGGATCGTCACCGTCCCGTCCGACGAGGTGCCACTGTCCCCACCGCACCCGGTGGTCGCGGCCAGTCCGAGGGTGGCCGCTGTGGCGCCGGCCGCCTTCAAGATCGTACGCCTCTCAACATTCCTGCTGGTTCCCATGGGTGGGCCCCCTCCCCGCAGCGTCGTTGCCGCCTGCATGAATCGTTTCAAGTAAGCGCTTGCTGGCACAAGCTACGGAGGGCTTCGGGGTGCGTCAATGATTCGGACAGGAATTTCTTGGGGCACGGCTGGGCGATCTGACGGCACGTCGGCAGCGAACCGAGCGACAGTCGGGGCAATGTCGCAGGTGAGGCGGGTGTGATCGGCGGACCGAACGCGAACTGACCTTCCACGCATGGATGTTGATCGGCCAAAAATCGCCGAGAGTACGTGGCCGGCCGAGGCGTACGGAGCTCACCCGAAGGCTGCGCATACGTCGGCGGCCCGCCTGCTCTGTCGCAGACGGGCCGCCGACCCGGGTGGGCGATACTGGGTTCGAACCAGTGACCTCTTCGGTGTGAACGAAGCGCTCTCCCACTGAGCTAATCGCCCGGGCGCAGGAAGAAGATTACCCCATGTCAGGGGGTGCGTGTGACCGGTGCCGACCGGGCCGCGCGCCCCCGTCGCGGATCACTGGTCCTCGATCTTCCAGGGCATCACGAGGCCGAACTTCCACAGGTAGATGCCGCCGATCACGCCCACGATCACGAGGCCGATCGTCGTCAGGATGATGTTGCGCCGCCGCACCTTCGGGTCCAGGGCACGCTGGGCCGCCTCGGTGACCTTGCGCTTGGTCCAGCGCAGCACCAGCTGGGCCCAGACGAACTCGGTCGCCCAGATCGCCATGCCGCCGAAGATCACGACCCAGCCAGGGCCGGGCAGCGGCAGCATGATGATGCCCAGGACCACGACCGCGAGCCCGATGATGAAGACGCAGACCTGCCAGCTCAGGTGCAGCAGGCGGCGCGCCTTGATGAATTCGGGGGCTCTGGAGCCGAGCCCCTGCTCGCTCTTCACCCCGTCAGTCTTCGTCTCGTCCGCAGCCACGGCAACGACCTCGCCCGGCTCGTCACTCCCCGTATTCATACGGCCAAACCCTACCGGACGGAAACCGGTCACCGGAATGGCCGTACGGGACGAACGCACTCTCGGCCGGAAGAGTTACGTAAAGACACGCAAAACGCTCAGAGGGGTTTACAACGGCACCGTAGGTGGCATGTCGATTTCGCCGACGTGCGAATCCCCGAGCGCACACTGAGCGAAAGGCCCTGGCGCTTATGAACACCACGGTCAGCTGCGAGCTGCACCTGCGCCTCGTTGTGTCGAGCGAGTCCTCCCTGCCTGTCCCCGCAGGCCTGCGGTACGACACGGCCGACCCCTACGCCGTGCACGCCACCTTCCACACCGGAGCCGAGGAGACCGTCGAGTGGGTGTTCGCCCGCGACCTCCTCGCGGAGGGCCTCCACCGGCCCACCGGAACCGGCGATGTCCGCGTCTGGCCGTCGCGCAGCCACGGTCAGGGCGTCGTCTGCATCGCCCTGAGCTCCCCGGAGGGCGAGGCCCTGCTCGAGGCCCCGGCGCGGGCCCTGGAGTCCTTCCTGAAGCGGACGGACGCCGCTGTGCCTCCCGGCACGGAACACCGGCACTTCGATCTCGATCAGGAGCTCTCGCACATCCTGGCGGAGAGCTAGGGCGAGGGCACACAGAGCCGCCCGGCGCCGTCCACTCGGGGAGACGGCTCGGGCTCAGACAGCCGTATACGGCAGGTATCGGCGCCGTCTCCTTCGCGGGGCGGCGCCGATGCGTGCGTACGGGGCCGGAGTTTCAGGTGCCGGGGGTGCCAGGCGCCGGGGGTACCAGGCGCCCAGGCTGCGAGGCGCCCGACGTGGGTGCTGGGCGGGGGGTGGGTCGCGCGGCCCGGCGCTACGGGGTGCCGCCTTCTGTGGGTCGGGAGCCACCCCAGCGGCACGACTGCCCGCAGCTACGCGAATCGGCTGCCCGCAGGTGGGCGGATCCGGCTGCGCGCAGATTGCGTGGCTCGGCTGCCCGCAGGCTGCGCGGATCGGCCGGAGCGGCTCCGTGGGTGCTTCCTCTTCGGCCGAGCCATTACCATCGGCCTGCATCGGCGGGCGCACGCCCGACCCCCAGGCCAGGGAGCGAAACGTGCTGATCACCCACGACACCCGGTGCGCGCTCGACACCGTGGTGGATCTGGTGAACACCGCGCCGGAGGACGACGCGGCGCCCGACGCCCTGCCGGACGTCGCGGCCCTCGAGGATTTCGTACGAAACCACGAAATCAGTGATGTCGGGACGCTCTCGGAGTTCGATCTCTCGGCGGTGCGCAAGATCCGCGGACGGTTCGCAGCGGTCTTCGCCGCTCCGAACCCGCGGACCGCCGCCGCGCTGATCAACGAGCTGATCGCCGCCGCCGGCACCACTCCCCGCCTCACGGACCACGACGGCTACGACTGGCACGTGCACTACTTCGCCCCCGGCGCCTCCGTCGCCGATCACCTGGCGGCCGACTGCGGGATGGCACTCGCGTTCTTCGTGGTGGCCGGCGAGCAGGAGCGGCTGCGCCGCTGTGAGGCGCCCGACTGCCGGCGGGCCTTCGTGGACCTGTCCCGCAACCGCTCGCGGCGCTACTGCGACAGCCGGACCTGCGGTAACCGTCTGCACGTGGCCGCATACCGGGCGCGGCGCAAGGAGGCGGCCGGCTGACGTCCGGGCGACACACCAGGACCGGCACAGAAGTGTCGACGTGGTCCCCGGCGGGTGGCGCCGGGAACCACGGGTACGGCTCACAGCAACAGCAGGTCGTGCAGCGCAGCCATGAGCAGCAGACACCCGATCACCGCAAGGAAGATCATCAGCGGTGGCTGGGAAAGGGCGAAGAGGCATCCGCGCGGCTCGTCCTGCGGCGGCGCGGCATCGCTCTGTGTCGTGTCCAGCATCTCGCGGCGATGATGACGCAGTCGGCGCTCCCGGCGCGATCAACACGCCCGTAGTGAGCGGGAGTTCGCCGAATTCCGCGATGTCCGGTTCAAGTCGTGATCATTTCCGGACGCGTGGGAGCCCACTGTGTCGTTTCAGTCCGTCATGCGGACGTCATATGCCGTCTTCCGCGAAGGTCATATGCCGTGCTTCTTCAGGATGGCCTCGATGTCGCTGAAGTCGTCCGTGGCGGTCTCGGCGCGGGGCTTGCCCGCAGGCCGGGCCGCCGGGCGGGAGCCCGCCGCCAGGGAGGGCGCCGAAGCCGCCGGAGCCACGGCCTCCCGCTGAGCGGCGCTCTTGGCCGCCTTGCGCTCCTTGCGGGTGCCGCCGCGCCGGCGCTCCACGGCACGTGTGGTCGCGAACAGCATCCAGGAGACTCCGAGCACTCCGAAGCCCGCCCAGGCCGTCGGGCTGAAGGCGGTGTCCGCCAGCCATTCGACGACGCCTGTCATGACCAGGCCGATCGGGACGAGTGAGTACGCGGCGATGCGGGCGGCTGTGAGGAAACGCTTGCGGTACGCCGTGACCACCGCGATGCCCAGGCCTGCCACGGAGACGGCGGAACAGACGGTCTCGGCAATCATCCGGTCCTCCAGGCAGGGCTCGGTCGGGCAGGGGTCACTTCGTCCCTTCCATCCTGCACCCACCGCACCCCGCCGGGCCATCCTCCGGCCCGACATCAGGGACATCTCCGGGTCGTCTCCTCCGCAGGTGCCGGTCGGGGTCGTACGACCGCCGCGACACCGAGGTCCGATGGGGCCGTCCGGGGCCGGGGCTGGGAGACTGTGACCATGAGTGACTCCTCTCCCGCTCGTCCCGCCGTCCCCGTGCTCGACGTCTGGTGCGAACTCCAGTGCCCGGACTGCCGCAGCGCCCTGGACGACCTGCGTGCCCTGCGCGCCCGCTACGGCGACCGGCTGGAACTGCGGCTGCGGCACTTCCCACTGGAGAAGCACAAGCACGCCTTCGCCGCCGCCCAGGCCGCCGAGGAGGCCGCGGAGCAGGGGCAGGGCTGGCCCTACGTCGAGGCCGTGCTGGGCCGGGTGGAGGAGCTGGACCGCAAGGGAGAACCCTTCCTGGTCGAGGTCGCCCGTGAACTCGGTCTGGACGCTGAGGAGTTCGACACCGCGCTGATCGACGGCCGGCACATCCTGATCGTGGACGCCGACCAGGCCGAGGGCAAGGCGATCGGCGTGACCGGCACCCCCACGTACGTCATCGGCGGTGAGCGTCTCGACGGCGGCAAGAGCCAGGAGGGGCTGCGCGAGCGTGTGGAGGAGATCGCGGACCGGTTGCTGGCGGAGTGACCTCAGAGCAGGTTCTTGTGCATGGCGTACCGCACCGGGACGTAGCCGAGTGACTCGTACAACCGCTCGGCCGGGGTGTTGCCCGCGAAGACGTTGAGGCCGAGGACGCGCATTCCGGCGGCCACCGCCTGGGCCTCGGCCAGCAGCATCAGAGAACGGCCGTGTCCCCGGCCGCGGAACCGCGCGTCGGCCTCGACGTCATAGACGTAGGCCCTCTCCTCCTCGAGCGCCACCCAGAGCGTGCCGACTCGGGTGCCCTCGTGCTCAAGGACGCTCAGCAGCACACCCGGCGTCCCGGGGCCCTGCGGAAGCAGTCGGGCGTGGTCCCACTCGGACTTGGCCCGTGCCTCGTCCGCGGGCACGCCGCGGTCGATCCAGCTCTGCGCGTACTTCTCCTTGCCGTGTTCGAGCCATGGCCCGTACTCGGTCTCGGTCAGGGGTCTGCCCCGGCTGCCCTCGGGCAGTTCGGGCGCGGTCGTGCCGAGGCGCTTCTCCATGCCGCGGTTGCGCCGCAGGTAGCCGAGGGCCGTGGCGAGCCGCAGCGCGGCCTCGGCCTCGGCGGGCACCGCGATCTCGATCCGCTTGCAGCCCCAGCCCCGTACCACTTCTTCGGCGGCGAGCGCGGCCACCGTGCCCCGGCCGCGCCGGCGGTCCGGTTCCTCGATGCCGAGGTCTTCGATCCGGGCGACGGCGGGCCCGAAGACAGGGTGTGTCGACAGGTGTACCGCTCCGACGGGACGGCTGTTCACGCACACCCGGTAGTGGCGGGACAGCCCTCCGTCGGCGGCGCGCTGAAGCGGCTCGGTGGGCCGCAGGGTCGTGGTCATCACCGGTGTTCTACCCGCTGCGGCGCTCCAGGTCAGCCCCATATCCGCGGCCTTTACGGATCGAGGTCGTCCCCGGCCCGCTCGTCGAAGATCCGCATGGCCTTGGCGGTCACCGGGCCCGGAGCGCCCGGCAGTTCGCGGTCGTCGATCCGGTGCACGGCCTGTACGTCCCGCAGCGTGGAGGTCAGGAAGATCTCCTCGGCCCGTTCCAGGACGTCCAGCGGCAGGTCGGTCTCCCTCGCGCCCGTCCACTCGACGGCCAAAGCGCGGGTGATGCCCGCCAGGCAGCCGGAGGCGAGCGGCGGGGTGTGGAGCTCGCCGTCGAGGACGACGAAGACGTTCGACCCGGTCCCCTCGCAGAGCTGTCCGACCGTGTTGCCGAACAACGCCTCGGTGGCGCCGCGTTCACGGGCGCGGGCGAGGGCGACGACGTTCTCGGCGTACGAGGTCGTCTTGAGGCCGGTGAGCGCGCCGCGCTCGTTGCGGGTCCAGGGGACCGTGATCACGGCCGTGGAGTCGGGCCGCCGGGCGGACGCGCCGAGGGCGACCACGAGCGTCGGGCCGTGCTCACCGCGGTCGGAGCCGAGCGGGCCGTGGCCGCCGGTGTACGTGATGCGCAGCCGGCCCAGCGGCATCGGGTTGGCCTCCAGGACGGCGGCGCAGGCGCGGCGGACCTCGTCGTGGTCGGGGTCGGGCAGGCCCAGGCCGCGCGCCGAGCGGGTCAGCCGGTCGAGATGCCGGGTGAGCGCGAACGGCTTCCCGTCCACCGCCTTCACCGTCTCGAAGATGCCGTCGCCCACGGTCAGCCCGTGGTCGAAGACGGAGACGCGGGCGGATTCGATGTCCTGCAGCCCGCCGTCGAGCCATAGCTTCACTGGTCTCTTCCTCGCAAGTCAGTACCGGGGGCGTCGCAGTGGCCGGGGTCCGGGGGTTGTCCCCCGGGCCGGCACAGCACGTTGTCAGTCCCACTCACCTCATACGTTCCTTCCCGACGCTACCGCGAGGAGACGGGCGGCCTTCAGTTCGGTCTCCTGCCACTCGCTCTCGGGATCGGAACCCCAGGTGATGCCGGCGCCGGTGCCGAAACGCAGCACGCCCGCCTCGCGGTCGATCCAGAAGGTGCGGATGCCCACGGCCAGCTCACCGACGCCCCGGTCTGCGTCCACCCAGCCGATCCCGCCGCAGTACGGACCTCTGGGCGCCGTCTCCAGTGCCTCGATGATCCGCAGGGCGCTCGACTTGGGCGCCCCGGTGACCGAGCCGGGCGGGAACGCGGCGGCCAGCAGCTCCGGCCAGCCGGCCCCCTCACGCAGTTCGCCGCGGACGGTCGAGACGAGGTGGACCAGGCCGGGGTGCTTCTCCACGGCGCACAGATCGGGGACGGTCACGCTGCCGGTGGCGCAGACGCGTCCGATGTCATTGCGGACGAGGTCCACGATCATCACGTTCTCGGCGTAGTCCTTGTCCAGGAGGTCCGCCTCGGTACGACCGGTGCCCTTGATCGGGCCGGACTCGACGACCCGGCCGTCGCGGCGCAGGAACAGCTCGGGAGACGCGGTGGCTATCTCCACGCCGTGACCGGGCAGGCGGATCGTTCCTGCGTACGGCGCGGGGTTGCCGCGGGCCAACAGGGCGGTGAGGGCGTCCACGTCGGCGTCCGGCGGCACGGGCGCGGACAGCACCCGGCAGAGGTTCGCCTGGTAGACCTCGCCTGCGGCGATGTACTCACGGATGCGCCGCACGCCGGCCGTGTACGCGGCGCGGTCGAGGGAGGACGTCCAGTCACCGGCGGCCGGCCCCCGCCACTCCCCCGGCACCGGGGTGGGCACGGGATCCTCTCGTACGTCCCTGAAGCGGGCGCAGGTCACACGGCCCTCGTAGTCGGCGCAAACCGCCCAGAAACCGGTGGAGTCCAGGGCCGCGGTGTCGCTGGTGACGTCGAGGAGCCCGGTGGCGACACGGTCACCGAAACGAGCGAGAGGAGGCAGGTCGAGCACGCGGTCGAGTCTATGGCGGGTGTCTCGCGGGTGACCTCGTCGTGACCCTCCGGGTGCCCCGAGCAGGCCCCTGAGCAGGCGCAGCGCAGCACGCTGCGCAAACGCGTTTTTGTACTGGCCCCGGAATCCGCTAGAGTTCACCACGTCGCCGGAACGCGTAAGCCGACCGAAACGACAGGCGGACGTAGCTCAGTTGGTAGAGCGCAACCTTGCCAAGGTTGAGGTCGCGAGTTCGAACCTCGTCGTCCGCTCGAAGGAAGAGGGGATCTTCCCGGTTCCCCGCACTCCTGGTGGAGTGGCCGAGAGGCGAGGCAACGGCCTGCAAAGCCGTCTACACGGGTTCAAATCCCGTCTCCACCTCCAAGGACGATTAGCTCAGCGGGAGAGCGCTTCCCTGACACGGAAGAGGTCACTGGTTCAATCCCAGTATCGTCCACTGGATCTTCCAGCACGTACGGCAGGATCCGATCCCGCGCGATTAGCTCAGCGGGAGAGCGCTTCCCTGACACGGAAGAGGTCACTGGTTCAATCCCAGTATCGCGCACGCAGTACCCAGGACGATTAGCTCAGCGGGAGAGCGCTTCCCTGACACGGAAGAGGTCACTGGTTCAATCCCAGTATCGTCCACACACCGAAGCCCCCGGCCCTGCGGTCGGGGGCTTCTTCGTCTGCCGGTCGGCTCTCGGCTCTCAGCTGGAGAACAGCATGCGGCCAAAGCCCCGGTCGCGGCGGTGACCATGGTGCCCGTGGTGGCCGCCGTGCGGGGCGCCCCAGGCGGGAGCGGGAGCGGCATGGGCGCCGGGCGCGGCCGGGTACTGCGGAGCGGCCGGGGGCGGCGGGACGGCGGGCCCGGACCACTGGGACTCCAGGCGGGTCAGCGCCTCCAGCTCGCCGTAGTCGAGGAAAATGCCGCGGCAGCCGCTGCACTGTTCGATCTGGACGCCGTTGCGGTTGTACGTGTGCATAGGCGCATGGCACTTCGGACACTGCATGGTCGGCTCAACTCCTCGCCGGTCGGTCCTGCTTCGCGTTTCGCCAGGACAGACTCTGTCCGGCTGCGGTCGGTTGCACCTTACGTCGGGAAACCTTGCGCCAAGTCCGGCGGGGCGGAGCTCATTCGATCGCAGGCGTCGACCAGGGCCTGCTCCACCTCGTCCAGGGCACGGCCCGCCGCGGCCGCCTTGGCGATCGACCGGGCGGCGGTCTGCACGGTGAGCGCGCGGGCCGGGACGTCGAGCGCCGGCCAGGGGTCGCCGTGCGCGGGGACGGCCGGGCCACCCGCCGTGCGGTAGGCGGTCAAAAAGCGGGTCCACTCGTCAGGCCGGAGCAGCCCGCAGGCATACCAGGCCGCGGGGCGGGCCAGGTCCCAGGCCGGGACGCCGACGCCGAGATCGTCGACGTCGATGAGCAGCCAGGGGCCGTCGGGGGCGGGATGGCGGACGAGCTGGCCGAGGTGGAGGTCGCCGTGGCAGAGGGTGGTGGTGTCCGGCATGGGGGCCTCGGCCCGGGCCCAGGCGGGGAGGGTGGACCAGGCGCGGAGGACGGAGGCGGTGGCGGTCGCCGTTGCCCGGAGGCGGGCGATGGCCCGGGCCGCCTTGGCGGGTCCGCGCATGGGAGGCAGGGGGGTCGGCGCCGGGGTGCGGTGGAGGTGGGCGAGGAGGGTGGCGGCGGACTCCCAGGGTGCCGCGTCCGGGTCTTCCGGGTCCACGGGGGTGCCGTACGGCCAGAACGTGACGAGCCGGCCGTGCAGGTCGACCGGCGTCGGGCTGAGCGGGGGCAGGAGGATGCCGGGGAGGTGGGTGGCGACGGTGAGGCGAGGCGCCAGATCGGTCCTGGCCATGTCCGGGGCGTGGGCCTTGGCGACGGTGTCGGCGTGCCGGACGACTGTGGCGTCGGAGCGGTCGGCGAGGGTGCCGGTTGCTCCGCAGGGGCAGGCGGGTGTTGCCGAGTGGGCCTTGGCCTGGGCTCGGGCGGTGAGGTCGGAGAGCAGGGTGCTTGTGGTCACGGGGCTCCTGGAGCGGACGGGGTTGTCCCCGAGAGTACGCAGGGCAGTGCGGACGGGAGCTGCCAGATGCCCGGCGTTCGTGCTCGCCTCACTGGGGGCTCCGTCCCCAGACCCCCGGGCCTATGCCCACCCCACCACCCGACTCGGTCGGCCAAGAGGTGACCCTCGAAGGAGATCGCATGAACCGCGACCAATGATTGAGGAACCCCTACGAACAGCAACCACGTCCGCGAGAGCGGCGCCGGCTGAGGCGCACAACACAGCAATGCCGGCGCAGCTCCCCAGCTGCGCCGGCATTTGTGCCGTCCGCCGCACCCCCGTCCCCACGGGGTTTCATGGGTGGATGTCCCCGCCCGGACCGCTCTTCCGGGCCTGGGGTCGCCGCTCAGCGCCCCAGCATCACTCCCACGGACGACGCCTGTGTGGCCACTGTCTCCCAGCCGTCGAAGACGACGAGGAGCAGGACCGCCAGGGGAAGTGCCATGAGTGTCGCCACCAGCGGGTGGCGACGACCCGTGCGGCGCGGGCGGAACGCTGTGCGCTCCTGCCTGCGGATCATCGTCCGCGGTGCCGTCTGGGCCATGGTCCTTCTCCTGACCGTTCTCAGTTGTCTTTGGCAGCGGCGGGTGTCTGACCTCGGGGGACGAGTGCTGCACCCGCCGCTTGACCTCAAATCTAGGCGGCCCGGGCCTCCACGGGCGTCATGCCCTCGTACCGATTGCCGGGCCTCCCGGAGGATGAGCCATGACCTGCGGAGTACTCCCCTGGGTGGAGACGAAGTCCTAGGTCTCGGGGTCTTCCCCGAGGGGGCGTCCGCTGTGCCCCGATTTCTCCGAGCTCTCCTCCCGCGGAACCGGCTGTTCGACCAGCGCCAGGACCCGGTTCGCCATGAAGCGAGCCGTACGCACGACAGTGCCGCTGCGGGTGACTTCGCTCACTTCCACCACGCCCCGACGCACCGCCGTCTCCACCCGGCGGCCCGCCCGGCTCGCCACCACCTCGTACGTACGCGTCGTGTCCCCGGCATCCACGACTATTTCCACACGGTCACCCTTCACGATTTCAATCCCCCTTCTGCGACGGGTGGTTGGGATCGCCCGCAGGCCGAAGTCGGCCTGCTCACCCGCTCCCTGACCACTTTTCAAGTCTCCCACCCGGCACTGACAATCCATCGGCCCGAGAGGGCGCGGCCTCTGCGCGCAGCGGGCCGTGGAAACGTAAGCTGTGCCACGTCACACGGACCGGGCAGCGGGGATGAACATGGCGATGATGCGCCTGAGGCGCGAGGACCCGCGCGTCGTCGGCTCGTTCAGGCTTCACAGACGGCTCGGCGCGGGCGGAATGGGCGTTGTCTACCTGGGCTCCGACCGGAAGGGCCAGCGGGTCGCGCTGAAGGTGATCCGGCCGGATCTCGCGGAGGATCAGGAGTTCCGCTCGCGGTTCGCGCGTGAGGTCTCGGCGGCACGGCGGATCCGCGGTGGGTGCACGGCGCGGCTGGTCGCCGCCGACCTCGAGGCGGACCGGCCGTGGTTCGCCACGCAGTACGTGCCCGGCCCCTCCCTGCACGACAAGGTCGCCGGCGAGGGGGCGCTGGGCGCGGCCGACGTCGCCGCGGTCGGCGCCGCCCTGTCCGAGGGACTGGTCGCCGTGCACGAGGCCGGGGTCGTGCACCGGGACCTGAAGCCGTCCAACATCCTGCTGTCCCCCAAGGGCCCGCGGATCATCGACTTCGGCATCGCCTGGGCGACCGGGGCCTCGACGCTCACCCACGTCGGCACGGCGGTCGGCTCCCCCGGCTTCCTCGCCCCCGAGCAGGTGCGCGGCGCCGCGGTGACGCCCGCCACGGACGTGTTCTCCCTCGGCGCCACGCTGGCGTACGCGTCGATGGGCGACTCGCCCTTCGGGCACGGCAGCTCCGAGGTGATGCTGTACCGCGTGGTGCACGAGGAGGCCCAACTGCACGGCGTACCGGACGCACTGGCTCCACTGGTCCGGGCATGTCTGGCGAAGGACCCCGAGGAGCGGCCCAGCACGCTCCAGCTGTCGCTGCGTCTGAAGGAGATCGCGGCCCGGGAGGCGCAGGGGCTGGCGGACGCACGTCCGCCCGCGCCGCGCGGCGGTGAGGCGGACCGGCCCGCCGGGCGGCTCGCCGACACCTACCCGGAGCGCGCGCCGCAGCGGCGTCCGCAAGGACAGCAGGGCACCCAGGGTGCACCGGGGACTCCCCCGCCGCGCGGTGGTGCGCCGTCGCGCGGTCCGGCTCCGGTGCGGGGCGGCGCCCAGCCGCGGGGCGGCAACGCCTCGCGGAGCGGCAGCCCGTCGTCCAGGTCCGGGGCGACCCGGTCCACGCCGGCCGCGCGGAACACGACGCGTTCCGGCAGCGGAAACCGCCCCGCGCGGCGCGGCGGTACGGGGCGGCCGGCGCCCCGGAACACGGGTACGGGGCGGCGCCCCGCCAATCCGCGGCTGCTGCGCCAGCGGCTGTTCGTGTTCGTCGTGGTGACGCTGCTCGTGGCACTGGGCATCGCGGCGGCACAGGGCTGCCAGGGGCCGTCACAAGGACTCGGCGACGACAGGGACGTCGTACGGGAGCAGCGGCAGGAGCGGGTGCACGTACCGCCGGACTACGAGCCCCTGGAGGGGCAGCTGATGTCCGAGCGGTACGAGTCGACGCTCGACACGCTCGACCGGGGAAACTAGCTCTGCGGGCGGCCCGTGGCCACCGCGTAGAAGGCGACCGCGGCCGCCGCGCCCACGTTGAGGGAGTCGACGCCGTGGGCCATCGGGATGCGGACCCATTCGTCGGCGGCCACCAGGGCCTGGGTGGACAGGCCGTCGCCCTCGGCGCCGAGCATCAGGGCGACCCGGTCCATCTTGTGCGGGGCGGCTTCGTCGAGGGTTCTGGCCTTCGTGTCCGGGGTGAGGGCGAGCAGCGTGAAGCCGGCCTCGCGGACCGAGTCCAGGCCCTTGGGCCAGGTGTCCAGGCGGGCGTACGGCACGGAGAACACCGCCCCCATCGAGACCTTCACGCTGCGGCGGTAGAGGGGGTCGGCGCAGTCCGGGGAGAGCAGGACCGCGTCCATGCCGAGGGCGGCGGCGGAACGGAAGATCGCGCCGATGTTGGTGTGGTCGTTGACCGACTCCATGATCACGACCCGGCGTGCGGTCTGGAGGAGGTCGACCGCCGTGGGCAGCGGCTTGCGCTGCATGGAGGCCAGCGCGCCGCGGTGCACGTGGTAGCCGGTGACCTGCTCGGCGAGCTCCGGGCTGACCGCGTACACCGGTGCCGGGAGTTCGTCGATGACGTCGCGCATGACGTCGACCCACTTGGCGGACAGCAGCATCGAGCGCATCTCGTACCCGGCGTCCTTGGCACGCCGGATGACCTTCTCGCCCTCGGCGATGAACAGGCCTTCGGCCGGCTCGCGCTTGCGGCGCAGTTCGACGTCGGTCAGGCCCGTGTAGTCGTGCAGGCACGGGTCGTCGGGGTCCTCGACGGTGATGAGATCGGCCACAGAGTGATACTGCCTTGTCCTGGGTGCGGTGCCAACGGCTCGGGACGGGTTGGGTTACCCGCGGTTACTTAATGGCGTGTTCACGCGGTCGCGGGCGGGCCCACGGTGACGACCTCACCGATGACGATGACCGCCGGGGGCTTCACGTCCTCGGCCCGTACGGTCTCGGCGACCGTCGCGAGCGTCGCGTCGACGCGGCGCTGGGCGGCCGTCGTGCCGTCCTGGACGAGGGCCACGGGGGTGTCCGGTGACTTGCCGTGGGCGACCAGCGTCTCGGCGATTCTGCCGATCTTGTCGACACCCATGAGGATCACGAGCGTGCCGGTCAGCTTCGCGAGCGACGGCCAGTCGACGAGCGAGCGCTCGTCGTCGGGGGCGACATGGCCGCTGACCACCGTGAACTCGTGGGCGACACCACGATGGGTGACCGGGATGCCGGCCGCGCCCGGGACCGAGATCGAACTGGAGATGCCGGGTACGACGGTGCACGGGATGCCGGCCTCGGCGAGCGCCTGGAGCTCCTCCATGCCGCGGCCGAAGACATACGGGTCCCCACCCTTGAGGCGTACGACCGACTTGCCCTGCTTCGCGTACTCGATCAGTGCGTTGTTGATGGCCTCCTGTGCCATGAAACGGCCGTACGGGATCTTCGCCGCGTCGACCACCTCGACGTGCGGGGGCAGTTCGGCGAGGAGGTCGCGGGGGCCCAGTCGGTCGGCGATGACGACGTCTGCCTCGGCGAGGAGGCGGCGGCCGCGGACCGTGATCAGGTCGGGGTCGCCGGGTCCGCCGCCGACGAGGGCGACGCCGGGCGTGCGGGTGCGGTGGTGGGGGGCGACCAGGGTTCCGTCACGCAGGCCCTCGACGACCGCGTCACGGATGGCGGCGGTGTGGCGGGGATCGCGGCCGCGCGCGTTCGTGGTGAGGACGGCGACCGTCACGCCCTCGCTGGTTCCGGTGGCGGGGGTCCAGGCCGTGGCCGCGTCGGCGTCGTCGGAGCGGACGCACCAGACACGGTGCGTCTCTGCCTCGGCGGAGGCTCGCCTGTTTGCCTCCGGGTCGCTGGTGGCGATGAGGGCGTACCAGGCGTCGGCGAGGTCGCCCTCCGCGTACGGGCGCTGCTCCCAGGTGATCTCACCCGCGTCGGCCATGGCCTCGACCGACGGGGTCGCATGCGGGGAGACGAGGAGGATGTCCGCGCCTGCCGCGATGAGCGCCGGGAGCCGGCGCTGGGCGACCTGGCCTCCGCCGAGGACGACGACCCTGCGGCCGGTGAGGCGGAGGCCTACGGGGTAGGCGGGATGTTCGGCCATGAGGGTGCGGCTCCTCTTTACGGCGGTGCGGGGCCCTGACGTGCGGATTTTACGGGGCGCAAGAATTTGACGGCTCAGGCGGTCCGGTAGCTGAGCACCGACGCCGTCCGCGGGTACGTGGTCCGTGCCCACCCGTTCCGCCTTGCGGAACGACTGCCCACGGACCACGCGGCAGGCCGCGAAGGGACCCAGGACTGCCGTCCCGGAATCTCACGCCCGCACTTCGGTAACGGCTACTTCTCGGTTACCCCCGCCGAGTCGAACGTCGCCACCTCGTGCATCGCCCTCGCCGTGCTCTGGACGAGCGGCAGAGCGAGCAACGCTCCCGTGCCCTCACCGAGGCGGAGGTCCAGGTCGACCAGGGGGCGCAGGCCCAGTTTGTTGAGGGCGGCCACGTGGCCGGGCTCGGCGCTGCGGTGGCCCGCGATGCAGGCCGCGAGGACCTCGGGGGCGATCGCGCGGGCGACCAGCGCGGCCGCGCCGGCGCTGACGCCGTCCAGGATCACCGGCGTACGCAGGGAGGCGCCGCCGAGGAGCAGGCCGACGATGGCGGCGTGCTCGAAGCCGCCGATCGCGGCGAGGACGCCGATCGGGTCGGCCGGGTCCGGCTGGTGGAGCTCGAGCGCGCGGCGGACGACCTCCGTCTTGCGGGCGAGCGTCTCGTCGTTGATGCCGGTGCCGCGGCCCGTCACCTCGGCCGGGTCCGTGTCCGTGTAGACGGAGATCAGGGCGGCGGACGCGGTGGTGTTCGCGATGCCCATCTCGCCGGTGAGCAGCGCCTTGTTGCCGGCCGCCACCAGGTCGCGGGCCGTGTCGATGCCCACCTCGATGGCCTGCTTGGCCTCCTCGCGGGTCATCGCGGGACCGGTGGTCATGTCGGAGGTGCCCGCGCGGACCTTGCGGGGCAGGAGGCCGGGCGTGGCGGGCAGCTCGGCGGCGACGCCGACATCGACGACACAGACCTCGGCGCCCACCTGGCCGGCGAAGGCGTTGCAGACCGCTCCCCCGCCCAGGAAGTTGGCGACCATCTGGGCCGTCACCTCCTGCGGCCAGGGGGTGACCCCTTGGGCGTGCACACCGTGGTCACCGGCGAAGATCGCGACGGCGGCGGGTTCCGGGATCGGCGGCGGGCACTGGCGGGACAGGCCGGACAGCTGCGCGGAGATGATCTCCAGCATGCCGAGCGCACCGGCCGGCTTCGTCATCCGCTTCTGCCGCTCCCACGCCTCGCCGAGCGCCTTGGCGTCCAGCGGGCGGATCTGCGCGACGGTCTCGGCGAGCAGGTCGTGCGGGTCCTCGCCGGGCAGGGCGCGGCGGCCGTACGTCTCCTCGTGGACGACCCAGGACAGCGGCCGGCGTTTGGACCAGCCGGCCTGCAGCAGCTCGGGCTCGTCCGGGAACTCGTCGACGTAGCCCACGCAGAGGTAGGCGACGACTTCGAGGTGCTCGGGCAGGCCGAGGGCGCGGACCATCTCGCGCTCGTCGAAGAAGCTGACCCAGCCGACGCCGAGGCCCTCGGCGCGGGCGGCGAGCCAGAGGTTCTCGACCGCGAGCGCGGAGGAGTACGGCGCCATCTGCGGCTGCGTGTGACGGCCGAGGGTGTGGCGGCCGCCGCGGGTGG
The DNA here is from genome assembly GCF_040295365.1 of Streptomyces sp. NPDC002838. NCBI lineage: Bacteria > Bacillati > Actinomycetota > Actinomycetes > Kitasatosporales > Streptomycetaceae > Streptomyces > Streptomyces sp. NPDC002838. The sequence goes on along the minus strand of NZ_JBEOVF010000014.1, from coordinate 134,050 downwards.
GGTCGGCGGTGACGACGATGTTCACCGGGGTGTCGAGGATGGCCTCGATCTTCAGTTCCTTGAACTGCTTCGCCCGGCCCTTGGGGAGGGACTTCGCGTAGGCGTCACGCTGGCGCATGGCCAGTTCGTGCATCGTGCGCCGGGTCTCCGCCGAGCGGATGACGACGAAGTCCCAGGGCTGGGAGTGGCCCACGGAGGGCGCCGTGTGGGCCGCCTCCAGGACTCTGAGCAGCACCTCGTGCGGGATGGGGTCGCTGCGGAAGCCGTTGCGGATGTCGCGGCGCTCGCGCATGACCTTGAGGACGGCCTCGCGCTCGGCGTCGTCGTAGGCGGGAGCGGCCGGGCCGGTGGACTGTCGTGCCTCTTCCACAGCGGCCGTGCTCTCTTCTTCGTGGTCCTGCTGGTCCTGCAGGTCTTCCTGCTCGGCGGCCCGGGTGTCCAGGTCCTCCGCGTGCTGTACGAGTTCGGGGTCGCCCTCACGGGGGGCGGGGAGGGTGATTGCCTGCGGCGGAGTCGGCGCGAGGTGCGGGGTGGTCGGCACCGAGCCCTCGGCCGGGACGAACTGGCCCACGGGCTGGTCGGGGGTGTCGCCGTGGCTGTGCTCGGCGGGTGCCGGGTTGGCTCCTTCCGGCATCGGCGCCTCAGCCGCGGGGGCGGCTGGGCCGGGCGCCGACTGGTCCTGCGGGGCTTCCTGTGCCGCCTCGTCCGTGGGGGCGCTCTGGTGGGCGGCTGCGTCCTCGGGAGTGGGCGCGGTCTCCGCGACCGGGGTGGGCGGTTGGGGGGCCTCCGCCGGAGCGTCCGCGGCGAACTGGGCAGCGGTGTCCAGTTGCTGGGGCGCGTCGGGGGCGGGGGGCGTGGGGGCGCTGTCGACGACCGGAGCCGGGGTGACCGCCGCCGAGTCGGGCGCGGAGGTGGCAGTCGTGGCTGCGTCTTCGGCCTGGGGGTTGGCGTCGGGGGTGCCCGGCTGTGCGACGGGGGTCGGCGCCGCGTCCTGCGTCGGCTGCGCGTCCTGAGCGGGGGACGGGTCCGGGACGGGCTGCGGGGCGTGGGCGTGCTGCGGTCCCTGGGCGGGTTGGGTGTGCGGGGCGGGTGCCTGGTGCTGCTCCGGTACGGGGTGCTCGGCCACCGGGCCCTGGGGGGACTCGGGAGTCACGACGGCGGAGACCTCGGCGGCGGGCTGCGCGGCCGATGGGACGGCCGGGGCTTCGGCTGCTTCCGGTACGTCACCGGGTACGGCGGCCTCAGCGGGCTGTACGGCGTCCTGGGCAGGGGCGGCTACCGGTGCCTGACCGGCGTCTTCGGCCGGGACAGCGGCCGGAACCTGCCCTGCCTCCTCGGCGGAGACGGCAACGGGAACCTGTCCGTCCTCCTGGGCGGAGCCGGTTCCAGGAACCCCGGCCTCGGGGGCAACGGCCTCGGAACCCGGCGCGGTCCCGTCGGTCTGGACCGCGGGGGTGGCCCCGGATGCGGGCGCGCTCTCGGGGCCCTGACCGGCGTCGGGGCCGGGGACGACTCCCGGAGCCTGCGCGGCGTTCGACGCGTGGACAGCATCGGGCAACTGCCCGGCATCCGGCCCTTGGACCGCATCCGGAAGAACCTGCCCGGCATCCGGAACCTGCCCGGCATCCGGCCCCTGGACCGCGTCCGGAACCTGCCCGGCATCTGGCCCCTGAACAACCTCCGGAACCTGCCCCGCATCCAGCCCCTGAACAACCTCCGGAACCTGCCCCGCATCCGGAACGGGCTGCGCCCCGGGGACCTGCCCTGCCTCCCCCGGAGCCACTACAGCAGCCGCAGCCTGCTCGGCGTCCGCCCCGGAAGCGGCACCGGCATCCGGTCCAGTAACCGGAACCTGCCCCGCGTCCACCGCCTGCCCGTCTTCCGGCAGCTCGCCGGCGTCCGGAGCCTGCGTCTCGCCGGGACCCTGCGAGGCGGACCCGCCACCGACCACAGCCTCACCGCCAACGGCGGCCTCACCACCCATCGGAGCCTGCGCACCGTAGGCGACATCCTGACCGTCCGGAGCCTCCGCACCGAACCCGGCGTCCTGGCCCTGGCCCTCCGGCGCGAAGCCCGCCTCCGCGGGCTGCGGCGCATGGCCGTCCTCCGCCGGCTGCGGCACGGTCGCCGCGACCGCCTCCGTCGCGAGACGGGCCACGGCGGCCTGAGCGGCACCCGCCGGCTCGGCGGCCTGGGTCGCGGCCACAGCCTCGGTCCTCTGCCCGTGCCCCGGGACAACCGTTTCGGCTGCCGGTGCCTCGGTGCTCACCGGTGCCTGGACCACGCCCTGTGCCACGGCCTGTACCGCACCCTGTGCCTGAGCACCCCAAGGCGCAGCCCCCTGCGGGGCCATCTCCCGCGCCTGCGGAACGTCGAGGTACTCGGGGCCGGTGGCCGGCGGGCCGGGCTGGCGTGCCGGTGCGCCGACGGCGCCGCGGTCGGCGAGGGAGCGGACCGGGCTCGCGGAGGTGTCGGGGATGGGCGGGCCGAGGTGCAGGGGCCGACGGGGCGGGGCCTGCGTCGAGGGCGGTGTCGGGTTCGGCAGGCGGACCCCGCTGAGGTCGACCGAGCCGCTGTCGCGGCCGGACATCTCGTGCGGGCCCGGCTCGTGCACGGCCTCGACGACCGGCTCCGGCGCGGGCGGGGGGACCTCGTTGCCCCACGCGCCCTGGGCGCCGGGCAGGAGCAGCAGGTCTTCGTCCTCGGCGGTGGTCTCGGAGAGGTAGGTGTACGCGCCGTGCGCGGGGGCGCCCGGCTGCTCCACCATGCCTGCGTTCTCCGGCAGCCCCTCGCCCGGGACCTGGCCGGTGTCGGTCATGCGTACCCCTCGCCCATCGGTTAGTGCTTCTACGACCAGCTCACCCGGAACGGCGCACCGACCGCTCCGCAGTGAAGAACGAGCGTGCCTGCCCAGCGGCACGAACGACCCGACGCCAAAAGACGACAAAGCCATTAACTGGCATTGTCGCGGCCGTTGCTCCGTCGCGACAGCTTGATCCGCGACGGCCCGCTGTGGACTGCGCCACGTTGCGCGTCCTCCGGTTCTGCCGTACCACACCCAGCCCAAAACGGGTGGGTTTTCCGGACATTGACCGACGAAGCGCCGGGCTGCCTGGTGCGGTACAACGATCGGCCAGCCTACCGCGCGCAGTACGACAACAGGATCACGGGGACGACAAAGAGACTCAAGGCGTGCGGTCCGGCAAGAGGCCGCTGAGCAGGAACGCGACGCTTCGCTCGGTCTCCGTCCAGGCCCGCGTGTCGAGTTCGACGGACTGGACGAGGGCGCACTCGACCTGGTAGCCGTGCTCGGTCAGGTCGCGGCCGATGAGTTCGGCCGCGTCACGGGTCCCCGCGTGCGTGACGATGCGCTGGGGGCGGCGGTCGGCGACCGCGGAGACCACGGCCGCTCCCCCGCCGCCGACGCGGACGACGTCCGGTTCGGGAAGGTTCTCCAGGACGTGCGGGGCGGTGCCGCGCACGATCTGCAACTGCGCCCCGAAGCCGCGGGCGGCAAACTCGGTGCGGGCACAGGCCGCCAGGTCCTGGTCCACGGCGATGACGGCGGCGCCGGCCCGTGCCGCCTCCGTGGCGAAGGCACCGCTGCCGCAGCCGATGTCCCACACCAGGTCGCCGACGCGCGGCCCCAGCCGGGCGAGTTGGGCCGCGCGGAGCAGTTCCGCCTCGCCTTCGCCGAGGTCGCCGCCGTACAACTCGGCGGGCAGCGCCCAGCCGCGCGGTCCGGTGCCCGGGTCGCGTCCGGCGATCCATCCGCCGCCGCCCGCCGCGACACCGGGTCCGACGGGTCCGACGGGTCCGACGGGTCCGACGGGTCCGCCGATGACGATGACGACGTTCGGGTCGCGCCAGGTGTGATCGGCGGCCTTGTCGGAGGTGACGACGGTGACCTGTTCGCGTGTGGTGCCGAGTTCCTCGCAGATGACGAAGGTGCGGTGGACGCCCTCCAGCAGGAGACCGAGTTCGGCGGGGCCGGCGCCGGGCGAGGTGAGGACGGCGACCTTGGTGTGGGCGCGGCACACGTTCACCGCGCGGCGCAGGGTGCGGCGGTGTGCGACGACCACCTGTGCGTCGTCCCAGGGCATGCCGGCCCGGGCAAAGGCGGCGGCGACGGAGGAGACGGCGGGGACGACCTCGACCTCCAGGCCGAACTCGGGCGCGCGCAGGGTCCGTACGACGCCGAAGAAGCCCGGGTCGCCGTCGGCGAGCACGACCGCGGTGCCGCGGTGGCCGGCGATGCGGCGGGCGGCGAGGGCGACACTGCCGAGGCGGATGCGTTCGGCGGCGGGCGGCACCTCGGGCAGCGCCAGGTGGTGGGCGGCGCCGGCCACCAGTGTGGCGGCGCCCAGGGCGGCGCGTGCCGCGGCGGTCAGCGGCGAACCGTCCCAGCCGATCACCGTGACCCGGTCGGCCATCGTCTCTCAGTCTCCAGAGGTCTTCGCAGGTCTTCGGAGGGCAGCCCCCGAGCGGGCTTGGTGAGGGTACCCGGTGTCGCGGGGAAGCGGTTTCATCACGCTCGGCCCGGTTGCGTCAATTCCAGTCCGAGTACGAGGTGAATCCCCCGGTGTCGGCCAGCTGTTCGGCGACACCGGCGAGGTCCTCCGGCAGCAGGCTCCAGACGATGACATCCGTACGCACATCGGTCCACTCCCCGTCTCCGGCCCGGGTGCGCGCTATCCAGGCGTTGCGCAGTACGCCCTCGCTGATGCAGCCGATCTTCTGGGCCACCTGCTGGGAGGCGGTGTTGCCGGCGGCGGTGCGCAGCTCCAGGCGCTCGAAGTCCTGGTCGTGGAACAGCCAGTGGGCGGCGGCGAGGGCGGCCTCGGAGGCGTAGCCCTCACCGCGGGCCCAGGGCGCGACGACGTAGGAGATCTCACTGGAGCGGATTCGCCAGTCCGTGTTCTGCAGGTGCACGATGCCGACGAGGCGCTGGGTGAGGAACTCGCTGACGGCGAAGACGATGCCGTGGCCCTCGGTCCGTTCGGCGGGGGCGCGGCGGGTGATCCAGTCGCGGGCGTGGGCCTCGGTGTAGGGCTGCGGCACCGAGGTCCAGGCGGTGACCTGTTCGTCGTTCATCATCTCGGCGAAGGACTCGATGTCCGGCTCGTCGAAAGGGCGCAGGACCAACCGCTCCGTGCTGATGGAGATGTTGGGGAAGGTGCTCGTCATGCGCCGCTCCGTTTAGTTCGGGAACCCTCGGATACCGTCAGGGGCCTGCTGAACTGCCCAGCATGCAGCATGTAGGCACCGAGCCGCACGACGGGGTCAGCTCCCTGTGAGGGAGCTGACCCCCTGCGTGGCGGTACGTCGGTATACGCGTCGAAGGATCAGAACGAGGCGATGACCGAGCCCTGGTACTTGTCCTCGATGAACTTCTTGACCTCGGCGGAGGTGAGGAGCTTCGCGAGCTTCTTCACGCGCGGGTCGCTCTCGCTGCCGTCCTTGACGGCGAGGAAGTTGCCGTAGGGGTTGTTCTTCGCGGACTCCAGGACGAGGGCGTCCTTCGCGGGCGACAGGTCGGCCTCGATGGCGTAGTTGCCGTTGACGACGGCGGCGTCCACGTCGTCCAGGGAGCGCGGGGTCTGGGCCGCCTCCAGTTCCTTGAACTTGAGGTTCTTGGGGTTCTTGGCGATGTCGGAGGGGGTCGCGTCGTTGCCGACTCCGTCCTTCAGCGTGATGACCCCGTTCGCGTCGAGGAGCTTGAGCGCACGGGCCTCGTTCACACTGTCGTTCGGGACGGCGACGGTCGCGCCGCTCTTCAGGCCGTCGGCGCTCTTGACCTTGTGGGAGTACAGGCCGAGCGGCTCCAGGTGGACCGTGACGACGGGCACGAGGTGGGTGCCGTTCTTCTTGTTGAAGTCGTCGAGGTACGGCTGGTTCTGGAAGTAGTTGGCGCCCACCGAGCCGTCCTCGGTCGCCGTGTTCGGCGTGACGTAGTCCGTGAACTCCCTGACCTCCAGGTCGAGTCCCGCCTTCTGCGCCAGGTTGTCCTTGACGTAGGTGAGGATCTCGGCGTGCGGGGTGGGGCTCGCGGCGACGACCAGCGGACCGCTGGTGTCGGAGCCGGCGGAGTCCTGGGAGCCGCAGGCGGTGAGTCCGAGGGTGAGGGCTCCGGCGGCGAGGACAGCGGTGGTGATCTTGGCGGTGTTACGCACGAAAAGTGCCTTTCCTTATGGGTGGTGCGACCCCGTGATGGGTGGACGGGGAAATCTGGGGAAGGTTGCTCAGACGGTCTTGCTCGTCGCCGTCGACGCTTTCAGCAGGCGGAGCCTGGGCGCGGCGCCCGACTGGCCGCCTCGCCGGTGCAGGGTGCGCGCCGCGTAGTCGCCGGCGAACTGGATGACGGAGATGACGACGGCGAGGATCGCCACGGTGATCCACATCAGCTCGGTCTCGAAGCGCTGGTAGCCGTAGCGGATGGCGATGTCGCCGAGGCCGCCGGCCCCGACCGTGCCGGCCATCGCGGAGTAGCCGATGAGCGCGACGACCGTGGTCGTGGTGCTGGAGATCAGCGACGGCAGCGACTCGGGGACGAGGACCTTGCGTACGACCGTCCAGGTGTTGCCGCCCATCGACTGCACGGCCTCGACCAGTCCGCCGTCCACTTCGCGGACAGCTGTCTCAACCAGGCGGGCGAAGAAGGGGATCGCCCCGATCGCGAGCGGCACGATGGCGGCCTCGCGGCCGATGGTCGTCCCGGTGATCGAGCGCGTGAAGCCCATCAACGCGACCATCAGGATGATGAACGGCATCGAGCGGGCGACGTTCACGACCTGCCCGATCACCTTGTTGGCGACGACGTTCTGGAGGAGTCCGCCCCGGTCGGTCAGGACGAGCAGGATGCCGAGCGGAAGGCCGCCGACGACTGCGATGAGCGTGGACCAGCCGACCATGTAGAGGGTGTCCCAACATGCCTGCTCCAGCAGGGGCCGCATTTCGGACCAGGTCACTTGGCACCTTCCTTCACCAGCAGGGGCTCCTGGCCCAGTACGTCGATGTGCAGGCCCTGTTCGCGCAGGAAGCCGATCGGCACGACGTTGTCCTCGTAGCGGCCGGGGAGTTCGATGCGCATCCGGCCGACCTGGAGTCCGCCGACGGTGTCGATGGCGGCGCCGAGGATCGATATGTCGATGTTGTAGGTGCGGGAGAGCTGGGAGATGACCGGCTGGGTGGCGGCCTCGCCCTGGAAGGTGACGTCGACGACGGTCCGGTCTTCGCCGGAGGCCTCGCCGCCCACCGGGAACAGCGCGCCGGCCAGTTCGGAGCCCGGGGTCGCGAGGAGCTCGCTGACCGTGCCGGACTCGACGACGCGGCCCTTCTCCATGAGGGCGGCCGAGTCGCAGATCGACTTCACGACGTCCATCTCGTGGGTGATGAGCAGGACGGTCAGGCCCAACTGCCGGTTGAGGTCCCGCAGCAGTTGGAGGATGGAGCGGGTGGTCTCCGGGTCGAGGGCGCTGGTGGCCTCGTCGGACAGCAGGACCTTGGGGTCGCCGGCCAGGGCGCGGGCGATGCCGACGCGCTGCTTCTGGCCGCCGGAGAGCTGGGCGGGGTAGGCCCCCGCCTTGTCGGCCAGACCGACGAGGTCGAGCAGCTCGAGGGCCTTGCGGGAACGTTCCTTCCCCGACGTGCCGAGGATTTCGAGCGGCAGCTCGACGTTGTCCCGCACGGTCCGGGAGGACAGCAGGTTGAAGTGCTGGAAGACCATGCCGATACGGCTGCGCGCCCGGCGCAGTTCCCGGCCCGCACGCGGGCCGCGCCCGGCGAGGGCGGTGAGGTCCTGCCCGGCGACGGTCACCGTCCCGGCGGTGGGTCGCTCCAGGAGGTTGATGCAGCGGATGAGCGAGGACTTGCCGGCGCCGGACTGGCCGATGACGCCGTACACCTCGCCTTCGCGGACGTGGAGATCGACGCCGTCCAGGGCGGTGACCTCGCGGCCGCGGGAACGGTAGACCTTGGTCAGGCCCGAGGTGGTAATCACTGGGTTTCCGTCACTGTCGTGTGCAGGGCGTGGGCGTGCCCTGGCAGGGGTGCATTCGGTCGGGAACGCGTCACGGTTCTCGTGCGGTGGCATGGGGGAACCGGGGAGAACATGTGCGCGGGGGCTGTTGTCACATACGGCTTACGGCGTACGGACATGCCACGGCGTCTCGCTTCGGGGCGCGAGGCTCTGGGTGGTGCGGGGGCCCTCTAGAAGGCGCACATTCGACACAGACAACGAGCACCGGGCGTCATGGTCGCCTCGGTCGCAAGGGTGCGGTGGCTCGTGGTGGTCATGCGATCAGTAAAGCAGACCTACGGTCCTGACAAAGCGCCGCTGTCCGCATGCCGGACAGCGGCGGACACCCCTCAGCCGCGGACCGAGATGTCCACTCCGGTATCGGTGACCAGCACGGACAAGGCCGACAGGTTCTCGACCACGAGGTCGGCGGTGAGCTCATGGGCCTGGTGTGTTGTGGTCAATGCCACGGTGGTCATACCGGCGGCGCGGCCCGCCTGGAGGCCGGCCGGGGCGTCCTCGAAGACGACACAGCGGGCCGGGTCGACGCCCAGCTCGCGGGCGGCGAGCAGGTAGGGCTCGGGGTCGGGCTTGCCGCGCGTGATGTCGTCGGCGGCGATCAGGGTCTTGGGCAGGATGCCGACGGCGTCGAGACGGGCCTCGGCCAGGCGCCGGGTGGCGGAGGTGACGACGGCCCAGCGCTCGGCGGGCAGTGCGTCGAGCAGGGCCTTGGTGCCGGGCAGGAGGTGCACGCCGCCGTTGGGGACGTCCTCCACCTCCAGCCGCTCGATCCGTGCGACGGCCTCCGGTACGACGTGGGCGGGCAGCAGGTCGGCGGCTATCTCCGCGGCCGGCCGTCCGTGCAGTTCGACGCGCCCGAACTCCTCGGCGGTGATGCCGTACTCCCCGGCCCACCTCGTCCAGCAGCGGTCCACCGAGGCGAGGGAGGAGACGAGGGTTCCGTCGTTGTCGAACAGGAGGGCTTGGGCGTGGATGGTCATGGTCTAGACCCTACGGTGCACCTCGGGGTCGGCCGCATCGGGTCTTTTGGCCCGTAATAGGGTCACGGCATGCTTGATGCCCTGACGCTCGCGACCGGCGTCGCCGCGCTTCTGCTCGCCGCCTGGTGCGGCTGGGCGGCCCATCGCGATCAGCCGACCAAGGACTGGCACTTCATCGGGATGGCCGTGGTGTCGGTGCTGGCCCTGGTGCAGCTGGTGGTCGGGATCGTGCAGCTGGCGCGGGGCGAGAAGCCGGAGCAGGGCACGACGATCTTCGTGGCGTATCTGCTGGGGGCGTTCGCGTGCGTGCCGGCGGCCGGGTTCATGTCGCTGGCGGAGCGCACGCGGTGGGGATCGGTGACGGCCGCCGCCGGCGGTGTGGTGCTGGCCGTGCTGGAGGTGCGGCTCTATGACATCTGGGGAGGCTGAGGTGGCCGCCACGCAGGAGAAGCCGACACGGTTGATCAGCGGGCCGGGGATGCTGCTGGTCTGGCTGTACGGCGTGATGGTCGTCGGGGCGGTGTCGCGATCCGTGTACCAGATCGCGACCGAGTTCGACCGGGCGCCGCTTGCGTATTCGCTGTCCGCGGTGGCGGGCTTGGTCTACGGGTTCATCACGTACTCGCTGGTGCGGGGTGGGGAGACGGCTCGTAAGGCGGCGTTGGTGTGCTGCGGTGCGGAACTGGCGGGCGTGCTGATCGTCGGTACGTGGACGTTGGTCGAGCCGTCTGCGTTTCCGGATGCGACCGTGTGGTCGGACTTCGGGGTGGGGTACATCTTCATTCCTGTGATCTTGCCGCTGTCCGCCCTCTACTGGTTGCGGAAGGGTGCGCGGCAGGGGAATGCCGCCTGAGGTTGTCGGGCGGCATTCGGCCGTGTGCGGCTGGTCGCGCCCACGCGGCGGAGCCGCATGTCGATACAGCCCCGCGCCCCTTGAGGCGTCGCAGTCACGCCGTTTGCGCGTATGCCCCTGCCGGCTTTTCCAGGACGATCATCGGCACTCCGTCCGCGCCCTTCGACGTCCCCACCGTCTGGTAGCCCACCCGGCGGTACAGGCTCAGGTTGCTTTCGCTGCGGTGGCCCGTGTGGAGGCGGAACTTCTTGGCGCCGTGCTCCTCGACCAACGCCGACTCGGCCGCGCGGAGCAGCCTCGCGCCGATGCCGTGGCCCTGGAGACGGGGGTGGACGCAGAGCTTGCCGATGGACGCGGCGCCGTCCTCGGTCACCGCGCCGCGTACCGAGCCGACGACCTCGTCGCCCAGCCGGGCCACGAAGACGCAGTCGGAGGCGACTTCCTGGCGGACGGAGTCCAGGGTCTGGACGAGCGGGTCGATGCGGTAGTTGCCGTACAGCGCCGCCTCGCTCTGGAAGCACAGGTACTGCAGCCTGAAGATCTGCTCCGCGTCCTGCTCGGTCGCCGCAGAGATGGTCACGCTCATGCCCATGTGCGCACGCCTCCCGCTCACCTGATCGCCTGTTGTCCCTCACTCCTATCCCCGCGCTCCGCGGGCCGCAACCTCCGGTGTGAGCAATCGACGCAGACATCCCAGGCATCTGGAACGTTCCGGACCAAGACTGCCCTGTGAGATACCCAACTCCCCCGCGATTTCCCGGTATGTGAGGTCCCTCGGCGACATGAGGGCTTCCATCAGGCGGGGGCAGCGGCCGGGCAGCCGTCGTACGGCCTCGTGCAGGGCGCGGCGGCGGGCGGCGGCGAGGGCCAGTTGCTCGGGTCCGAGGTCGTCGGCGGCGGGTTCGGTGCCGTACGGCCGTTCGAGTCTGGTGGTACGGCGGCTGCGGCGGGACTCGGCGCGGACGGCTCGGCGCAGCCAGTCGGTCGGGTCCAGGGGCGGGCCGTCGGCGTCGAGGCGTTCCAGGAGGCGGAGCCAGACCGCCTGCTCCAGGTCGCCCGGTTCCGTTCCGGTGGCATGCGCCTCGGCCGAGGCCTCGGCGGTGAGCAGGGGGCGCAGGGTGGTGAGCAGGTCGTGCGTCATATGCGGGGCGACGCGGCCGCCCGGGCGGCGGGTTGCCCGGGCGGCCGGCTGTCACCCCAATCGGGGCAGGGCGCTCAGCGGTTGACGAAATCCTCGCGGGCCAGCAGGCCGGTGTCGGGCTGGTCGGTGAAGACGCCGTCGATGCCCGTGGCGAAGTACGCCCGGTAGGCGCCGAAGACGTCGCCGTAGGCGTCGGCGTCCGTGCCCTTGCGGAAGTCCGCGGGCAGGAAGGGGTTCTCGTTGCGCAGGGTCCAGGGGTGCAGGACGAGTCCCACCTTGTGCGCGTCGGCGACCAGGGTGGTCGGCTTGGTGAGGTTGCCGGCGGCGTCCTTCGGGATGACCAGGTCGAGGGTCGGGCCGATGCCCTGCGCGTAGGAGGCGATCTCCCTGAGGCCGGCCGGCTTGATCAGGTCGGCGACCGTGCGCGGGTCGCCGGTCTCGACGAAGTCCCAGGGACGGGTGGTCGCACCGGACAGGAGCACCACGAGCGGGTTGTCGACCAGCTTGTTCAGGCGCTGGATGCTGGTCGGCTCGAAGGACTGGACGATGACCGGCGCGTTCCACCTGTCCTTGCGGTACTTGCGCAGCACCTTGGCGACCCGCTCCTCCAGGCCCAGGCCGAGCTTGCGGAAGTAGGTGGGGTGCTTGAGCTCGGGGTATATCCAGACCTGCTTGCCGCGCTTACGGGTCTGCTCGTCCTGCCATTTCAGGACCTCTTCGAAGGTGGGGATCTCCCAGCGGCCGTTGTAGAGGGTGTTGTGCGGGCGGTTGGCCGGGATGCGCTCGATCGCGCGGAGCGTCTTGAGCTCGGCGAGCGTGAAGTCCTCGGTGAACCAGCCGGTGGTGGACACGCCGTCGAGGACCTTGGTGGTCCTGCGGTCGGCGAACTCGGGGTGGTCCGCCACGTCGGTGGTGCCGCCGATCTCCGGCTCGTGACGGCAGACGAGGTGGCCGTCCTTGGTGGGCACCAGGTCGCCGGCCTCGACGATGTCGGCGCCCATGTCGAGGGCCAGCTGGTAGGCGCCGAGGGTGTGTTCGGGGCGGTAGCCACTGGCGCCCCGGTGACCGATGATCGTCGGGACGGGCAGGCTCTTCACGCCGCCTCCTGCGTGCTTGGCGTCGGCGGCTCTCGCCGTACCGGACAGCCCGAGGACCGCTCCGCCGGCGCCGAGCACCGCCGCGCCGAGGAGTGCCCGTCGTCCGGTGCCGCCCGCCCGTTCGTTCGACTCCTGCGTTCCCATGGGGCCTCCCCTGCCGTTGGCTCATCAGTGCGGGCCGATCGTAGATGCGCGTACATGGCGGATGGGAGACCTCCCGCGGAACACGCGAGTGACACAGGATGTCGTATGGGAACAGATGTCTGACAGTCCGTCGGCTTCACGGCACGGGCTGGGGGTACGCGACCTCCGTCACATCGTTCCGGCCGGGTTACCGACCGGCATCGGTGCGCCACCGCAGGTAAACACGGGTCAACAATGCGTAAGACCTCGGTGAACCCGTGGCGCCCGATGTGCGCGACCCCCTGGGCCGCGAGTAATGTCCTCACCTGCACAGACTCATACAGATTCCCTGGCCGTTCTCTTGACATCGGAGGGCCCGTTGTCCCGCTTCGTGCTCATCAAGGCAGTGCTCGGACCGATCATGCGCCTGATGTTCCGCCCACAGGTGGAGGGCGCGGAGCACATCCCCGGCGACGGTCCGGTGATCCTCGCCGGCAACCACCTCACGTTCATCGATTCGATCGTCCTGCCTCTGGTGACCAGGCGGCAGGTGTTCTTCATCGGCAAGGACGAGTACGTCACCGGCAAGGGCCTCAAGGGGCGGCTGATGGCGTGGTTCTTCACGGGCGTCGGCATGATTCCCGTGGACCGGGACGGCGCGAGCGGCGGAGTGGCGGCGCTGATGACCGGGCGCCGGGTGCTGGAGGAGGGCAGGATGTTCGGCATCTACCCGGAGGGCACCCGCTCCCCCGACGGCCGTCTCTACCGCGGACGTACCGGCATCGCCCGGCTCACCCTGATGACCGGCGCGCCCGTCGTCCCGTTCGCGATGATCGGCACCGACAAGCTGCAGCCGGGCGGCCGGGGCATCCCGCGCCCCGGCCGGGTCACGGTCCGCTTCGGCGAGGCGATGGAGTTCTCGCGGTACGAGGGCATGGACCGCGACCGGTACGTGCTGCGAGCGGTGACCGACTCCGTGATGGCGGAGGTCATGCGGCTGTCCGGGCAGGAGTACGTGGACATGTACGCCACGAAGGCGAAGAAGGCGGCGTAAACCGGACGCTCACACGGCGGGCTGCTCCTCGGGCGGCCCGCCGTTGCCGTGTCCGTCGCCGGGTGCGGGGAACCAGAGCACGAACGTCGAGCCCTCGCCGACGCGTGAGAACAGCCGGACCTGGCCGCCGTGCGACTCCACGATCTGCCGGACGATGGCGAGTCCGAGCCCGGCGTGCCGGTCGCGTCGGCCGCCGCCCGCCCCGGCCCGCCAGAACCGGTCGAAGACCCGCCCCTGGTCGTCGTCCAGAATGCCCGGGCCCTCGTCCCGTACGGCCGCCCACAGCCAGCCTCCGGAGCGGCCCGCGGCGACCGCGATGCGGGTGCCGGGCGGGGCGAGGCGTACGGCGTTCGACAGCAGGTTGCCGACGGCCCGGCGCAGGGCGTCGTGGTCGCCGATGACGGTCAGGCCGGGCGCGAGCCGGCGGTGCAGGGTGAGGCCGCGGTCGGCGGCGAGCGGCGCGAACTCCTCGCAGGCCTCGCCCGCCGCGGCGGCCAGGTCGACGTCCGCGTCGGCGAGGGCGGGCGCGCTGCGCCGGGCCGTGGCCAGCAGGTCCTCGACGAGCCGGGTCATGCGGGTGGTCGCGCGGTCGACACTGCGGGCCGCCGTACGGCGCTCCTCCTCGTCCGACTCCTCGGCGGTCAGTACGGCGTCCAGGTTGGCTCGGATGATCGCGAGCGGGCTGCGCAGCTCGTGGGAGGCGTCGTCGATGAGCTGGCGCTGGGCGCGGAAGGCCTCGTCGAGGCGGTCCAGCATGGAGTCCACGGTGTCGGCGAGGTCGCGCAGTTCGTCCTTGGGGCCGTGGAGGTGGATGCGCTGGGAGAGGTCGGTGGCCTGGATCTCGGCGGCCGTGCGGGAGATGGCGCGTACGGGGCGCAGGGCGCGGCCGGAGAGGATCCAGCCGAGGGCGAGGCTGGCGACGGCGAGGCCGCCGAGGACGGCGTAGGAGAAGCGGCGCAGGTTGGCGAGGGTCTCGTAGTTGACGGCGGCCTCGACCTCCTGGAGCTTCACGGCGTCGAACTCGCCCATGTAGACGCCGTTCACGTACTTCTCGGCGCGGAACTGCTTGCTGACGGGGTGGGCCTCGCCGCTGCGTTCCACGGCCACGTAGGTGCCGCCCAGGACGAGCGCGGTGAGCACGAACAGGAGGCCGGAGTAGAGGACGGTGAGGCGGAAGCGGATGGTGTGGGTGAAGGAGGGCAGGCGCGGGCGTAGGTGCTTGATGGGGAGACGCTTCAGGGAAGGGCGTTTCAGCCAGGGACGTTTCATGGCGTCTCCTTCAGCCGGTAGCCCTGGCGTATCACCGTCTCGATGAGGGGTTCTTCCTCTCCGGTGACCTTGCGGCGCAGTGAACCGACCGTGACACGCACGGTGTTGGTGAACGGGTCGGCGTGTTCGTCCCAGACGTGTTCGAGCAGTTCCTCGGCGGGGACGACGCGGCCGGGGCGGGTCATCAGGTAGTGCAGGACGCTGAACTCCTTGGGGGTGAGCGGGAGTCGGCGCTCGCCCCGGTAGGCCTCGAAGCGGGCGGTGTCCAGACGGAGTTCGCCGACCTCGACGACGGCTGTGCCGCCGTCCTCGCGGCGGAGCAACGCCCTGATACGGGCGAGGAGTTCGGGCAGGGCGAAGGGTTTGACGAGGTAGTCGTCGGCGCCTTCGTCGAGGCCCCGGACGCGGTCGGCGAGCCGGTCGCGGGCGGTGAGCATGAGGATGCGGGGGCCGCCGGGGCCCGGGGCGGTACGGATGGCGCGGCAGACGGTGAAGCCGTCGCCGTCGGGAAGGTTGAGGTCCAGCAGGACCAGGTCGTAGTCGTTGACGGCGAGCTTCTCGGTGGCGGTGTCGACGTCCGGGGCGACGTCGACGGCGTAACCGGCCCTGACCAACCCGACCTTGAGCGCTACGACCAGGTCCTCCTCGTCCTCGACCACGAGCAGTCGCATGGAGACCCCTTATCCGCCGTCGATGATGGTGCGGGCGGCGTCCGCGGCGTCGGCCACGGGGATGGCGAAGCCGATGCCGATGGAGCCGCCCCTTTGCTGGTCCAACGTCGCGATGGCCGTATTGATGCCGATGACCCGGCCGTCGGCGTCGACCAGGGGTCCGCCGGAGTTGCCGGGGTTGATCGAGGCATCGGTCTGCAGGGCGCGCTGCTGTCCGCCACCGGCGCCACCGGCGCTGTCGCTGTCGCCGAGCCGTACGGAGCGGTCGAGTGCGCTGACGATGCCGGAGGTCACGGTGCCGCTGAGGCCGAGCGGGGAGCCGATGGCGAGGACGGTGTCACCGACGCCGGGGCGGGTGCCGGTGGCGAGGTCGGCGGCCCTCAGGCCGCGTGACGTCTCGGGCTCCAGTACGGCCACGTCGTGGGCGGGGTCGTCGCCGACGACCTCGGCGCTCAGGCTGCGGCCGTCCTGGAGTTCGACGGTGACGCGTGAACTGCCCTCCACGACATGGGCGTTGGTCAGGATCCGGCCGCGCTCGTCGAACACGAACCCGGAGCCCTGCCCGTTCGCCGTCCGGACGGACACCACGCTGGGCAGCACGCGGGCGGCGACGGCTTCCAGGTCGCCGGAGGCGCGTGCGGCCGGGGCCGGGGCGCCGGGGTCGTCGTCGCCGAGGGCGCCGGCCGCGTATCCGGCGGCACCGCCCGCGAGTACGGCGGCGAGGATGGCGGTGGTGAGGGGGCGGAGGGTGCGGGGGCGCGGGGGGCGTACGGGGGCGTGCGCGTGCGGGGAGGCGAACGGGGTCGTTGGCGGCGCCGCTGCGAGCGCCTCCGGCGTGGGTCGGTCGGGGAGTGCGGGGGGCCGACCGGGCAGGAAGGAGGGGCCGCGGGGTTCGCCGAGGCCGAGTGGGGGGTCGGCGAGGGCGGGAGGGGTTGTGCCGGGGGCGGGCGCGGCGGGTGCGGTCAAGGGTTCACCGACCCTGGCTGTGGCCGGGGGCCTGCCGAGGCCTGGTGCGGCCGGGGGCCCGCCGAGGGCAGCTGAGCCGCTCGGCGGAGCGTTCGGGGTCGGCTCCGCCCGTCCGTCCGGCGTCCTCGGACCCGTCGGGTCGGTGCGGCTCGCAGGGCGAGTGGGAGCGCCAGGGTCGGGGGTGCCCGGCGGGCCGGAGTACGTGGGGTCTGTCACGGTCTGCCTCCTTGGTCGGGGAACCGGGAAGTGCCTGGGCCGAGGAACCGGGAACTGGCGGGTCGGGGAGCCTCGAACTCCAGATCGGGGAGCCTGGAACCGCCGTGGGCCGGGAAAAGGGACCCGCCGTGGGCCGGGCAAACCGGAGCCGCCATTGGCCAAGGAACGAGACTCGCCGCAGGCCGAGCAACGGGAGCCGCCATCGGCCAACGCCTCCGGGCCTGCCGCAGACCGAGCAACGAGCCCGCCGCAGGCCAAGCAACGCGACCCACCGTAGGCCGGGCCACGGGACCCGCCGTAAGCCAAGGAACAGGACCCGCCGCAGGCCCAGCAACGGGACCCGCCATCGGCCAACGCCTCCGGGCCTGCCGCGAATCGAGCAGCGGACCCGCCGCAGGCCGGCGGCCCCGGAACTGCCGTCGGCCGGTAGCGGTGGGTGCGAATGCCGGGGTCCAGGGGCGGAGCCCCTGGCGGGGTCGAAGGGGCAGCGCCCCTGGGGATGGGACGGGTAGGGGCGGCGGGGGCGAGAAACCAGCCGGCGCCCGCGCCACCGCACGGCACCACACCGACCCGCCCCTCATGGCAACCGCGAGAACCACAGCAGCGACGTCGCCGCGGCGACCAGGGCCATGCCGAGGCCGCCTGCCACGAACCACTGCCAGATCTCGCGTTCCTCGGTGCGGTGGCCGACGGAGCTGCCGATGTCCTCGTAGACGGCCTCGAGCTCCTCCCCCGTCGCGGCCTCGTGGTAGTCGCCACCCGTGCGGGAGGCGAGGTTCTCCAGGGCGGGGCCGTCGACGGGGACCTGGAGGAGTCGGCCGTCGCCGAGGTCGACGACCCCGTCCTCGGTGCCGTAGGCGATCGTCGAGACCGGGATCCGGTCGGCGGACGCCTCCGCCGCCGCCGACTCGACCGACCGGCCTACGGTGTTGGAGCCGTCGGACAGCAGCACGATGTGCGCGGGCGGCGGTTCGGTCTCGGCCTGCCGGTCGAGCGCCCGGATGGCGTTGCGCGCGGCGATGACGGCTTCGCCGATCGCCGTGCCCTGGCCCGCGGTGAGCTGTTCGATCGCCGAGCGCAGCACCGCGCGGTCGGTGGTCGGCGGAACCGCGACCGTGGCGTTGCCGCTGAACGTGACCAGCCCGGTGTTGAAGCGTTCGGGCAGCCGGTCGATGAAGGTGAGGGCGGCGCGCTGGGCGGCCACGAACCGGGTCGGTTCGACGTCGGTGGCCTCCATGGACCCGGACGTGTCGAACGCGACCACGATCGTGGCCCGTTCCCGGGGCACCTGGACCTCGGCCGTCGGCCGGGCGAAGCCCAGCACCAGCAGGGCGAGGGTCGCGCAGAACGCGCCCGCCGGGACGTGTCGGCGCCAGCCCGGCCGGCGGGGCGCCACTTTGTCGAGCAGATCGAGGTTGGTGAAGCGGACGGCGTACCGGCCGCGCCTGCGCTGGACCAGCAGATAGGCGCCGATCAGCGCGGCCAGCGGCAACAGGAGCAGCAGCCAGCCCGGTGACCGCAGACCCATGGTTCCTCCCCTCCGTCGCATCCCGCAGTCGCGTGTGTCATGCGGCGCCGCCTCCCCCTCGGCGCCGCTGGTCCTCGACGTACCGGACGACGTCACGGACCCAGTCGCGGTCCGTGTGCAGCCTGAGGTGGGCGGCGCCCGCGCGGCGGATGGACTGTTTGATCAGGGCCCGCTGTTCCAGCGCGGCCTCGGCGTACCGGTCCCGCAACCGCCGTGTGTGCGTGGGCACTTCGCGTCTGCGTCCGGTCTCGGGGTCGACGACGGTGAGCAACCCGACGTCGGGCAGCTCCATCTCGCGCGGGTCGACGGTCTCGACGGCGAGGACCTGGTGGCGGTGGGCCACGGTGCGCAGGGGCTGCTCCCAGCCGGTCTCCAGGAAGTCGGAGACGACGGCGACCAGGCCGCGGGCCGGCAGGACGCGCAGCTCGCGCAGTGCCTCGGCGAGGGTGGAGTCCGCGGCGCCGGGAGCGACGCGCGGGCGGTCCAGGGCGGCCCGCAGGATCGTCAGCAGGTGCCGCCGTCCGGTGCGGGGCGGGATCCGCCGTATGCCCTGCGGCCCGGTGATCTGCGCGCCGAGCCGATTGCCGGCCCGCTCGGTGAGGAAGGCGACGGCCGCCGCCGCGCCCACCGCCAGGTCCCGCTTCTCCATCCGGGCCGTGCCGAAGTCCATGCTCGCGGAGGCGTCGAGGACGATCCAGGTGGTGAGTTCGCGGTCGGCGAGGGTGAGGCGGACGTGCGGGACGGTGGTGCGGGCGGTGGCGTTCCAGTCCATCCGGCGTACGTCGTCGCCGATGACGTACGGCCGGGTCTCCGCGACCTCGCTGCCGGGGCCGGGCAGGAGACCGGGGTGGTCGCCCTGGAGGAGTCCGTCCGGGCGGCGGGTGAAGAGCAGCTCCAGGTGCTTGAGCGCCTGTTCGGGGGTGAGTTCGTGCAGGCTGGGTGTCATGCGACGGCCTCCTCGCCGCCCGCCTCGACGCCGCCCGCCTCGACCTGGCGTGGGCTGATCCGGGGCTGCGGCACGGCCGCGAGCACCTCGTCGACGAGCTCGCCCGGAGTGACACCGTCGGCGAGCGCGTCGAAGGACAGGACCAGGCGGTGGGCGATCACCTCGTGCGCCAAGTCCCTTACGTCGTCGGGGAGTACGTAGCCCCGGCCGCGCAGCAGCGCCAGGGCGCGGGCGGCGGCGATCAGGCCGAGCGTGGCACGCGGGCCCGCGCCGTGCGCCAACCGGCTCTCCGGACCGGCGAGTTCGCGGGTCGAGCAGACCAGTCGTACGGCGTACTCGGCGACCGCGTGGTGCACGAACACCTCGTCGACGGTGCGCTGGAGGGCGACGAGCCCTTCGGGGGTGAGGATGCGGCGCGGCCGGGGCGGGTCGACGCTCATCCGGTAGAGGATGGCGAGTTCTTCGGACTCGCTGGGCGCGGCGATCTCCACCTTGAGCAGAAAGCGGTCCCGCTGGGCCTCGGGGAGCCGGTAGACGCCCTCGGACTCGATGGGGTTCTGGGTGGCGAGGACCAGGAACGGCTCGGGGACGGGGATGGTGGTGCCGCCGATCGAGACCTGGTGCTCGCCCATGACCTCCAGGAGCGCGGACTGCACCTTGGCGGGGGCGCGGTTGATTTCGTCGGCGAGGACGATGTTGGCGATGACCGGCCCCGGTTCGATGTCGAACGCCTCCTGGGAGGGCCGGTAGATACGGGTGCCGGTGATGTCGGAGGGGACGAGGTCGGGGGTGAACTGGAGGCGGGCGAAGCGGCCGCCGACGACATGCGCGAGCGTCTTCGCGGCCAGCGTCTTGGCGACGCCGGGCACGCCTTCGAGCAGGCAGTGGCCGCGGGCCAGGACCGCGGTGAACATCCGTTCCACCATGCGGTCCTGGCCGACGATCACTCGTTTGACCTCGAAGAGGGCCTCTTCGAGGACCTTGTCCTGGGACGTCGGGCCGGCCGGGGCGGTCGACACGGTCACAGCTCCGAGGCGGGATCGCCGGTGCCCGCCGACGGGGTGGCGGAGCCGCCCCCGTCCTTCCACGGGCAGTCCTCGCGGTCCGCCGCACCGCCGCCCGAGGAGTCGCCCTCCTCGACGACGAACCGGACCTGCTCGCGCGGCGTCTTCTCACCGTCGGCGGCGAGCGCCACGCCGCCGCCCGCCAGCCCTGCGGCGGCGATGAACGAGACGGTGACGATCGCCTTCTTCGTACGACGTGTCATGATCGGTGGCTCCTTCGGCCGTGGGGAACGACGCCGGGTACGGAGCCAAGACCATCAGGCGAGGGCGAAAACGGACTTAAAACCGGCGTGAGGAACACGCCGAGCGGCCTCGACGGGCGCGCCCGGCAACCGGTGGACCAGCCCTGTCGGATGCCGGTTCAGCAACGGACTCCGTGGCGTCGGGCCTTAGGGCCCTTCTGATGGATCTCCGCGGCGTCGCGACGCCCGGCACGCACTCTCGCCGCACCGCGCGCACGCACCGGACGCCGGTCCTTCTCCCACGGAGATCCATCAGAAGGGCCCTAGCGCCTGCGCGCCTCCCGCCCGCCCGCCGACGCGACGGCAACCAGAACCGCCCGGCACGCCTGCGGCCGGGTCACGGATGCTCGGCCCCGCCCTCCAGCCGCTGTCCGCGCAGCAGGAACCAGGCCGCCACCGCCGCGGCCAACAGGACCGCCGCGCCCGCGCCCGCCGCGAGCGCCAGGCCGTCGACGAAGGACTGGCGGGCGGCGTCCAGCATCGCCTCGGATGTCTGCGCGGGCAGGCCCACCGACGACTCCACCGCACCCCCCAACGACTCATGCGCCTCGGCCGGGGTGCCCGCCGGGCCGGCGAAGCCGCGGTAGACGCCGGTCACGATCGACCCGAGCAGGGCGATGCCGAGGGCCGCGCCGAGTTCGTACGCCGTTTCGGACACGGCGGACGCGGCGCCCGCCTGCTCCTTGGGCACGCCGGAGAGGATCACGTCCGCGGTCACCGTGAACGAGAAGCCGGCGCCGACGCCGACGACCAGCAGCGCCGCGCCGAGCAGCGGATAGCCCGTGGACTGGTCGATCACGGTGAGAGAGGCCAGCGCGAGGCCGACGGCCGCGAGTCCGCCGGAGACCACGGAGCGGACCGAGAAGCGCCGGGCCGCCGTACCGGCGACCAGACCGGCCACCACCGCGCCCACGGCGGCGGGCAGTTCGGCCAGACCCGCCTCCAACGGCCGCCTGCCCTGAACGAGTTGCAGGTACTGCGAGAGGAAGAACACCAGCCCCGACAACCCGAGGATGGTCAACAGGTCGGCCAGGACCGCGCCGCTGAAGCCGCGGTTGCGGAACAGCCGCATGTCCAGCAGCGGGTTCGGCAGGGTGAGCTGGCGTCGCACGAAGCCGTACAGCGCGCCCGCGCCCAGTAGGCCCGCGGCGAGCGGCTCCCACGTGAAGCCATGGCTGGCGGCCTCCTTGACGGCGTACACGATGCCGATCATGCCGATCAGCGACAGGGCGACGCTCAGCGCGTCCCACGGACCGGGACGAGGATTCCGCGACTCGGGCAGCAGCTTGATGCCGACGAGCACGAGGACCGCCATCACGGGAAGGTTGATCAGGAAGACCGAGCCCCACCAGAAGTGTTCGAGCAGGAAGCCACCCATGATCGGCCCGATCGCCGTGCCCGCGGAAGCGGTCGCGCCCCAGATACCGATCGCGAGGCTGCGCTCGCGCGGGTCGTGGAAGAGGTTGCGGATCAGGGCGAGCGTGGCCGGCATCAGGGTCGCGCCGGCGACGCCGAGCAGCGCCCGGGCGACGATCATCAACTCGGGTGTCGTCGCGTAGGCGTTGAGGACGGATATCGCGCCGAACGCCGTGGCGCCGATGAGCAGGATCCGCTTGCGGCCGATGCGGTCGCCGAGGCTGCCCATGGAGACGAGCAGTCCGGCGATGACGAAGGAGTAGACGTCACCGATCCAGAGGAGCTGGGTGCCCGAGGGCTTCAGGTCCTCGCTGATGTAGGGGGTCGCGAGGCCGAGGACGGTCGCGTCGACGGCCACCAGCAGCACGGCGAGCACGAGGACGGACAGCGCGAGCCAACGGCCGGGGCGCTTCACCGCCTCGGTCGGGTTCGCCGGCTGCAGGGTGCTGGTCATGCTTCCTCTCTCTGTGGTCTCTGTGGCCTTTGTGGTTCGTCTCGTCGCAGTGCGCCGCCGAGCAGCAGCTCGACGGTCATGTGGTGGAAGTCCTTGGGCGCGCCCTTGCCGCTCTGCACCATCCAGGCGCCGGAGGCCAGCAGTCCGTAGAGCGCCTCGGTGAGCCAGGCGGGCGTCAGATCGATGCGGAACTCACCGCTCAGCTGTCCCCGCCGGAACAGGGCCGAGATCCGCTCGTCGAGCAGGGTCCAGCCCGCGTGCAGTTCCTCGCCCTCGAACAGCTGGTTCTCGGTGTAGAGGAAGGCGAGCAGTCCGGCGGCGGGTTCCAGCTCGCGCACGAGCCGCCGTACGGCGTCGCTCGCGGGCCCGTCGTCCAGGCGGGCCGCGTCCAGGGCGGCCTCGCACTCCGCGATGCCGAGCGCCTCCAGCGCCCGGACGAGCGCGTCGCGTCCGGCGAAGTGGCGGTGCAGCGTGGCCCGGCTGATCCCGGCCGCCTTGGCGACCTCGTCCATGGTCGCGGTGGAGTTACGGGTCAGCAGGGCTGCGGCGCTGCGCAGTACGTGGTCACGATCGACGGCCATGAGACAACGATAGCCCATGTGAGACATATGTGTCTCACCACGGGCATGCACGTCTCACAGTGGCCGCGCTCAGCAGGATTTCTCAGTGCCAGGGCAACTGCCCGCGCCGCTCCCAGTAGGCGTGCGGTTCCTCCACGAGCGTGGCGAGCCGGGTCAGCTGGTCCTCGTCGAGGTCGACCACGGCGGCGTGCAGGTTGGAGGCGAGCTGGTTGACGGTGGCGGCGCCGGAGAGGACGACTCCGGCCCACGGCTGACGGAGGACGAGCGCGAGGGCGACCGCGTCACAGCCGAGAGACGTTTCTTCGGCTACGGCCCTCAGCGCGTCCGGCACGTGCGGGTCCGCGAGCCGGCCGTTCGCCATGGCCTCCTTGACGATCACCGTGAGCCCGGCGTCGTGCGCCTCGGCGAGGGCGGGGGCGGCGGAGGTCTCCAGCGCGTTGTACGTCGACTGGACGGTACGGAAGAGGGGCTCGCCGTCGACCGTGACGGCGAGCGCTGCACGGATGGCGTCGGCCTGGTCGGGACCGCTGGTGGAGAAGCCGATGGTGAGGCCCTGCGCGGCGGCCTCGGCCAGCTTCGCGTGGAGTTCCTTGTCGGTGAGGGCCGGGCTGTCCGGGGTCACCGAGTGGATCTGGTAGAGGTCGAGCCGGTCGCCGAGGAGTCCGTCGGTCTCGGCGCGCTGCCGTTCGTACGTCTGGACGCTGTGGTCCTTGACCTCGTGTTCTTCCGCGTCGGTGGTCCAGCCGGCGGTGTAGGTGTAGCCCCACTTGCTGCCCACGACGATGTCCTCGATGTCGGGCCGGGCGTTCAGCCAGTCGGCGAGGAACTCCTCCGAGCGGCCGTAGGAGCGGGCGACGTCGAAGTAGCGGACGCCCTGGGCGTAGGCGGCGTCGAGGAGTTCGTGGGTGCGGGTGCGCAGCGTCGCGACGCTGCGGTCCTCTCCGAGGTCGTGGTCTCGGCCGAGGTTGATGTAGCCGGGGCGGCCGACTGCGGCGAGACCCAAGCCGATGTGGCAGGTGGGCGTCGTGGCGGTCGCGAGACGTGCGAAGGGCATCGCGGGCTCCGTTCGGTCGGCTCCTTGCGGCTCATGACCAACGTAACCCTCGATGACCTTCGACTACCGCCTCGGAGCTCGGTTCCTACGGTGCTTTGGCGAGTGCGGGATCGTTGTGGCTGGTCGTGCAGTTCCCCGCGCCCCCAAGGGGCGCTTCCCTTACCGCTTCTCCTTAGCCGTGGCCCACTCGTGCTGGGCCGCCACGTCCTGCTTGACCTCCGCCAGCTGGACCGCGACCGCGCTGGGCGCCGTACCGCCGCGGCCGTTGCGGGAGGCGAGGGCGCCGTGGACGTTGAGGACGGTCCGCACCTCGGGGGTCAGGTGCGCGGAGATCTTCGCGAACTGCTCGTCCGTCAGCTCGTCGAGCTCCTTGTCCTCGGCCTCGGCGACCTTCACGCACTCGCCGGCCACCTCGTGCGCGACGCGGAACGGCACGCCCTGCTTGACCAGCCACTCGGCGATGTCCGTGGCGAGCGAGAAGCCGGCCGGGGCCAGCTCCTCCATGCGCTCCCGGTTGACGGTCAGGGTGGCGATCATGCCGGTGAAGGCGGGGAGCAGGACCTCCAGCTGGTCGCAGGAGTCGAAGACGGGCTCCTTGTCCTCCTGGAGGTCGCGGTTGTACGCGAGCGGGAGGGCCTTGAGGGTGGCCATGAGGCCGGTCAGGTTCCCGATCAGTCGGCCGGACTTGCCACGCGCCAGCTCGGCGATGTCCGGGTTCTTCTTCTGCGGCATGATCGACGAGCCCGTGGAGAACGCGTCGTGCAGGGTCACGAAGGAGAACTCCTTCGTGTTCCAGATGATGATCTCCTCCGAGATGCGGGAGAGGTTGACGCCGATCATCGCAGTGATGAAGGCGAACTCCGCCACGAAGTCACGGGAGGCCGTGCCGTCGATGGAGTTGCCGGCGCTGCCGTGCTCGAAGCCCAGATCGCGCGCGACCGCCTCCGGGTCCAGGCCGAGGCTGCTGCCCGCGAGGGCGCCCGAGCCGTACGGCGACACGGCCGTCCGCTCGTCCCACTGGCGCAGCCGCTCGGCGTCCCGGGAGAGGGACTGGACGTGGGCCAGGACGTGGTGGGCGAAGAGCACCGGCTGAGCGTGCTGGAGGTGGGTGCGGCCGGGCATCGCCACGTCCGGGTGGGCCTCCGCCAGGCCGATCAGCGCGTCCTGGAGGTCGGCGATCAGGCCGCCGATGATCCGGGCCTGGTCCCGCAGGTACATGCGGAAGAGGGTCGCGACCTGGTCGTTCCTCGACCGGCCGGCGCGCAGCTTGCCGCCGAGGTCCGGGCCGAGGCGCTCCAGCAGGCCGCGCTCCAGGGCGGTGTGGACATCCTCGTCGGCGATGGTGCCGACGAACGAACCGTCGGCGACATCCGCTTCGAGCCGGTCGAGCCCGGCGAGCATCCGGGTCAGCTCGTCGTCCGTGAGGAGCGCCGCCTTGCGCAGCACGCGCGCGTGGGCACGCGAACCGGCGATGTCGTAGGGCGCGAGCCGCCAGTCGAAGTGGACGGACGCGGACAGCTTCGCCAGGGCCTCGGCGGGACCGTCGGCGAAACGGCCGCCCCAGAGCCGTACGTCACCGCTGTTGCTGCTCACTTGCGTTTGCTCCTCAAGAGGTCTGGATGTGCCACCGCCTCCCCACGGCGTGAGTGAGGAGGCGGTCATCACGCTACTGCTTACGCCAGGTCCCGCTTCGCCGCGATCTTCGACGACAGGCTGTAGATGTCGATGAAGCCCTTGGCCGCGGCCTGGTCGAAGGTGTCGCCGGTGTCGTACGTCGCCAGGTTGAAGTCGTACAGCGACGACTGGGAGCGCCGGCCGGTGACGACCGCGCGGCCGCCGTGCAGGGTCATCCGGATGTCGCCGGAGACGTGCTGGTTGGCCTCGTTGACGAAGCCGTCCAGGGCCCGCTTCAGCGGGGAGAACCACTGGCCGTCGTAGACCAGCTCGCCCCAGCGCTGCTCGACCTGCCGCTTGTAGCGGGCCAGTTCACGCTCGACGGTGACGTTCTCCAGCTCCTGGTGGGCGGTGATCAGGGCGATCGCGCCGGGAGCCTCGTACACCTCGCGGGACTTGATGCCGACGAGGCGGTCCTCGACCATGTCGATCCGGCCGATGCCCTGGGCTCCGGCGCGCTCGTTGAGCTGCTGGATGGCCTGCAGGACGGTCACGGGCTTGCCGTCGATGGCGACCGGGACGCCCTCCTTGAAGGTGATGATCACCTCGTCGGGCTCGCGCGGGACGGCCGGGTTCCGGGTGTACTCGTAGATGTCCTCGATCGGGGCGTTCCAGATGTCCTCGAGGAAGCCGGTCTCGACGGCGCGCCCGAAGACGTTCTGGTCGATGGAGTACGGGGACTTCTTGGTGGTCGCGATCGGGAGGCTCTTCTCCTCGCAGAACGCGATGGCCTTGTCGCGGGTCATCGCGTAGTCGCGGACCGGGGCGATGCACTTGAGGTCGGGGGCGAGGGCGACGATGCCCGCCTCGAAGCGGACCTGGTCGTTGCCCTTGCCGGTGCAGCCGTGGGCGACCGTGGTGGCGCCGTGCTTCTTGGCGGCGGCGACGAGGTGCTTGACGATCGTCGGCCGGGAGAGGGCGGAGACCAGCGGGTAGCGGTCCATGTAGAGGGCGTTGGCCTTGATCGCCGGGAGGCAGTACTCGTCGGCGAACTCGTCCTTGGCGTCCGCGACCTCGGCCTCGACGGCGCCGCAGGCGAGCGCGCGCTTGCGGATGACGTCCAGGTCCTCGCCGCCCTGGCCGACGTCGACCGCGACGGCGATGACCTCGGCGCCCGTCTCCTCGGCGATCCAGCCGATGGCGACGGAGGTGTCCAGTCCGCCCGAGTAGGCGAGTACGACGCGCTCGGTCACGGGTTTCTCCTCATAGTGCGTTCACTGGCATGCATGAGTATGCAGGACTCTGCATGATTCGTCAATCGAGGTTCCGGGTGTAGGAAATTTGAAGATCCTTTGAACGCGGGAAACCGCTTACCCGTATCTCACGCCGAACGCAGGCGCCGCGTTTGTCAACCACGACCACGACACCCCTGACCCGAGTGAGGCATCCGCATGTCCAGGGCTCTTCCGAAGTACAACAAGCGTCGCGTCGCGTTCATCGGCGGCGCTGCCGCAGTCGCGCTGTCCGGCACGGCGATCGCCGGCTTCGCCCTCGCCGGGGAGACCTCCAAGAACAACGGGAACAGCGCGCGGACACTGGCGGGCCCCGGCACGATCACCTGCCCGGACGTGAAGTCGAAGCTGCCCGCGGTCCCCGCCTCCGCCAAGGCCGAGGTCGACCGGAACCTGGCCCTCCTCAACACCCAGATCCAGGAAGCCAACAAGCGCCTCGTCGAAACGGTCGGCCAGGGCGGCCCCAACTTCGTCCAGAACGCCATCGTCGGCCCCCTCAAGGACAAGCGCGTCGCCACCGTCAACCGCATCGCCACCGCCATCGGCCGCACCGCCGCCAAGCCCCAGGGCCTGGACTCCCTGGCCGCCTGCACCCTCAACGCGAGCGGCACCAACGCGGGCGGTGCCCAGAACTCCGCCAAGCCCAGTGCGACGGCGCCCCCTCAGCAGCAGACCGGCGGCAACACGGGCAACACCGGCAACCCGAACGCGGCCGGCACGATCACCTGTCCGGACGTGAAGTCGAAGCTCCCCGCGGTCCCCGCCTCCGCCAAGGCCGAGGTCGACCGGAACCTGGCCCTCCTCAACACCCAGATCCAGGAAGCCAACAAGCGCCTCGTCGAAACGGTCGGCCAGGGCGGCCCCAACTTCGTCCAGAACGCCATCGTCGGCCCCCTCAAGGACAAGCGCGTCGCCACCGTCAACCGCATCGCCACCGCCATCGGCCGCACCGCCGCCAAGCCCCAGGGCCTGGACTCCCTGGCCGCCTGCACGCTCACCAAGTGACGTGACAGGCGCTGTGGCCGCCCCGCGTGAGTGCCGGCCGGGGCGGCCACGGACGTCTCAACGGAAGTGGACATCGACAGCGGACGTCGAAGACCGACTTCCGCAATTCCTTAGACAATCGAAAGACTTGCGCTCATAATCGTTAGACATGGGAAAGACTTATGAGCGCATAGACGGCCGGCTCCGCACCTTCATCGAGGAACAGCACCTCTTCTTCACCGCGACGGCTCCCCTGTCCGGTGACGGCACGGTGAACCTCTCCCCCAAGGGCCTCAAGGGCTCCTTCGCGATCCTCGACGAGCTCACCGTCGCCTACCTCGACTTCGCCGGGTCCCACGCGGAGACGATCGCGCACCTGCGGGAGAACGGCCGTATCACCCTCATGTGGTGCGCCTTCCAGGGTCCGCCGAACATCGTCCGCGTGCACGGCCGCGGCGAGCCGGTCTTCCGCGACGACCCGCGCTTCCCCGAACTGCTCGGCCACTTCCCGGACATCGACCCCGCCGCGCACGGGCTGCGCGCGATCATCGTCGTCCGGGCCGAACTCGTCCGTGACTCCTGCGGCTTCGCGGTGCCCTACATGTCGTACGACGGCGACCGCGTACTGCACGCCCAGCGCTTCGCGCGCGAGGACGACGACTCGCTCAGCGAGTACTTCACCAAGAAGGACCACGTCGCCACCAGCCTGGATGGCCTACCCGGGCTGCCGTTGCCGCTTCCGCCGTCTACGGTCTGAAGCATGCGCCCCGCTGTCGTCGCCACCCTGGTGTCCGCGTGCCCGCTCGTGCTCGGTGCCGCGCCCGCCGACGCCCCGCTGCCCGCGCGGATGGCGGACACGGGCGGCGGCGGCCAGCTGATCACGGCGGTGGCCGCGAAGGCCGGCTCGACGTCCGGCACCGTGAACTGGTGGGACCGGCGGGACGGGCGGTGGGTGAAGGCCGGTTCGGCCGCGGCCCGCTTCGGGGCGAAGGGGCTCGTCGCGGGCACCTCGCGGAAGCAGGGCACGAACACGACTCCGACCGGGCTGTACGACCTGCCGTACGCCTTCGGCATCAAGCCGGCGCCGCGCGGGACGGCGTACAAGTACCGGCTCGTGCGCAGGAACTCCTGGTGGTGCCAGGACGACGACTCACGGTCCTACAACCGCTGGACCGAGCCCCGCGCCGCCGACTGCCGGGCCGCCCACGCCGAGCACCTGATCTCCTACGGCACGCGGTACGCGTACGCGCTCGTCATCGGCTTCAACTACGAGCGCCCGGTGCGGGGTCGGGGTGCCGGCATCTTCCTGCATGTCAACGGGCGCGGGGCGACGGCCGGTTGTGTGTCGGTGTCGGCGGACGCCATGCGGCGGATCCTCACATGGGCCGATCCCGGCCGCAATCCGCACCTCGCGATCGGAACGGCGAGCGGGCCGACGGCGATCACCCGGTACTGAACGGCGTACGAGTTCGTACGGCTGAACACACCGGCCTCCTCACACGTATCTCTGGGCCAAGGGACCACGCCACCCCCTTGCTCCCGTTCCCGGAGGAACCGTGACCACCACGCTCGCAGGCGGCCGCGCCGCCCGCCGCCAGACGATGCGCCGCATCCGCCCGCGCCGCTCCCCTGCGACCATCCTGCTGATCGCCGTCTGGGCCGGCGCGGCCGGAGTGCTGTGGCTGTGGTGGGCCAACACCCCGTCCATCAGCGACAACAACGGCAAGATCCTCAACGCGGGCCGGATCACCGGTCTGCTCGCCGGCTACCTCATGGCCCTCGTCGTGCTCCAGATGGCCCGGGTGCCCGCGCTGGAACGCCGGGTGGGCTCCGACCGGGTGGCGCGCTGGCACGCGATGAGCGGTCGCTACACGCTCTGTCTGACCCTCGCCCACGTCTTCCTGATCATGTGGGGCTACGCCCTCCAGGCCGGCAAGGGCCTCGGTGACATCGTCCAGCAGACCATCGACTCCATCAACCAGCTGCCGGACATGGGCAAGGCCGCCATCGGCACCGGTCTGCTGTTCTTCATCGGCCTGATCTCGATCGGCCCGGTCCGCCGCAGGATTCCGTACGACACCTGGTACCACGTGCATCTGCTGACGTACGCGGCGGTGTTCCTGGCGTTCTGGCACCAGCTGACCACCGGTAACGACTTCGCCGTCGAGCCGGTCGCGAAGACCGTCTGGTACGGGCTGTACGGCTCGGTGACGGCGCTGGTGATCTGGTACCGGATCCTCACTCCGATCCGGCTGAACCTGCGGCACCGGATGCGTGTCGAGGCGGTCATCGAGGAGACGCCGGGCATCGTGTCGGTGCTGATCGGCGGGAAGAAGCTGCACCGGATGGGCGCGGAGGCGGGCCAGTTCTTCCGCTGGCGGTTCCTGGCGCCGGGCATGCGGTTCAGCTCCCACCCGTACTCGCTGTCGGCGGCCCCGCGCCCCGACATGCTGCGGATCACGGTGAAGGCGATCGGCGACCACAGCGAACGGCTGCGCGAGCTGACGCCCGGCACCAAGGTGTGGGCCGAGGGCCCGTACGGCGCGCTCACCGCCGCCCGCCGCAGCCGCGGCAAGGTGCTGCTGGTCGCGGGCGGCGTCGGCATCACCCCGATGCGGGCCCTGTTCGAGACGCTGCCCGGCGCGTCCGGCGACATCACCCTGCTCTACCGGGCCAACAGCACCCAGGACCTGGCGCTGTGGGACGAGTTGGCCGCCATCGCCGACGAGCGCGGTGCCCGGCTGATGTACGCGGTCAACAGCCCGGACGGGGAGCGCCCGGACATCTCGGCGGAGCGGCTGCGGCAGAAGCTCCCCGACATCGACAAGCACGACGTCTTCCTGTGCGGGCCGCCCGGATTCGCACAGTCCGTGTACGAAGCACTGCGCGGCGCGGGTGTGCCCGCCCGCCGCATCCATCACGAGTCGTTCGAGATGTGAGCGACGGGATTCAGGAGCTGTTGAAGCGATGAGGAAGAGTCACCCCGTCCGACGTGTCATGCTCGCGACCGCCGCCACCGTCTCCGGCGTCGTGCTGCTGCTGTCGCTGAAGCCGTCGTCCGACCCGGCGTCGGCGGCGGGCGGAGCGGCGAACCAGCCACCGGCACAGGAGTCGGTGCAGGGCGGCGCCCAGCCCGCCGGGACCGGCTCGGTCACCGGGGACGCGGTCCAGACGCAGTACGGCGCCGTCCAGGTCCGGCTGACCGTCGCGGACGGCAAGATCACCAAGGCGGAGGCGGTGCAGGCGCCCAAGGGCGGCGAGAGCGACCAGAAGACCGCCCTCTCCATCCCCAAGCTCAACCAGGCGGCGGTCGCCGCGCAGAGCGCGGACATCGACGCGGTGTCCGGGGCCACGTACACCAGCACCGGCTACAAGCAGTCGCTGCAGTCGGCCATGGACAAGGCGAAGGCCGCGGGCGGGTCGGGGGCGTCCCAGGACCAGGGCTCGGGCAACTCCCAGGCCGCCCGTACCGTCACCGGCTCCGTCTCCCAGACCCAGTACGGCCCGGTCCAGGTCCGTATCACGGTCAGCGGCGGGAAGATCACCAAGGCCGAGGCGGTCCAGGCGCCCAAGGGCGGCGAGAGCGACCAGAAGACCGCCCTCTCCATCCCCAAGCTCAACCAGGCGGCCGTGGCGGCCGGCAGCGCGGACATCGACTCGGTCTCCGGGGCCACGTACACCAGCACCGGGTACAAGGAGTCGCTGCAGTCCGCTCTGGACCAGGCCGGTGGCTGACACGGTGGCCGATTCGGCACAAGCTCCCGCCGCGGTACGTCATGCGGAGGAGGTCATGGGGACGGTCTTCTCCTTTGACGTCCGCGGCGGGGATCCCGACGCGATACAGGCGGCCCTGCGGCAGGCGGTCGCCGACCTGCACCGGGTCGACGAGGTGTTCAGCACCTACCGCGAGCACAGCCAGGTCTCCCGGCTGGCCCGCGGTGAACTGACCGTCGAGGAGTGCGATCCCCTGGTCGCCGAGGCGCTCGAACTGGGCGCCGAGGCGGAGCGGACGAGCGACGGCTGGTTCAGCACGCGCTACGAGGGCCGCCTCGACCCGACCGGCATCGTCAAGGGCTGGGCCGCCGAACGGGCGGCACGACAGCTGGCGGAGGCCGGGGCGAGCGGGGTGAGCGTCAACGGCGGCGGGGACGTGCAGCTGCTGGGCGTGCCTGGGCCGCAGCGGCCGTGGCGGGTGGGAGTCTCGGACCCGTTGCGGCCAGGCGGACTGGCGGCGGTGATCTCGGCGGCGGGCGTCGACGAACTGGCCGTCGCCACGTCCGGCACGGCCGAGCGGGGCACACATATCGTGGACCCCCGCACGGGCCGCTCCGCGGTCACCGACCTGGTGGCGGTGACGGTGGTGGCCCCCCAACTGACGTGGGCGGACTGCTGGGCGACGGCAGCCTTCGCGATGGGTTCACGGGAGGGCCTGCGCTGGCTGGAGTCGCTGCCGGACGTGGAGGCGCTGCTGATCACGGCGGGGGACGAGGTCAGGTGTACAGGGGGCTTGGCGGCTCGACTCGGTTGAGCGCAGGTGCCTTAGGGGCGCGGGGAACTGCGCGACCAGCCACACACAACCCGCAGCCGGCGCACCACAGTCACCACCCCATTCAGTGGCCGTTCTGAGCCAGGCTCAACAAGTGATCCGCCAACGCCTGCCCCCCAACCGGATCCCGGCTGATCAACAACAACGTGTCGTCGCCCGCGATGGTCCCCAGAATGTCGTGCAGCTCAGCCTGATCAATCGCAGAGGCAAGAAACTGAGCCGCACCCGGCGGGGTGCGCAAAACCACGAGATTCGCCGACGCCTCCGCGGAGATCAACAGCTCCGCGGACAGCCGCCGCATCCGCTCCTCCTTCGCCGACTCCCCCAACGGCGCACGAGGGGTCCGGAACCCCCCCTCACTGGGCACCGCATAGATGAGGTCACCGTCGGTGTTACGGATCTTCACCGCGTTCAGCTCGTCCAGATCCCGGGAGAGCGTCGCCTGCGTGACGCTCAACCCGTCGTCGGCGAGCAGCTTCGCCAACTGGCTCTGCGACCTCACCGGCTGCCGATTGAGGATGTCCACGATCCGGCGGTGCCGCGCGGTGCGGGTCTGCGGCACGGCAGGCCCTGCGGTCTCGTGGTCCTGCGCCTGGCTCATCGTCGTCTCATTCCCCGGATCATCCGTCCCCCCTGGCCACGTCCAGGATGCCGGGCAGCGCCTGAAGAAGCGCGTCCACTTCCTCGTCACCGAGGTTCAGCGGCGGCATCAGCCGTACGACCTCGGGGGCGGGCGCGTTCACCAGGAATCCGGCGTCCTGAGCCGCCTGCTGCGCCTTCGGCGCGAGCGGCTCGGTGAGCACGATACCCAGGAGGAGGCCGGCGCCCCGGACATAATCGATCAACGGGTGACCGAGAGCCTCGATTCCGTCGCGCAGCTTCTCGCTCTGCCGCTTGACGTTCTCCAGCAGGCCCTCGGCGGCGATGGTGTCGAGGACGGCGAGTCCGGCGGCGCAGGCGATCGGGTTGCCGCCGAAGGTCGTACCGTGCTGGCCCGGCTGGAGCAGCTCGGCGGCCCGTCCGAAGGCGACGGTGGCGCCCAGCGGCAGTCCGCCGCCGAGTCCCTTGGCGAGCGTGACGACGTCCGGCAGGACGCCCTCGTGGGCCTGGTACTCGAACCAGTGCCCGGTCCGGCCGATCCCGGTCTGCACCTCGTCGAGGACGAGCAGCGAGCCGGTGGCGGCGGTGATGGCCCGGGCGGCCTTGAGGTAGCCGACCGGAGGCACGATCACCCCGTTCTCGCCTTGGATCGGCTCGATGACGACGAGGGCCGTGTCCTCGGTGACCGCGGCGGCCAGCGCCTGCGCGTCGCCGTACGGCACGTGGGTCACGTCGCCGGGCAGTGGCAGGAACGGCTCCTGTTTGCCGGGCTGCCCGGTCAGCGCCAGGGCGCCCATCGTGCGGCCGTGGAAGCCACCCTCGGTCGCGACCATGTGCGTCCGCCCGGTCAGCCGACCGATCTTGAAGGCGCCCTCGTTCGCCTCGGCGCCCGAGTTGCAGAAGAACACCTTGCCGTCCCGGCCGAAGCGCTCCAGCAGCCGTTCGGCGAGCGCGACGGGCGGCTCGGCGATGAAGAGGTTGGAGACGTGGCCGAGGGAGGCGATCTGCTTGCTGACGGCCTCGACGATCGCGGGGTGGGCGTGGCCGAGCGCGTTGACCGCGATGCCGCCGACGAAGTCGACGTACTCCTTGCCGTCGGCGTCCCACAGCTTGGCGCCCTCGCCGCGCACGAGGGGCAGCCGCGGGGTGCCGTAGTTGTTCATGAGCGCGCCCTGCCACCGCTGCGTCAGCTCTTCGTTGGCGGTCATACGGCATCCCCCTCTTGCTCGTCGGGCACGACCATCGTGCCGATGCCCTCGTCGGTGAAGATCTCCAGCAGGATCGAGTGCTGGACCCGGCCGTCGATGACGCGGGCGGTGGTGACGCCGTTGCGCACGGCGTGCAGGCAGCCCTCCATCTTCGGCACCATGCCGGAGGACAGGTCCGGCAGCAGCTTCTCCAGTTGGGAAGCGGTGAGGCGGCTGATCACCTCGTCGGAGTTGGGCCAGTCCTCGTAGAGGCCCTCGACGTCCGTGAGGACCATGAGGGTTTCGGCGTCCAGAGCAGCAGCGAGTGCCGCAGCCGCCGTATCAGCATTGACGTTGTAGACATGTCCGTCGTCCTGGGAGCGGGCGATCGACGAGACGACCGGGATACGGCCGTCGGCGAGCAGGGCGTCGATCGCGCCCGTGTCGATCTCGGTGATCTCGCCCACCCGCCCGATGTCGACCAACTCGCCGTCGATCTCGGGCTGGTGCTTGGTGGCGGTGATGGTGTGCGCGTCTTCGCCGGTGAGGCCGACGGCGAGCGGGCCGTGCTGGTTGAGCAGTCCGACCAGTTCGCGCTGGACCTGCCCGGCCAGCACCATGCGTACGACGTCCATGGCGTCCTCGGTGGTGACGCGCAGGCCCGCCTTGAACTCGCTGACGATGCCGTGCTGGTCGAGGGCGGCGCTGATCTGCGGGCCGCCGCCGTGCACGACGACGGGCTTGATACCGGCGTGGTGCAGGAACACCACGTCCTGCGCGAACGCGGCCTTCAGGTCCTCGTCGATCATGGCGTTGCCGCCGAACTTGATGACGACGGTCTTGCCGTTGTGCCGGACCAGCCAGGGCAGCGCCTCGATGAGGATCTGCGCCTTGGGAAGGGCGGTGTGTTTACGAGTAGTGCTCATGAGGAGTACGCGCTGTTCTCGTGGACGTAGTCGGCGGTGAGGTCGTTGGTCCAGATGGTGGCGGACTCGGACCCGGCGGCGAGGTCGGCGACGATGTGCACCTCGCGGTAGCGCATGTCGACCTTCTCGCGGTCCTCGCCGACACCGCCGTTCTTGCACACCCAGACGCCGTTGATGGCGACGTTCAGCCGGTCCGGCTCGAAGGCGGCGCTCGTCGTGCCGATCGCGGAGAGCACACGGCCCCAGTTGGGGTCCTCACCGTGGATGGCGCACTTGAGGAGGTTGTTGCGGGCGATGGAGCGGCCCACCTCGACGGCGTCGTCCTCGCTCGCGGCGTTGATCACCTCGACCTTGATGTCCTTGCTGGCGCCCTCGGCGTCGCGGATCAGCTGCTGCCCGAGGTCGTCGCAGACGGTCCGTACGGCCTCGGCGAACTCCTCGTACTCCGGGGTGACTTCGGAGGCACCGGAGGCGAGCAGCAGCACGGTGTCGTTGGTGGACATGCAGCCGTCGGAGTCGACTCGGTCGAAGGTGACCTTGGTCGCGGCGCGCAGCGCCTTGTCCAGGACGTCGGCCTCGAGATCGGCGTCGGTGGTGAGGACGACCAGCATGGTGGCGAGGCCGGGGGCGAGCATGCCCGCGCCCTTGGCCATGCCGCCGACGGTCCAGCCGTCCTTGGTGACGACGGACGTCTTGTGGACGGAGTCGGTGGTCTTGATGGCGATGGCGGCCTTCTCGCCGCCGTGCGGGCTGAGCTGGGCGACGGCCTTGTCGACGCCCGGCAGCAGTTTGTCCATCGGCAGGAGCACACCGATGAGCCCGGTCGAGCACACGGCGATCCAGCCCGGGGCATGGCCGTCCGATTCGTCGTGC
This sequence comes from Streptomyces sp. NPDC002838, assembly GCF_040295365.1. NCBI lineage: Bacteria > Bacillati > Actinomycetota > Actinomycetes > Kitasatosporales > Streptomycetaceae > Streptomyces > Streptomyces sp. NPDC002838. The sequence goes on along the minus strand of NZ_JBEOVF010000014.1, from coordinate 98,335 downwards.
CCGGCGGTGTTGAGGGACTCCGCGACCTTCTCGGCGGTGGCGTGGGTGTCCTGGAAGCCCTTGGGCCCCGTACAGGCGTTGGCGCCACCGGAGTTGAGGACGACGGCGGTCAGCTCGCCGCCCTTGAGCACCTGCTCGGACCACAGCACCGGCGCGGCCTTGACGCGGTTGGAGGTGAAGACGCCCGCGGCGGCGCGGCGGGGCCCGTTGTTGACCACGAGGGCCAGGTCCGGGTTGCCGTTCTCCTTGATCCCGGCGGCGATTCCGGCCGCCGAGAATCCCTGTGCTGCCGTGACGCTCACGGTGCGACTCCGATCGTGGAAAGACCGAGCTCCTCGGGGAGGCCGAGGGCGATGTTCATGCTCTGGACGGCACCGCCCGCGGTGCCCTTGGTCAGGTTGTCGATGGCGCTGATCGCGATGATGCGGTGCGCGGCGTCGTCGTACGCGACCTGTGTCTGAACGGCGTTGGAACCGTAGACGGACGCCGTGGCGGGCCACCGTCCCTCGGGCAGGAGGTGGACGAAGGGCTCGTCGGCGAAGGCCTTCTCGTAGGCGGCGCGGACGGACTCGGCGGTGACGCCGGGCTTCGCCTTGGTGCTGCACGTGGCGAGGATGCCGCGGGGCATCGGCGCGAGGGTCGGCGTGAAGGACACGGAGACCCGCTCCCCCGCCGCCCCGCTGAGGTTCTGGATCATCTCGGGCGTGTGCCGGTGGACGCCGCCCACGCCGTACGGCGACATGGAGCCCATGACCTCGCTGCCGAGCAGGTTCGGCTTGGGGGCCTTGCCCGCGCCGGACGTGCCGGACGCGGCGACGATCACGGCCTCGGCCTCGGCGAGCCCGGCGGCGTAGGCCGGGAACAGCGCGAGCGAGACGGCGGTCGGGTAGCAACCGGGCACCGCGATGCGCTTGGACCCCTCCAGCGCGGCGCGGCCACCCGGCAGTTCGGGGAGGCCGTACGGCCAGGTACCGGCGTGCGGGGAGCCGTAGAACCGCTCCCAGTCGGCCGCGTCCTTCAGCCGGAAGTCGGCGCCCATGTCGACGACGAGCACCTCCGGCCCGAGCTGCTCGGCGACGGCGGCGGACTGCCCGTGCGGCAGCGCGAGGAAGACCACATCATGCCGTCGGCCCTGCCCGGCGAGGACCTCGGCGGTGGTCTCCTGGAGCACGCGGTCGGCCAGCGGCAGCAGGTGCGGCTGCAGCGCGCCGAGCTTCTGCCCCGCGTTGGAGTTGCCGGTGAGGGCGCCGATCTCGACCTCGGGGTGCGTCAGGAGCAGACGGAGGAGCTCTCCGCCCGCGTATCCGCTCGCTCCGGCCACTGCCGCGCGTACCACCATGTCCATCCTCCTGCTCGGATGGCATGACTATACGTATCGCTGCACGTTTATGCAATCCCGGGGCGCGGTCGGGGGCCGACCCGGGTCCCGGCATGCCGGGCGTCCACGAGCCCGCGGACGCCCGCCGTCGCGCCCAGGAAATGCGCGGCATTCCTCGGCGGAAGGAAAGGAATTTCCGCCAGGCCGGCCGCATCCGGCAGGTGAACCGCACGTTCGGGAAAAGGGATCCGGTCATGCCGGGGAACGCCGCAAGAATGCGGGCGAGCCTCCGCATCAGGAAATGAGGTGTTTCGGTCGCTCCCCGTGGAACCGGCGCCGTCGACGGACGGCGGTAAGGGCACCGAGCAGGATCAGCGCCAAGAGCGAGGCGCCCCCGACAGTCGTGCCCAGTCGCAGACCGGGCGGGTGGAACGTGCAGGTGACGCTGGTCGAGGAGCCGTCGAGGGGCACGGCGATCAGTCCGTAGTACTCCCGCGCGGGTACGGCGGGGGCGTCGCCCGCGGCACAGCGCCAACCGGCGATCCGGGGGGCCGCGACGACGGCGGTCCCCGTGCTGCCGGCGGGGAGTTCCGCCCGGATGGTGCCGCCGGAGACGGTCACCTCGGTGGCGCCGGTCGCCTTGAGCCGTTCGACGGCGGTGCGCAGCCGTGCGGTGTCCAGGCAGCCGACCGCGCCGTCCGGGACGGTGCCCGTCGCTGTGGGGGACAGTTCGATCCGCAGGCGTCCGGACGGCGGGACCGTGCCGAGCCGCTGCATGGCGGCGATCTTGCTGAGATTGCGGTCGGACCGGAACCGCCCGGTCGGGCCGGGGGCGGAGTCGCCGGTGAGCCGTGCGGTACCTGCGAAGTGCGGCGCCCACAGGTACACCTCGCTGTCCACCGGGCACTGGGCCGTGATCGTCCGCTTTCCGACGCCGGTCCCCACCGTGAGGCGGGGCACGGTGTAGACACGGGTGCCCAGCAGCAGTTCCTGGTTGCGGTACGGCGACGACCCGAAGGCGGAAACGTTCGTGCGCGCGGAGGCGCCGGAGGGGCGAACCGTGACCAGCGGCGGTACGGCCTGCCGGGACACGGTCACTCGGCTGCCGTCCTGCGGGAACCAGTTCTGGTGCGGGTCCGGCGGGGAGTGCACCCGCGCACCGACGGAGAAGATCACGTCCGTGACGGCGTTGTCCAGGCTCTGCAGACTGCGGCCTCCCGAGGTCCAGCCGCCCCCGAGGGCGGTGAGCGTGCGGAAGAGCAGGTCGGAGGTGTGGCTGCTGTAGTACTGGGCGCCCTGGCCGCCCACCAGCAGCGGGTCGTTGCCGACGGTCTGCTCCCGGCCCGGGTCGGTACGGTACCGGGGCCAGCCGTCGGCCCGCGCGATCGCCTCCGCCTGCTGCTGCCGCCGGTCTCCCCAGGGCGCGTAGTCGTCCATGTGACCGAGCCGCAGCCGGGTGGCCACGGCGGAGGTGGCGGTGGCCTCGCCGAGTTGCGTGCCGAGGAGCAGTACCACGGCGAACACGGCCGGCGCGCCGCGTCGCCCGTTGTCGAGGGGACGTCCACCGTCCGTGCGGGCGAGCAGGGCCAGCCCGGCCAGCGCGCCCGCGGCGGCCAGGAGCAGCACCGGCCACGCGAGGGGGCGCACCAGGTCGCTTCGGCTCGCGAGGGCGGCGATCAGTGCGAGCAGCGCGCCCGCCGCGCACAGCGCGCGCCGGTCGGGCGGGCCGTACGAGAGCGAGTGCCACGCCGCGATCACCAGCAGCGCGCACAGCACGAAGGCCTGGCGGTACGAACTGCCCTGCGGTGCGGCGAAGGCGTGCCAGAGCAGCTGGGTCGGGCCCCACTGCATCGACAGGGTCACCCCGGCCACCAGCAGGGTCCACCCGGTGCGCACCTGCCGGGGAGCCGCCCGGTGGAAGGGCAGGGCGAGGGCGAGCAGCAGCGCCGTGGTGCCCACATAGAGGGCCGGTGAACCGAAGCCGTAGGTCGTCGGCAGCAGGCGGGCCAGCAGGTCCTCGGTCGCCACCGGCGTGAAGTCCCTGAATCTGCCCGGGGAGGCGTGCGTGGTGCCGAAGTACACCACCGTCACCAGCGGTGCGGCCAGGCCCGTGCCGAGGGCGACGGTCAGGCCGGCACGGCCCGCCGCGGCGAGCCTCTGGCGGCGCGGGAGACCGGAGAGCCACAGCCGCAGGAGCAGCACGAGACCGGCGGCGAGCGTGGCCATGTACGCCGTGTAGAAGTTGGCGATCCAGGCGGCCGCCACGACCACCACCCCGAGGACCGGGCGCCGTCCGTTCAGCGTCCATTCGCCGACCAGGCACAGCAGCGGCAGGGCGATCAGGCCGTCGAGCCACATCACGTTGTACACGGCGCTCGCCACGGTCCAGCCGCACAGGGCGTAGGACGCGCCCAGCAGTCCCGCCGCCCACCAGCGGCCGGGCCGCAGGCTCAGCAGCAGCCAGGCCATGGCGGCACCGGCGGACGCGACCTTCAGCACGGTGATCACATACACCGCGAGGTCGATCTCGTCCCGCGGAAACACCGCCACGAGCAGGGCGAACGGGCTGGTGAGGTACGTACCGAGGTCGGGGAGGAAACTCGCGCCGAATCCGGACCGCCAGTTGACGAGGAGACCGCCGTCGGCCCGTCCGTGCAGCAGGTCCCACAGGTGTGCGTGGAACGGCACGTACTGGTTGCCCAGGTCGTTGACGCTCCTGGTGCGGGGTCCGAAGGGGTAGCTGCGGGCTACGGCGTCGGCGGCGCAGAACGCGGTGACGGTGACCAGCGCCGCGAGCAGGGCGGCGGCCTGCCTCGGTCCGGTCGGACGCGGCAGGCGTAACCGCCGGGGGCGGTCGTGCGCCGGGCCGGACGGCGGATCGGCGGGCAGGTCCGGCGCGGGTGCGGGGGGCCGAAGTCCCTGGTCGGTCGTCACTGTGCGGTCCAGTGAGCGACGCCGCTTCGGAATACGGCTGTGTGCAGGGTCGAGCAATCCATACTCGGCAGGCCCCCAGAGCATTCGGGACGCACGGCGTCTCATCCGGGGAGGTCACCCCCGCGCGGCGTCGATTCGCCGACTTAGACGAGCCCCGATTCCGATGGGTTGTGCTGCCGCCGGAAATAGATGAAGTGAATTCCGAATACGCGCACAGGCCTTTTGCACGACGACCGTTACCACTGGGTGAACAAAAGCCGTCCCGCACATTGTCCGGGAGTTAATGTGGGCCACCGCCCGGACGGCGGCGGCCCACACGGGTACCGGCTACCTCTGCTTGATCCGCAGGAAGGTGATGGAGTTCGCCGGGAAGGTGTACGTGAACTTCTTCGCGACTCCGGAGAAGGTGGACGTCACCGGGGCGACCGGCGTCTGAGTCTCGCTGTTGACCGCGTTCGGGTCGGCCGTGAGCGTGGTGACCTTGGCCTTGGACGCGACCTTCGCGCCACCCAGGTCGACCGCCGTACGGGCCGCCGACGACTGGGCGTTGACGACCTTGACGATCAGGTCACCGGACTTCTTGTCCTTGGTGACGACCTGCCGGAACGGCTCGGCCGGCTTGTCGTCCTTGAAGCTGCCCCACTCCTTGCCGTCGAGGAACAGGGTGACCTGACGGCCCCGCACCTTGATGTCGATGTCGTAGGCGCGGCCCGTCTCGATCGACCCGGCCTTGGAGATGAGCGTCGACTTGCCGCCGTCCACGGCCTGCTCGACGGCGGACTGGGTGTTGTTCCAGCCGCCCAGGTTCCACCAGTAGTAGTTCCCGGTGTCCTTGACGCCGAAGGCGACGAGGAAGCCCTCCTTGCCGGACTTCTTGGTGGCCTTCACGTGCACGTCGTAGTCGTGCCAGTTCGCGTCCCCGGCCGAGACCATGGTGTTCTCGGCGGCGGCGTCGGTCTGGACGTACTGCCCGTCCTGGATGCTCCAGCTGCCGCCGCCGGTGTGGGTCCACTTCGAGGCGTCAGCGGAGAAGTCGTCGGTGAGCAGCGTGTTCCCGTCGGCGTCGGTGACCTTCACGTCGTCGTACGCCGCACTGGTCGCCCACGTCGACAGGCCGACGGCGCCGGTGATGGGCGCCAGCAGCGACGGAGTGCCGGTGGCCTTGGAGGGCACCACCCGGTCGCCGACGTTGTTCATGAACAGCTTCTGGACCTCGTAGTTGGCGGAGTTCCAGGAGGCGTGGTTGTTGAACCACACCATGTCCGGGCGCCACTGCACATAGTCCTCGTTGGCGAACAGCGGTGCGTAGGAGGCGAGTTTGACGATGTCGGCGTTGCGCTCCAGGCCGGTCATGAAGGCGGCTTCGGCGAGGCCGTTCTTGAAGGCGTTGCCTTGTGAGGCGTACTCGCCGAGGAAGACCTTCGGGCCGTTCCTGTCGTAGGAGTCGTAGCGGTTGTTGTTCTGCAGGAACCACGACGGGCTGTTGTAGTAGTGCTCGTCGACCATGTCGACCTTGGCCTCACGGTTGAGCTGCCAGGCCGTGTCGAAGGTTTGACCGGTGTCGTCCGGGCCGGAGTTGGAGACGACGGTGATGTCGGGGTACTTGGCCTCGATGGCGGCGCGGAACTGCTTGAACCGGTCCATGAACTCGACCGGCAGGTTCTCCTCGTTGCCGACCCCGATGTGGGTGAGGTGGAAGGGCTTGGGGTGGCCCATCTGCGCGCGCTTCTTGCCCCAGGTCGACGTCACGGGTCCGTTGGCGAACTCGATGAGGTCGAGGGCGTCCTGGATGTGCCGCTTGAGCAGCGCCTCGTCGTCGGTGGCCTTGTTCTGGCCGCAGCCGGTCACCAGGGCCGGGACGACGGGCAGGGGCATCGCGCCGACGTCCTCGGCGAAGCGGAAGTACTCGTAGTAGCCGAGGCCGTAACTCTGGTTGTATCCCCAGAAGTTGGAGTTGGTGGCGCGCTCCTCGACCGGGCCGATGGTGTCCTTCCACTGGTAGGAACGCTTGCGCTGCCAGTTGGAGGCCTCGCTGTAGTCCTCCATCGAGCCGGTGTTGACCAGGCAGCCGCCGGGGAAGCGCAGGAAGCCCGGCTGGAGGGCCTCGACCTTCTCGGCGAGGTCCTTGCGCAGGCCGTTCGGCTGGTGCTTGTAGGTGTCACGCGGGAACAGGGACACCATGTCCAGGGCCGCCGCGGCGGAGGAGCCGACGGTGAGGCGGCCGTTGCTGCTGGTGCGGGTCGCGGTGAAGGTGGCGGTGTACTTGGCCCAGCCGTCCTTCCGCAGGGTCACCTTGCGGGCGGTGGCCAGCGGGCCGTCGGCGTCCTGCAGGGTAACGGCGAGGGCGGTGCCGCTCGCCCCGCGGGCCCAGACCGAGAAGTCGTACTTCTTGCCCTGCTCCACATGGATGCCGGTGTTGTAGCCGGCGTTCGTCACGGAGGAACCGGCGCCCAGGGAGAGGTAGTTGCGGTTGCGCTCGTTGAGCCGGCCGTCGTCGTTCACGACCTGGCCGGTGCCGTCGACCGTCCAGGAGGTGAGGGGCGTGTACGAGGTGTTGTCAGCGGTGGAGTATTCGAAGGACCGGTTCTGCACAAGCTCGGCGTACAGGCCGCCGTCCGCGGCCCGGTTGATGTCCTCGAAGAAGACGCCGTACATCGTGTCGTCGATCTTCGCGCCCTTGGCACTCGGGTCGACAGTGATCGCGTAGTCGGTGACGTCCTCGGCGTGTGCGGGTGCCGTGACGAGGCCGGCCGCCACCAGGAAGGCGGTGGCCGTGAGACCTAGTCTCCAGCGGGTGCGCGTGCGTGACATGGATACTCCGCGGCTCAGGTATGGGAGTGGTGCGGTTGTTCGATATGCCGGACAATGATCAGCACTTCGAACGGCAAGATAGGGAGGGGACACGGACGCGTCAATGGGTCGCGCAGCAACGGATGGGACGAGGGCGCAACGGGATGGGCGAGTTCTGGCCGGTGCCGGACGTGCTGGCGTATCTGGCCGGGAGCTGGCGGGTGGAGCGGTCGGTGCGGGACCTGGCGTGTGGCGCACAGGGCCACTTCAGCGGTACGACGGCTTTCGGCCCACTGGACCCACTGGACGGAGGCGGGCTGCTGCATCACGAGTCCGGCACCTTCACCTGGCAGGGCGTCCCGCGTCCCGCCGAACGCACGCTGCGCTTCCTGCCCGGGAGCTCACCGGGCACCGCGGACGTGCGCTTCGCCGACGGCCGCCCCTTCCACCACCTGGATCTGACCTCCGGCCGGTACCTCGCCGACCATCCGTGCTCGGCGGACCTCTACCGGGGCGAGTTCACCGTGCGCGACCAGGACCACTGGCGGACCGTGTGGCGGGTGGGCGGCCCCGCCAAGGACCTCGTCCTCACCACCGAGTACGCCCGCGAGCGCTGAGCAGTCATCCCCGCTACGCCCGCGAGGGCTGAGCGGACACCCCGTCGAAGCGGAGATTCCAGCGTCCTGCCCGGCCGGTGACGGTGGTCGTCGACAAGGGGCGGACGTCGATGTTCCAGTATGTCGCGGGCGGTGCCTTCAGGGCGTACACCAGGGCCGCGCGGATCACCGACGGCTCGGCCACGGCGACGATGCGGCCGCCGTCCTCGACGGGCCGGGTGTCGAGCCAGTTCCCGACACGCGAGATGAAGGCCAGCAGGGACTCACCACCGTGCGGGGTGGCCTGCGGGTCGGCGAGCCAGGCGTCCACGGCCTCCGGCTCACGGGCCATCGCCTCGCCGAGCGTCAGCCCGTTCCAGCGCCCCATGTCGCAGTCCCGCAGGGCGAGTTGTACCAGCGGTGAGTACCCGAGGGCGTCCCCCGTGGCGCGGCTGCGCGGAGTCGGCGAGCAGTAGCGCAGCTCGGCCGCCGCGAGCGGGATCAGGTCCCGGGCGACGCGCTGCACCTCGTCCCAGCCGGCCTGGTCCAGCGGACGGTCGTCCGCGAAGCGCTCCGCCAGCAGCGGGGAGCTGCGCGCGGCGGCGACGAAGGTGACCCGTAGTTGCATGCGGCGATGGTGAGTCGCGGAAGTGCGCAGGTCAAGAGGTGTTACCTGGGAGTTACCCAGGGGGCCGGAACGGGGCCGGCCGTGGGGGACGGGGACGGCGGCTGGAAGACGAGCGCCATCCACTGGTCCGGCTTCGCCAGCGGCGCGAAACCGAGCTTCTCGTACACCCCGTGCGCGTCGTGGGTGGCGAGCAGGATCCGCCGCAGCCCGTACGGCCGCAGATGGTCCCGTACGGCCCCCACCAGCGCCGTACCGATCCCCTTGCCCCGCACGGACGGGTCGACGTACACGTCACACAGCCACGCGAAGGTCGCCCGGTCGGTGATGACCCGCGCATACGCGACTTGATCCCCCGAAACCGACTCGTACACCCCGAAGTTGACCGACCCCTCGATCGCCCGGTCCTGCATCTCACGGGGGCGGCCGACGGCCCAGTACGCGTCGGTGGACAGCCACCGGTGCACGCGCTCGGCGTCGACGCGATCGGGATCGGCGGAGATCTCATAGCCCTCGGCGAGGCCGGGCCTGGGGGTGTCGGTCATGCCGGGAGATTCGCAGGTCGCGGGCGAGTGCGTCGAGCGGTTTTCGGCGCCGGGCACGGGGCGTTGTCAGTGGCGGCTGCGATGCTGCGGGCATGACTGCTACGACGACCGCGGCCGACTACGCATGGCTCGAGGAGCGGTACGCCCATCTGATGGTGGCGTTCTGCGTCACACTGGTCCGAGGCCTGACGGCCGAGGAACTGCTCCAGCGGCTGGGAGCGGAGCCCGAGGTGCGCGTCACCGGAGTGGAGCCCCTGAGCGAACCGTCGTACGACGTGCGCGAACCGTACCGGCTGTTCGTCGGCGCCACCTCCGTCGGCGACTGGTCGCTGATGGTCGAGTTCAACGGCCACCTCGGCGTCACGAACCAGGCCATGCTTCCCGTCTCGCGCGGCCGCACAGTGGTCTCCCACTACCGCAACGTCAACGCGGTGGACCACTTCTGCTGGTACGAGGACGGCGAACTGCGTCTGCACTTCCAGCCGCTGTTCGCCCACGACCGCCACGGCAGCCACCCCGACGAGCTCCTCACGCAGATGCGCGAGGCCGGCTTCGACCTCAGCGAGGACGAGGACCGCGACTACCACAACCACACCGAGGCGGCCTTCGCGCTCGCCCACCGCATCACGGGCATACGCCTGACCCCGGAACTCCTGTCCTCCGCCGAGTTCATCGGCGGCACAGCCCGGGTCCCCCGCGCCTAGAGCACCTCGTCACAAGCCGTACGAAGCCGCCGCACCCCCTCCACGATCTCCCCCGTCCCCGCCACCGCCGCGAAACTCAACCGCACGTGCCCGGCCGGAGGCTCGGCGCTGAAGTACGGGCGGCCGGGAATGATCGCGACGCCGGCGCGGAGGGCGGCGGCCGTCAGGGCGGCCTCGTCGGTGCCGTCGGGGAGGCGCAGCCAGAGGTGGTAGCCGCCCGAGGGGATGTGCGGGAGGGAGAGTTCGGGGAAGTCGAGGCGGAGGGCGGAGGTCATCGTGTCGCGGCGGGTCTTCAGCTCCGCGGAGATGGCGCGCAGATGGCGGGGCCAGGCGGGCGAGCCGACCAGCTCGAGCGCCGCCTCCTGGAGCGGCCGGGGGACGAAGAGAGTGTCGACGATCTGGATGGCGCGCAGCCGCTCCAGCACGGGGCCGTGGGCGGCGAGCGCGCTCACCCGGAAGCTGGGCGAGGTCGCCTTGGTCAGCGAGCAGACGTGGACGACGACGCCGTCGGGGTCGTCGGCGACGAGCGGACGCGGCAGCGGCCCCGCGTCCTCGTGCACGAGCCGTCGTACGAAGTCGTCCTCGACGACGAACGCTCCGGCCTCGCGCGCGATCCGGAGCAACTCCGCGCGCCGCTGGGACGCGAGCACGGCGCCGGTGGGGTTCTGGAACAGCGGCTGGCAGACGAAGACCCGGGCACCGGTCGCCCGGAACGCGTCGGCGAGGAGCGCGGGCTTCACCCCGTCCGCGTCCACCGGTACCGGGACGGGACGCAGACCGGCCGCGCGGGCGATCGCCAGCATGCCCGGGTAGGTCGGCGACTCGACGAGGACGGGCGCCCCGGGCGGGGCGAGCGCGCGCAGTGCGGTGGTCAGCGCGGACTGGCCGCCCGAGGTGATCAGTACCTCGGCGGCCGTGACGGCACCGCCGATGCTGCGCGCGAACCACTCCCGCAGCTCCGGCAGCCCCTCCGTCGGCGGCCGCCCCCAGGCGCCGGGGCGGCGGCCGGCCCGGGACAGCGCCGCGGCCATCGCCCGCTCCGGCTGCAGCGACGGGTGCAGGTAGCCGCCGTTGAACTCGACCACGCCGGGCGGCGGGGCGGCGAGGGAGACCAGAACGCCGGAGGCGTCGACCGAGCGCGGCACGAGATCGGCGGCACTGTCGGCGCTGAGGGTGACCTCCTGCCAGGAGGTGTCGCCGGCGACAGCGGCGGCGGGCCGGGGCCGGGCGCGGAAGGCGCCGGCGCCGGGCCGGGTGACCACCAGCCCCTCCGCGGCCAGTTGCGCCAGGGCCCGCGAGACGGTCACCGGGCTCACCCGGAACCGCTCGACGAGGGCACGGCTCGACGGGAGCTTTCCTCCCGGCGAGTAGCGGTCCAGCTCCCTTCGTAGCTGTTCTGCCAGATCACCGACGCTGCTACGCTCTTGCATGAGAGCACAGAGTAGCGCTACTGCGCCGACCCGGATAGCGGTCACCACCCCGGCCAGGACGGCGACCACCGGCATCCTCCAGGCCGCCCTCGGCGTCGTCGCCTTCTCCCTCACTTTCCCCGCCACCGCCTGGGGCCTGGAGGGCTTCAGCCCCTGGGCCCTGATCGCGGCGCGCACGGTCCTCGCGGCGATGATCGCGGGCGGCTGCCTGTTGGCACTGCGTGTCCCGCTGCCCGGCCGCCGGCACTGGCCGGGCCTGGCGGTCGTCGCCGCCGGGGTTGTGGTCGGCTTCCCGCTGCTGTCCACGCTCGCCCTGCAGACCTCGACCACCGCGCACGCCGCCGTGGTCGTCGGCCTGCTCCCGCTGACGACCGCGCTCTGCTCCGCCCTGCGCATGGGCACCCGTCCCTCCCGCACCTTCTGGACGGCGGCGCTCGTGGGCGCGGCGGCGGTGGTCGCCTTCGCGGTGCGGCAGAGCGGCGGCGCCCTCACCGCCGCCGACCTGTATCTCTTCGCCGCGCTGCTGGTGTGCGCGGCCGGCTACACCGAGGGCGGCCGACTGGCCCGTCTCATGCCGGGGTGGCAGGTCATCGGCTGGGCGCTGGTGCTGTGTCTGCCGCTCGCCGTGCCCGCCGCCGCGGTGGCGCTGGCGTACGAGCCCGTGCGTCTGACCGCGCACAGCGTGGCCGGACTGCTGTGGGTCGCGGCGGGCTCGCAGTTCTTCGGCCTGGTCGTCTGGTACCGGGGCATGGCCGCGATCGGCATCCCGAGGGCCAGCCAGTTGCAGTTGGCCCAGCCGCTGCTCACACTGGTGTGGTCGGTGCTGCTGCTCGGCGAGCACCTGACGGTGGCCGCCCCGGTGACGGCCGCGGCGGTGCTCGTGTGCATCGCCGTCACCCAGCGGGCGCGGAGCTGAGCGGCGCGCACGCGACGGTCCCAACCGGGCCCCTGCGCCGTAAACTCGAGGCCACGGACCGCTGCTCCCGCACATGGTGAGGAGGCCCAACAGATGCGCGCAACCGTGGGCGACCAGCTTGTCCAACACGGCAGGGTGGTCGGACAGCACGACAAGGTCGGCGAGATCGTCGAAGTACTCGGTCAGGAGGGCAACCCCCCGTACCGCGTCCGCTTCGAGGACGGGCACGAGGGCGTGTGCTCACCCGGCCCCGACACCGAGATCAGGCATCGGGAAAAGGAAACCCGCCGGTGATTCAGCGCGGGGGCTTCGCCGGCTGCCCGTAGTGGTCGGCGACCACCCGCGCCATCGCCCCGATCCGGTCCGCCGCCACTTCCCTGGCGGCGAAGAAGACGTGCCCGCGCGCCTTCGCGTAGTCGCGTGCCAGGGTGAGGTGGCGGGACAGCTCACCCTGGTCCTGCCAGGCCGCGGGCTGCGCCGGATCACCCGCCTTGTACAGGGCCTCGCCCAGGTACAGCTTCGTGTTGCTGCCTTTCGCCACCTCCGCCCACCAGGGCAGCAGCTTGGCGTAGTCGGCGGCGGCGAAGCCGATGTTCCAGTAGAGCTGCGGCACGATGTAGTCGATCCAGCCCTCACGGACCCATTTGCGCGTGTCCGCGTGCAGATCGTCGTACGTCTGCACACCCGCCCGGGTGTCCGAGCCGCGCGAGTCGGTGGCCGCGTTGCGCCACACCCCGAAGGGGCTGATGCCGAAGCGGGTGGTGGGGCGGATCTCCCGGATACGCCTGGCCATCTCCAGCACCAGCTTGTCGGTGTTGTCCCGCCGCCAGGCGGCCCGGTTCGGGAAGGCGCCGCCGTAGCGGTCGTAGGCCGTGTCGTCGTCGAAGGTCTGGCCCGCCACCGGATACGGGTAGAAGTAGTCGTCGAAGTGCACGGCGTCCACCGGGTACTTCTTCACCGCGTCCAGCATCGCGTTCTGCACGAAGGCGCGGACCTCGGGCAGCCCGGGGTTGTAGTAGAGCTTGCCGCCGTAGGCCACCACCCAGTCAGGATGGGTGCGGGCGGGGTGTGAGGCGACGAGCCGCGTCGGGTCCGCGTGCGTGGCGATGCGGTAGGGATTGAACCAGGCGTGCAGTTCCAGCCCCCGGGCATGCGCCTCCCGCACGGCCGTACCGAGCGGGTCCCAGCCCGGGGATCTGCCCTGAGTGCCGGTGAGGTACGACGACCAGGGCTCGTACGGCGAGGGCCACAGCGCGTCCGCCGTCGGCCGCACCTGGAAGATCACCGTGTTGAGGCGGTTGCGGACCGCCGTGTCCAGGTGGGCGATCAGCTCGGCACGCTGCTCGGCCGCCGTGAGACCCGGCTGCGAGGGCCAGTCGCGGTTGGTCACGGTCGCCAGCCACACGCCCCGCATCTCGGTGGTCGCCCGGCGTGGATGCTCCGGCCTGGCCGCCGCACTCGAGGCCGTCGTGAGAGTCGACAGCGCGGCCAGCGCGAACGCCCGACGTGACAGTCGCCCCATCTGCACACTCCTGAACACCGTGGATCCGCGCGGTCACGGATCGTCTCCGCGCCCAAGGATGCCCCACCCGGGCGATCGATCATCGCTACTTCGGGGTAACGTGCACACGATCGGAGCAGGTCCTGCACAGCGGGAGCCCTGTCACGGCCGAAGAAGCAGCGAAAGGGACGATGTGACCGGCATCTCGGTAGACATTGCGCGGGTCGGAGTGGTGGGCTGCGGCCAGATGGGAGCGGGCATCGCCGAGGTGTGCGCCCGCGCCGGCCTGGACGTGATGGTCGCCGAGACCACCGGCGAGGCCCTGGAGATAGGCCGGACCCGGCTGTTCAACTCCCTGTCCAAGGCCGCCGAGCGCGGCAAGATCACCGGCGAGGAGCTCGACGCGACGCAGGCGCGCCTGAGCTTCACCACCGATCTCGGCGAGTTCGCCGACCGCGACCTGGTGGTCGAGGCCGTCGTCGAGAACGAGCACGTCAAGACCGAGATCTTCCAGGTGCTCGACCAGGTGGTGACCAGGGCGGACGCGATTCTCGCCTCCAACACCTCCTCCATCCCGCTGGTCAAGCTGGCGGTCGCCACCTCGCGCCCCGACCAGGTCGTCGGCATCCACTTCTTCAACCCGGCCCCGGTGCAGCAGCTGGTCGAGCTGATCCCGGCGCTCACCACCTCCGAGGCCACACTCAGCCGGGCCCAGGTCTTCACCGAGAAGGTGCTCGGCAAGCACTCCATCCGCGCCCAGGACCGCTCCGGCTTCGTGGTGAACGCGCTGCTGATCCCGTACCTCCTCTCCGCGATCCGGATGTTCGAGTCGGGCATCGCCAGCCGCGAGGACATCGACAACGGCATGGAGATGGGCTGCGCCCACCCCATGGGCCCGCTGAAGCTGTCCGACCTGATCGGTCTGGACACGGTCGCCTCGGTGGCCCAGAGCATGTACGAGGAGTACAAGGAGCCGCTGTACGCCGCTCCCCCGCTGCTCCAGCGCATGGTCGACGCCGGCCGGCTGGGCCGGAAGTCCGGCTCCGGCTTTTACACCTACGGCTGATTACAGACGGTCAGTATCCAGCCATCGCGTGGGCCCGGCACCGGAGAAGGTGCCGGGCCCACGGCGTTCACACACCGTGTGCGCACCGGGCTCGCATATGCCCCTCGCACACTCTCCCCACGCACCCACCAGGCGAGTTGACTCTTCATGCGCATGCAAGGGATGTGAAGACTACGGAAAGGAGCGGACTCGTGACCGCCGACCCCGAACATCCCGTGGTCCATGGAGAACTCGCAGAGTTACGGCGCCGCCTCGACGTCGCGTACGCGCGTGTCGAGGGAGGGCTGGCTCTGCTCAACCACCGCACCGAAGAGACGGACAAGGAACTCGACGACCTGGCCGCCCGGATCGTCGCCCTGGAGCACGCCCGCTGGCCGCTGCCCGCGGTCGCGGTACTCACCGCCATGGGCGCGCTCGTCGTGACGATCTGGCAGGCCCTGGGAGGCTGAAGGACCTTGTGGACCAGGACGCCGGTGGGGGGAATCAGGGCATGGCGTCCTGCCCCAGCCGCAGATGATGCAGCAGCAGCAACGCGGCCGCCATGTTCGCGGCCGGGACCTCACCGCGGGCGACCATGTCGGGGACGAGCTTCAGGGGGACCCATTCCCGGCGGTCCGACTCGAAGTCGTCCACGGGGTGTCCGACGTACTCCCCCTCGTCGGCCCAGTAGATGTGGTGCCGGGCGTCGGTGAGCCCGTTGGACGGCTCCACGCTCATCAGGTGGTGCAGGGGTCCCGGCCGCCAGCCGGTCTCCTCCTCGAGTTCCCTGGCGGCCGCGCGGGCGATGTCCTCGCCGTCCTCGACGACGCCCGCCGCGAGTTCCCACCCCCAGCTGTCGGTGATGAAACGGTGGCGCCACAGGAGGAGGACTTCGTTGGCCTCGTTCACCACCGTGGCCACGGCCACGGGCCGCAGCCGTATGAGGAAGTGGTCCAGGTGCCGGCCGTCGGGCAGCTCCACATCTGCCAGGTTGACGGTGAACCAGCGGTTTTCATACACAGTTTGTTCGTTCTGTTTCGTCCACTGCACGGTTCTGCCACCTTCCGTCGAGTAAGTGGCAATATCGCAGCAGGGACGAGGGGGTGTCGGTGGTCGGGTGCCGGTCTACAGCGGTACGCGCAACGCCCCGTCGATGAGTTCGGCCGCCTCGGACGTGCCCGCGCAGCCGCTGCGCACGAGGTGTTCGCGGACGGCCCGGAGTCTGTCGCGCAGGCGCTGGGACTCCATCCCCCTGGCCTGCTCGGCCATCTGCACCGCCGTGGCCACCGCCTTGTCGGCGTTGCCCTGGCGCAGTTCGATGGTGCTGAGCATGGCGAGCCGGTGCACCCGGCCCCGGTCGTGGGCGGGGTTGTCGACGGCGGCCATGGCGTGCTCCCGTGCCGCCGCCAGCTCCCCGAGGCTCAACAGCGCCTCCGCCACCTGGACATTGACCAGTCCCGGCTGGACATAGCCCGTCTCGTCGGGCTCGTATCCGCGCCGGATGCGTTCGGCGGCCTGCTCGGCCCGC
Source organism: Streptomyces sp. NPDC002838 (assembly GCF_040295365.1). Taxonomy (NCBI): domain Bacteria; kingdom Bacillati; phylum Actinomycetota; class Actinomycetes; order Kitasatosporales; family Streptomycetaceae; genus Streptomyces; species Streptomyces sp. NPDC002838. The sequence goes on along the minus strand of NZ_JBEOVF010000014.1, from coordinate 82,403 downwards.
CGGATGCACGACAGCGCGCTCGTGCCGTCGCCGAGGTGTGCGTACGCCTTCGCCTGCATCGCGTACAGGTCGGAGGCGAGCGCCGGGGTGATGTGCCTGCCGGCGGCGCGCAGCGCGGCCTCGGCGAAGGCGACGGCCTGGCGGTACTCCCGTATGAACAGCGACTGATTGACCAGGAGCGCGATCACGTACGCCCCCAGCCCCCGGTCCCCGCTGGCCTTCGCGAGCCGGAGAGCCTGGTGGAAGTAGCGCTGGGCGAGGCCGTGCGCGTCGGAGTCGTACGCGCAGATCCCGGCGACCGCGACCAATCCGCCGGTGGCGCGGTGCAGTTGGCGGCCCGTCTCGTCGGTGTAGCTGCCGCGCAGCAGCGGGGCGGCTTCGGCGTTGAGGAAGCCGACGATCCGGGTGCGGGTCGCTATGCCGCCGGCCTTGCGGTACATCTGCTCGTAGTGGGCACGGGCCGCCCGCAGCATCTCGATGTCGGCGGAGGTGACCCGGTGCCGGCCGCCGCGCGAGACGTCGACGTCCTCGGGCGGGTTCTCCCACTCCCACACGGGCATGACGGCGGGCGTGCCGGTGACCGCGGGCGCGCCCAGGATGTGCGGGCGCTGCTGCTCGTCGGAGCGCCACAGGGCGGTGGCCCGCTCCACGAAGCCGGACAGCGACGTGCCGTGCGGGCTGGAGGGCTCGCCGGGCACGCCGAGGCCGATGTCGTCGAGGGTGACGGGGCGTTGCAGCCGGGCGGCGAGTACCTCGCAGATCAGGTCGGGCACCTGGCCGCGGGGGCGCTGGCCCTTCAACCACCGTGCCACGGCGGTGTGTTCGTATCTGAGCGCGAGACCGCGCGCCCGCCCCGCCTGGTTCACATGGGCGGCGAGTCCCGCGTGCGAGATGCCCGCCTCGTCCAGGATCGCGTCGAGCAGAGTGTTGGGCTGCATGGGAGGCCCCCCGGTGGCTCGGTGCCGCCAGAGTAGTGGGTTCGCCTTCACACGGGGTGTGAACGGAGTACTCGAATCCGCGCTGTGTGCGCACTGTTGCGGAGAGTTTCCAGCCGGTTGACTGAAATGCCTCGAAAGAGGCCGGCCGGGCCGTCGGCTCCCCCTCGTACAGTGCGGCGGCCCGGGCGCTGCGCTGGCTGGGCCGGGCGACTAAACACCGGGTGGCTATAGGTGCGTTGTCGGCTGCGGGTTGGTTCTGGCTGGTCTCGCAGTTCCCCGCGCCCCTGGAGCACGTCTGCGTTGCCGCTCGTTTCGCAGCGCGAGTAGGGCGATGTCATCCGCAGGCAGCCCGCCCGTGTGTTGCAGTAGGGCCGTGAAAACTGAACTTATGACCGCCTGAGGTGCGCCAACGGGCTGCCGACGTACAGCCTCGGACAGAGCCGTCGACAGGGGAAAGAACCGGCCACGCGCGTCCCTCGCGTCCTCGGCGCCGTCCGTGTGCAGGACCAGGGTCTCGCCCGGCTGCAGGTGGCCACACCGCTCGGGCGGCAGGTCGGGCGGGAGGGGGAACAGGCCGAGGGGCGGGAGGGGATCCGCGGTCGCGAGGGGCTCGACGCTCGTGCCGCTGAGCAGATACGGCCACGGATGGCCGCAGTTGAGGGCGCGGACCTCTCCGTCCCGGTCGATCTCCAGCAGCAGTACGGTGACGAACTCCTCGGCGACCGGGTTGTCGGGTGCCGGACCGGCCGAGGGATGTTCGGCGCGGGCCCGCTCGCGTAGATGCCTGGCCAGCGCCCGCTCCAACCGGCGCAGCACACCGTCGAGTTCGGCCTCGTCGTGCACGGCCTCGCGGAAGCTGCCCAGGACGGCGGCCGCCGTACCGATGGCGGTGAGACCGTGCCCGCGTGCGTCGCCCATCACGATCCGTACGCCGTGCTCGGTGGCCACCACGTCGTACAGGTCGCCGCCGATGGTGGCGCCGTGGTCGGCGGACAACTGTGCGGCGGCGAGGTTCAGTCCGTCGACGCGCGGGGGCAGCGGCCGTAGCAGCACGCTCTGAGCGGCGTCCGCGACCTGGCGGGCCTGCCTGAGTTCGCGCAGCAGGGTGTGCCGGACGTAGAGGATCAGCCCGGTGCCGACGGTGAAGAAGACGGCGCTGGTGACCGCGCGTGCCCCGAGGCTGTTCTGCTGGGCGAGCGGACAGGCCAGCTTGTAGGTGATGGCGACGGCTCCCCAGGCGGTGGGCAGCCCGAGCGCGAGGGCCCGCCGCAGCGGTCGGCGGCCGGGCCGAGAGGTGCCTCGAAGCCATGAGGGAAGACCCCGGCGACCGGGCGCCCGTGAGTCCGTCCGGGTCCGCCCCGCCCTGCGGGGAACCCCAGCCTTGATGCGGATCATGCCGATGGCCCCCCAATTAGGCCCTGACAGCGCAATCGGACCGACCCCGAAAGGCCGGTCCGATTCTGTCGACCAGATGCCCAGAAAGGGCCAGTCACTGGGAGAAGTCACCCTATTGAGTGAGGTGACCGCAACGCCCCTAAGGGGCGCGGGGAACTGCGCGACAAGCCACGGCGAACCCGCAGCCGCCAACGAACCGCAGTCCCCACCCCTTGGGCGACTAACTCCGCAGAACAGCCCCCGTACGCTCCCCCGCCAGCGCAACCGCCGCATCCCGAGCCGCAGAAGCCTCATCCACGGTCAGAGTCCGGTCACCCGCACGGAACCGCAACGCATAGGCCAGAGACTTCCGCCCCTCCCCCAGCTGCTCCTCGTTCTCGTACACATCGAACAGCCGGATACCCTCCAGCAGTTCACCCGCACCCTCACGCAGCGCGGCCTCCACATCCGCATGCGGCACGAACTTCTCGACCACGAGAGCCACATCCTGCGTAGCGACAGGGAACGTGGAGATGCTCGGCGCCTGCGGCGTACCGTCCCCCACCCGCTCCAGCGCGTCCAGATCGATCTCCATCGCACAGGTACGCGCGGGCAGCCCCAGCGCCTTCAGCACCCGCGGGTGCAGCTCACCCGCATGTCCCACGACCCGCTCGGCACCATCCGCGACGACCGCCAGCTCGGCGCACCGCCCCGGGTGCCAGGGCCCGTACTGCCCGCTGCGGACGACCAGCTCCGCACCGGCCTCTCGGGCCACCACCCGCGCCGCCTCCACGGCGTCGGCCCAGTCGCCCGGACGGCCCTTGCCCCACCAGCCGGCCTGCTCGCGGGCGCCGGCGAGGACGACGGCGACGTGCCGCGGCTGCTCCGGCAGCGCGGCGTTCAGCTCCGCGATCTCCTCGTCGGTGGGACGCCGGTCGACGGGCAGAGCAACAGCGACCCGCTGCTCCTCACGCGGCAGGAACACCAGCCCGGTCTCGAACAACGCCAAGTCGTGCGAGCCCCGACCGTCATTGCGCCGCAGGGCACCCAGCAGGCCCGGCAGCAGCGACGTACGCAGCGCCGGCTCCTCGTCGTTGAGCGGGTTGGTCAGCCTGACGACCCGGCGGGCCGGGTCGTCGGCCGCCAGGTCCAGCTGGTCGAAGACCTGCTCGCTGACGAACGGGTAGTTCGGCGCCTCGACGTATCCGGCCCCGGCCAGGGCCCGGCCGACGCGGCGGTGCAGCCGCTGTCGGTGGGTCAGGCCCCGGCCGGACGGCGGCTTGGGCAGTGTGGAGGGCAGGTTCTCGTAGCCCTCCAGGCGGATGACCTCTTCGGCCAGGTCGTTGACCTCGAGGAGGTCGGGCCGCCAGGACGGCACGGTGACGAGCAGCTCGTCCTGCCCGTACACGTCGCAGCCGATCTCCTGAAGACGCCGTACGACGGTCTCGCGGCCGTACGTGACACCCGCGACCTTGTCCGGGTGGTCGGCCGGGACGGTGATGGTGTGCGGCGCGGACGGGGCGATGACCTCGGTGACGCCGGCCTCTGCGGTGCCGCCCGCGAGCAGCACGAGCAGGTCGACCGTGCGCTGCGCGGCGGCGGCCGCGGCCTGCGGGTCGACGCCGCGCTCGAAGCGGCGGGAGGCCTCGGAGGACAGCTTGTGGCGGCGGGCCGTACGGGCGATGGAGACGGCGTTGAAGTGCGCCGCCTCGATCACGACGTCCGTCGTCGCGTTCTCCAGGTCGTCGTGGTCGGCGATCTCCGTGTTCGCGCCGCCCATCACGCCCGCGAGACCGATCGGGCCGCGGTCGTCGGCGATCACCAGGTCCTCGGCGTCCAGCGTGCGGACCACGCCGTCGAGGGTGGTGAGCTTCTCGCCCGGTTCGGCCCGGCGCACGCCGATCGTGCCCTGGACCAGAGCCCGGTCGTAGGCGTGCAGCGGCTGGCCGAGCTCCGTCATCACGTAGTTGGTGACGTCGACGGCGAGCGAGATCGGGCGCATGCCGACCTTCTGCAGGCGGCGCCGCAGCCAGATCGGCGAGCGCGCCTCGGGGCTCAGACCGGTGACCGTACGGGCGGTGAAGCGGTCGCAGCCGGCCGGGTCGGCGACCCGCACCGGGTAGCCGAAGGCGTTCGGGCCGGGCACGTCGAGCAGGGCCGGGTCGCGCAGCGGAAGGCCGTAGGCGATGGCGGCCTCGCGGGCGACACCGCGGATGGACAGGCAGTCGCCGCGGTTGGCGGTGACGGCGATGTCCAGGATCTCGTCGACCAGCTCCAGGAGCTCGATGGCGTCCTTGCCGACCTCGGCCTCCGGCGGCAGCACGATGATGCCGTGGGTGCCGTCGTCGCCCATGCCCAGCTCGCCGCTGGAGCAGATCATGCCGTGGGACGTCTTGCCGTAGGTCTTGCGCGCGGAGATCGAGAAGCCGCCCGGCAGCGTGGCGCCGGGCAGCACCACGACGACCTTGTCGCCGACGGCGAAGTTGCGGGCGCCGCAGACGATCTCCTGGGGCTCGCCGGTGCCGTTGGTCTGGCCGACGTCGACCGTGCAGAAGCGGATCGGCTTCTTGAAGCCCTCCAGTTCCTCGATGGTCAGCACCTGGCCGACGACGAGCGGCCCCTTGAGGTCGTGGCCGAGGTGCTCGACGGTCTCGACCTCCAGACCGGCCGAAACGAGCTTGGCCTGGACGTCGCGCCCGGTCTGAGTCGCCGGCAGGTCGACGTACTCCCGCAGCCAAGAAAGCGGGACCCGCATCAGATCTCCATCCCGAACGGCCGGGTGAACCGGACGTCACCCTCGACCATGTCTCGCATGTCATCGACGTTGTGGCGGAACATCAGCATCCGCTCGATACCGAACCCGAAGGCGAAGCCGCTGTACTTCTCCGGGTCGACGCCGCAGGCGGTGAGCACCCGCGGGTTGACCATGCCGCAGCCGCCGAGCTCGATCCAGCCCTCGGAGGAGCAGGTGCGGCAGGGCCGGTCGGGGTTGCCGACGGACTCGCCGCGGCAGACGTAGCACACCATGTCCATCTCGGCGGACGGCTCGGTGAAGGGGAAGAAGTTCGGCCGCAGCCGGGTCTTCATGCCCTCGCCGAACAGCGACTGGACCATGTGGTCCAGGGTGCCCTTGAGGTCGGCCATGGTCAGGCCCTCGTCCACGGCGAGCAGCTCGACCTGGTGGAAGACCGGGGTGTGCGTGGCGTCCAGCTCGTCGGTGCGGTACACGCGGCCGGGACAGATCACGTAGACCGGCAGCTCGCGGTCGAGCAGGGAGCGGATCTGCACCGGCGAGGTGTGGGTACGCAGCACGGCGCCGGACTCGGTGCCGCCCTGAGGTCCCTGCACGAAGAACGTGTCGTGCTCGCCGCGGGCCGGGTGGTCCGGCCCGATGTTCAGCGCGTCGAAGTTGAACCACTCGGCCTCGACCTCGGGGCCCTCGGCGACCTCGTAGCCCATGGCCACGAAGATGTCCTCGATGCGCTCCGAGAGGGTGGTGAGCGGGTGGCGGGCACCGGCCGGTACGCGGTCGTACGGCAGCGTGACGTCCACCGCCTCCTCGACCAGCACACGTGCGTCCCGCTCTGCCTCCAGCTCGGCCTGGCGGGCGGCCAGGGCCTTGTTCACGGCGCCGCGGGCCTGGCCCACGCGCTTGCCGGCCTCGGCCTTGGCGTGCGGGGGCAGCGCGCCGATCTCGCGGTTGGCGAGGGCCAGCGGGGAGGTGCCGCCGGTGTGGGCGACCTTGGCCTCCTGGAGCGCGTCGAGGGAGTCCGCGGCGGCGAAGGCGGCGAGCGCCTCGTCCCGCATGCGCTCGATCTCTTCCGGTTTCAAGGCCTCGACCTCTACAGGGTCGTACGACTTATTCGGTGCCGACATCTCTTCCCGTGCTTCCGATTGGCTGGCTGAAGGTCCCCGTCACCGACTCGTGGACGGATCGTCACGGTTTTTGGGACACAAGGGTGCCAAAGGCCGAGTCTAACGGGGCGGAGGTATACGAATGCGCCCGCGGGCTGCTCAGGTCAGATAGGCCGGAGCGCTCACGGGCAACGTAAATCGGAACTCGGCGCCGCCACCGGCGGCCCGGCCGACCGTGATGGTGCCGCCGTGGGCTTCCACGATGCCCTTGACGATGTAGAGCCCGAGGCCGGTGCCACCGCGCTTGCTGCCCCGCCAGAAGCGGGTGAAGACGCGGTTCATGGACTCCTCCGGGATGCCGGGCCCCTCGTCGCTGACCGTGACCGACGTGCCGGTGTCCTCGCCCTCGCGCGGGGACGCCGTGGCCGTGATGTCAATGGTGACCGTTCCCTCGCCGTGCCGCACGGCATTTTCCAGCAGGTTGCTGAGCACCTGGTCGATCTTGTCGGGGTCGGCCCACAGGGCGGGCAGGGGCTGCTCGACGCGCAGCAGGAACCGGTCGGCGGGCAGCCCTGCCGCGACGTACGCCTGGATGTGCCGTCCGACGGCGGCGCCCATGTCGACGGGCTGGCGGCGCACCTCGAGCCGCCCGGAGTCGATCCGCGAGATGTCCAGCAGTTCGGCGATGAGCCGGGTGACCCGGTCGGCGTCCGCGTCGACGGTCTCCAGCATCAGCCGTTTCTGGTCGTCGGTGAACCTCTCCCATTTGGCGAGGAGGGTCGCGGTGAAGCCCTTGACGGACGTGAGGGGGGAGCGCAGCTCGTGGGCCACCGTCGCGATCAGCTCGGCGTGACTGCGCTCGGTGCGGCGGCGGGCCTCGGTGTCGCGGAGGGAGACGACGACCCGGTGGACGGGCCCGGTGGGCCGTGTCCGCACGTACTTCGCGGAGACGAGCACCTCCCGGCCGCCGGGGAGGAGGAGGTTGCGCTCGGGCTGTCCGACCCGGATGGCGAGCCCGCCGTACGGATCGGTCAGCTGCCACCAGCGCCGCCCCTCCAGGTCCTCTAACGGCAGGGCCTTCTCCAGCCGCTGCCCGAGGGCGTCCTCGGCGGGGAGGGCGGTGATCCGGGCCGCCGCGGCGTTGAAGCAGATCACCCGCCCGTGCTCGTCGGCGACGACGAGGCCGTCGGGCAGCTGGTCGGGGTCGATGCCGAGCTCGGCGAGATCACCGGGCTGTGACGCGGGCGGGCACCGTACGTCTCGTGCTCCCGGTGCGCTGCTCGTGCCGACACTCATCCCCGTACCCCACCTCTCAGACGGCGCAGGGCCCCCGAGCTGGTCACCCTACTAGCTCTCGGTGACGGTGCGGCACCCTCCGGAGGCGCGCTGTGCACGGGCTGACGCATAGAGACATACGGCGGCCGCGGTGGCAAGGTTCAGGCTCTCGGCCTTCCCGTGGATCGGGACGCGCACCACGGCGTCCGCGAGCGCGCGGGTCTCCTCGGGAAGCCCCCAGGCCTCGTTCCCGAACACCCAGGCGGTCGGCCCGCCCATGGTCCCCTTGTCGAGCTCGTCGTCGAGATCGTCGGTCCCGGCACCGTCGGCGGCGAGGATCCGCGCCCCGGCGTCCCTGAGCCCTTCCAGCGCCCGCTCGACGGGCACGCCGACGGCGACGGGAAGGTGGAACAGCGAGCCGACGGAGGCTCGTACGGCCTTGGGGTTGTAGAGATCGACCGAGGCATCGGTCAGGACGACGGCCTCGGCACCGGCCGCGTCGGCGCACCGCAGGACGGTGCCGGCGTTCCCGGGATCCCGTACGTTCGCAAGCACGGCGACGAGCTGGGGGCGGGCCGCGAGGATCTCCTCGAAGGGCGTGTCGAGGAACCGGCAGATCCCCACGAGTCCCTGCGGGGTGACGGTGGTGGAGATGTCGGCGATGACCTGCTCGTCGGCGAGGTGCACCCGGGCCCCGGCGTCACGGGCCTCACCGATGATGTCGGCGTACCGCTCCGCGGCGTCCAGCGTGGTGAAGAGCTCGACCAACGTGGACGCATGCGCCGCCGCCTCCCGCACGGCCTGCGGCCCCTCCGCGAGAAACAGCCGCTCCTTGCCCCGGAAGTTCCGCTTGGCGAGCCGCCGGGCGGCGGAGACGCGGGGGGAACGGGGGGAGATCAGCTCGGGAGTGGCGGGGGACATGGGGCTCACTTTCAGAACTTCTTTCCGCCGCAACGGCGATCAACCACGACGGCGGAATTCGGCGGTGCCGAACCCACCCGCACCGGGCAACACGACGGACCCGCAGGAAATCCCACGGGTCCGTTCAGTCACGTCGGCTCAAGGCCGGCGCGAGCGTCACGCAGCCTTCGGCGCGTTGACATCCGACGGCAGCGCCTTCTGGGCGACCTCGACGAGCGCCGCGAAGGCGTTCGCGTCGTTGACGGCCAGCTCGGCCAGGATCTTGCGGTCGACCTCGACGTTCGCGGCCTTCAGACCCTGGATGAAGCGGTTGTACGTGATGCCGTTGGCGCGGGCAGCGGCGTTGATGCGCTGAATCCACAGCTGGCGGAAGTCACCCTTGCGCTTCTTGCGGTCGTTGTAGTTGTAGACCAGCGAGTGGGTGACCTGCTCCTTGGCCTTGCGGTACAGGCGCGAACGCTGACCGCGGTAGCCGGAGGCCTGCTCGAGGATCGCCCGGCGCTTCTTGTGGGCGTTGACTGCCCGCTTGACGCGTGCCACTTGTTAACTCCTTGTAGCTGGGTCACAAGGGTGACCCGAGAACGGCTTGGTCCCGGTTATCGGCTGCGCCCTGCCCACGCAGGGCGCGCACTACATCCCGAGGAGCTTCTTGGCCTTGGCGGCATCGCCCGACGCCAGCTCGACGGTGCCGGCCAGGCGGCGGGTCAGCGTCGAGGACTTGTGCTCCAGGTAGTGGCGGCGGTTCGCACGCTGGCGGAGCACCTTGCCCGAGCCGGTCACCCGAAAGCGCTTCTTGGCACCGCTGTGCGTCTTGTTCTTCGGCATGGCGCCGTTCTCTCCTCGTTGGTGGCGCTCCGATGCCCGGTCACGAAAACCGGGCACGGTGGAGCGTCGCTCTTGTATCGGTTACGTCCTGGGGACTCGCGTCCCCGGGGATCACGCGTCGGCGGAAGCCTCGGCAGGAGCCTCGGCGGAGTCCTCGGCGATGTCGGCGTCCTCGGCCTCCGCGGCGTTCTGCGACTTGCCGGGGTTGGCCTTCGCCTCGGCCTTGCGGGCTTCCTGCGCCTGGCGAGCCTCGGCCATCGCCTCGGTCTTCTTCTTGTGCGGACCGAGAACCATGATCATGTTTCGGCCGTCCTGCTTCGGGTTCGACTCGACGAAACCGAGGTCCTGGACGTCCTCCGCCAGCCGCTGCAGCAGTCGGTAGCCCAGCTCGGGCCGGGACTGCTCGCGACCACGGAACATGATCGTGATCTTGACCTTGTCGCCCTGCTTGAGGAACCGGACGACGTGACCCTTCTTGGTGTCATAGTCGTGCGGGTCGATCTTCGGCCGGAGCTTCATCTCCTTGATGACCGTGTGCGCCTGGTTCTTGCGCGCCTCACGGGCCTTCATGGCCGACTCGTACTTGAACTTCCCGTAGTCCATGAGCTTGCACACGGGCGGACGGGCGTTCGCCGCGACCTCGACCAGGTCCAGGTCGTACTCCTGCGCAAGCTCCAGTGCCTTGGCCAGGGGGACGATGCCCACCTGCTCGCCACTGGGACCGACAAGTCGCACCTCGGGAACGCGAATCCGGTCGTTGATGCGGGGCTCGGCGCTGATGGATCCTCCTCGGTTAGCACCACACGGCGGTCTGGCGGACAGCCGCGTATGTATCTGTTCGTAAGACCTAACCGCGCCGACGCACAAAAAATGCCCCGGACGATCACAGGCGGGGCTCCCATTACTACCGGAGCACCGCCGCGATGATCGCGGGGCGCGCTTTCGGGCGACTCCATCGTCCGTACGGAACGATGGTGGCCGCCTGACCGGGTGACCCGCCGTCCCGGAGGACGGTCAGGTGGGAGATCGGAGCCTCCACTTGTGGGCCGAGCACGCAGTGTACTTCTTGGCGCGTCCGGCCGGTCGTTACACAAGGTTAGCAGCTCGGTCCAGGAAGGGCTAACCGAGACCGACGGGGGTGGTGCTCCGTCCGCCGCCTATCGTGTCCTGCATGAGTGATACCTCCCCCTCCGGCTCCCCCGAGCAGCCCGACTTCGACGAGATGACCCGCGACATCGCCGAGGTCCCCGCGGTCGAGGTGATCGTGACGGTCGCCGTCAATCTGATGAGCGCCGCCGCCGTGAAGCTCGGGCTGACCGAGGAGGGCGACAAGTACAAGGACCTGGACGAGGCCCGCAAGCTGGTGCACGCCCTCGCCGGGCTGCTGGACGCGAGCGCGACCGAGATCAGCTCCTTCCACGCGGCGCCGCTGCGCGACGGTCTGAAGTCGCTGCAGCTGGCGTTCCGCGAGGCGTCGCTCGTCCCGGACGAGCCGGGGCAGGGACCGGGCGAGAAGTACACGGGCCCGATCTACGGCTGATTCACGGACGTACGTACAGGGGCTCGCCCGGCGGCGTCGCCCCGGCCGGCAGCAGTGCCAGGTCGAGGCCGCGCACCAGGCGGGCCCGCAGCGTGTCGTCGGCGGCGAGGCGCTGTGCGACCGCCCGCGCGGCCTCGGCAGGTGGCGTGGCCGGGTCCAGTACGAGGGCGAGGGTGCCGTCGGCCTGCCCCGGCCCGAGGTGGGCGCGCAGCACGGCGGGCTCGGCGGCGACGGCACCGCGGACGGCCTCGACGACGGCCAGGTCGGCGAGCGGGTCGACCGTCGCACGCCCCTCGGCGAGCGCGAGCAGCGCGGATCCCGTCAGCTCGAACGGCACCGGACCGGCCAGGTCGAGGACCACCGTGTCCGCCTTCTCGTGCGCGGCGGCCTGCAGGGCCTGGTGCAGGGGTACGGCGACGGGGCGGGCCGCCGGGTCCCAGCGGGCCAGCGACTCGGTGGAGGTGAAGGCGGGAAGGGCGACGCGGCTGCCGGCCTTCAGGGTCGGTACGGCCATGTCGCTGGTCTTCTCGCGGCGCAGCCCGTTCTCGTCCTCCTCCACCTCGCCGAGGACCGCGACGACGGGGACGAGCAGCCGGGCGCCCTTGAGCGCCTCCAGAACGGGTCCCTCGGCGGAGCGGTCCTCGGCCCACGTGGCGAGCGCCGCGCTCAGCCGGGGGTCGGCGGAGCCGTCGTCGTCGGAGAAGCCGGAGTCGGGAATGTTCTTGTTCGCCACGGTCACCGACCCTATAGGGAGGATGCTGCTGGGCTTGTGCGGGCCCGGAAACCTGCCCGTGACGCATTTCACGGCTTTCTCAGATTTCGCTGACACACATCTAACCTCCGTCTAACAACCCGCACAGTCGCCGCCCCGAGCATCGCGGGCATGGACGCTTCCGGAGCCGCCCCCCGCTCCCGCCCTTCCTGGCGCCGCCCCTGGCTGTACACCGCGCTCGCCTCCGTCGCCGTCGTCGGCGGTACGGCGGCCGGGACCGTGTACGTCAAGGCGCAGGCGCACTCCGGTGGGGGCGCCGTATCGTCGGCGGCGACGCCGTCGGCCTCCCCCTCGGCCCCGGCGAGCGAGGAGGCATCCGTGGAACCGGTGGCGCGGCCGACGGTGGATCACGACGCGCTGCTGGCCGACGCCGTGAAGGCCGTGAGCGCGGAAGACACCGCGGAGGTGTCGGTGGCGGTGCTGGACCTGGGCTCCGGCGAGAGCGCGACGTACGGCGACGGCGTCTTCGACACGGCGAGCATCGTCAAGGTCGACATCCTCGCGGCGCTGCTGCTCCGGCATCAGGACGCGGGGACGCGTCTCACGGCCGAGGAGAAGGCCTACGCCACCGCGATGATCGAGGACAGCGACAACGCCTCCGCGACGGCCCTGTGGCGGATCATCGGGAAGGCGCAGGGGCTGGACGCCGCGAACGAGCGGTTCGGGCTCGCCGGTACCGAGGGCGGCGACGGCGAGCTGTGGGGGCTGACGCAGACCACGGCCGCCGATCAACTCACCCTGCTCCACCAGGTGTTCGGGGAGGACTCGGAGCTGAGTGAGGCCTCGCGGTCGTATCTGCGGGGGCTGATGAGGCAGGTAGCCGTCGGCCAGCAGTGGGGGGTGTCGGCCGCGGCCGACGGTTCGGCGTGGGCGCTGAAGAACGGCTGGTTGCCGCGCAGCACCACCGGTCTGTGGGACATCAACAGCGTCGGGCGCGTGACGGTGGACGGCGACGACTACCTGGTGGCCGTGCTGTCGAAGGGCAACTCGACGCAGGCGAAGGGGATTTCGTTGGTGGAGGCGGTGGCGCGGGCGACGGTGTCGGTATTCACGCCCTAGAAGCGGTCGTAGTTCTACGAGTGCTCCGCAAGTGCTCTAGAAGCCGTCGTAGCTGTCGTAGCTGTCGTAGCCCTCGTGGGTGCGCGGGGTGCGGCGGCCGCGCCACAGCACCACCGCGACGATCAGCAGCACTACGCCGAAGCCGCCCGCGAGCGGGGCCGCCCAGGCGGAGGTGTCGCTGTCCGCCTGGTCGGCGTCCGGACCGGAGCCGAAGTACCTGTCGCCGTACGCGGCTGCCTGGAGGCCTTCGGGCTTGAGGCGGTCGGCCTCGGCGAGGGCGGCCGCGGGGTCGATGAAGCCGTAGCCGCGGGAGTCGTCTCGGCCGCCGCTCGGGGCATTGCGGGCCGTGTCCTCCAGGAGATCCTTGATCTGGGCCGGGGTCAGGTCCGGGTGGGCGGCCTTGATGAGCGCGGCCGCGCCGGAGACGAAGGCGGAGGCGGCGCTCGTCCCCCAGCCCTCGTAGTACTTGTGGTCGGGGTCGGCGATGACGACGTCGACACCGGGAGCGCTGACCGTGGCGTACCAGCGGCGGGTGGAGAAGGAGGCGCGGGTGCCGTAGCGGTCGACGGCGGTCGCGGCGATCACGCCCGGGTAGGCGGCCGGATAGGAGATGTGGTCGCCCTTCTCGCCGCCGTTGCCGGCGGAGGCGACGACGACGGAGCCCTTCTTCAGGGCGTACTGGACGGCCTCGTCCTCGGCGGGTTCGGGGTGGGCGGAGGCGGAGTCGTCGCCGAGGGAGAGGTTGATGACGTCGGCGCCGTGGTCGGCGGCCCAGCGGATGCCTTCGGCGAGGGCGTTGCCGCGGGTGTTGCGGGCCCTGGCGCGGGCCGGGTCGCCGTCCTCGAGGATCACGCGGACGGGCAGGATCTTCGCCTCCGGGGCGATGCCCATGACGCCGTCGGCGTCGCCGGCGCCGTGTCCGTGGCCGGCGATGATGCCGGCCATCGCGGTGCCGTGCCGGGCCCAGGCGCGGTCGCCGTCCTTCGCGCCGAAGCCGATCATGTCCTTGCCGGGGAGGACGTTGCCGACGAGGTCGGGGTGGTCGTCCTCGACGCCGGTGTCGAGGACGGCGACGGTGACGCCCGCGCCCTTGGTCGTGCGCCAGGCCTGCTGGGTGTGCATGGCGTCGAGGGCCCACTGCTGGGCGCGGATGCCGTCGGCGTGCGCGGCGGTGGGCGGGACGAGGGCCACGGAGGCGGCGAGGAGGGCGCTCAGCAGGCCGGCCCGGCGGGTCCTGATGCTCATGCGGCTCATGAGGGCTTCTCCGTGGGCGAACTGACGGTCTTGCGCAGGCCGCGTTCGATGCGGTCGGCGAGGCCCTGCGCCTCGTTGCCGAGGCCGGCCTGGGCGGGGGCCGTGGTGGTGCCGGACTTCATGGCCTCCTCGGCGGGCTGCGGATCGTCGACCGTGCGGCCGTCGGCCCAGCCGGAGACGGCGTAGACGACCACCGGGGCTTCGGTGAGGACGGAGACGGTCCAGGAGGCGCGCTGTTCGGGGCCGAAGTCGGCGGCGACGGTGTCCTTCGCGGCGTAGGGGCGGGGCATCAGGTCGGTCCGCTTGCCCAGGCCCTCGGCCTTGAACCGTGTGCTGAGGGAGGTCATGGCGGCGGCGTCGGCCTTGGTGAAGAGCAGGCCGACGGTGGTGACGTAGCTCTGGGTGGCGTCGGTGTAGGTGGCGCGCAGCAGCCGCTCGCAGCCGGCGGAGCCGAGGGCCTTGCGCAGCAGCGGGTCGAAGGCGCCCTTGCAGCCGCTGTCGGGGGCGACGGCGATCCGGGTCCAGGTCCGGTCGGCGCCGCCGGGGCCGGCGCCCTGGCCCTCCACGGTCGGCGGGAACAACTGGTCCACGGGGACGCTGTGCCACAGGCCGCCGGCCGCGGCGAAGGTGTCGCTCGGGCCGGTTTCCCTCGGGTCTCCGATGAGCCAACTCCCGGTCAGGGCACCGCCGATGAGCCCCAGGCCGAGCACGAAACAGGCGGCCGCCGCGGCGACCCGGGGCCGCACCCACACACCGAGCGGACGCGGCCGCGCCCGGTCGTCGTACCCCTCGGGCTCCCCGAACGAGACGACGGGCCGCGCAGCGCCGGGGACCCCACCCGGCGCCATGGGGGCGCTCCAGGACAGGGACGGGTCCGGAGACAGGACGGTGGAGTCGGCACCGGCGGTGGCGGTGGAGCGGGGCGGGGCGGTGGGTGCGGACGGGATACGGGGACCGCGCCCTTCCCCGGCGGTCGCGGAGGAGGGGCCCATACCGCCCGCGGAGGAGGCACGCGAGTCGTTCCCGGCAACGGCAGGCCCCCGCTCGGGGCGGGGCGGGAAGCCCGGCGGGACGGGCGCGGCCGAGCCACCCGGCCGAGTGCCGGACGGTGCGCCCGACGTGCCGGAACCGGTACGGCTGCCGGGCGCGGAATCCGGACGGCCGTCCGACCCACGGGGCCCGCCGACGCCGGTCGGCCCCGTACGTCCGTACGCCTCGGCGTCCCGGCGGCGGCTGTCCGACTCCGGCGGAGGATCCGCGGGGATCGGGCGCAGCCGGAAGGTCGTCTCCGACGCGGTCTCGACGGGCGCGCCGGTCGGACGGGGCGGTATCGGGGGCCGATGACTCGGGCGGGGCGGCACGGGGGCCGATGCGGTCGGTCCGGTGCCGGGGCGGGTCGGGGTGGCGCTCCGCACGGTCGGGCCGCTGCTCGGAGGGGGTGGTACGGAGGTCGACGGGCTCGGCCCGCTGCTCGGGCGAGGCGGTGTGACGCTCGACCCGGTGGTCGGCCCGCTGCTCGGACGGGACTGCCCGACGTTCGCCGCGGCCGGCCCGGCGTTCCGCCGGGGCGGTACGAAGGCCGACGTGGTCGGGCCACTGCTCGGGCGAGGCGGTACGACACCCGGCGCGGCAGGATCGTTGGCGGTCGGACCGTCGCTCGAGCGGGGCGGTGCGGAGGGCGACACGGCCGGCCCGGCGTTCGGGCGAGGCGGTGCCGCGCCCGGTGTGGCCGTGCCCGTGCTCTCCTGGCGCGTCTCGCAGCCCGCTGTCGGCGGTGTGTCCGGGAAGCGGGCCGAGGCCTTGGGCGGGGGTGGGGAGGTGGGGTTGCGGGGGGACGGGGCCCACGGGTTCGGGGAGCGGAGTCGGAAGGGCCGCGAGGTGGATCCCGGGCCACCCCCGTCGGCCTCGCCGCCGCGGTCGTCCTCGCCGCCACGCCGGGGCGACGCGACGGCACCGGAGCCGTCACCGGCCGTCGACGCCTGGGCCGACGACACGGTCGGCCCGGCACCCGACGCCGATCCCGGCTCCGAAACGACACCACGGGAGGTCGCCGGCCCGGACTCGGTCTCCGGCTGCGCGGTCGGCCGCGCCGGGGCCGAAGACCCGCTGGACCACTCACGGCCCGCCGGGTCATACGGCTGACGGCCCGCCTCACCGTTCCTCTGCCGCCCGGTCGCGTCGAACACCTGGCGGCCTGATCCACCGGTTTCCTGCTGCCCGGCCCCGTCGAACCCCTGACGGCCCGCCGTCCGAGTCCCTTGTGTGCCCGTCTCGTCGCCGTCCGCCTCTGCCGTCGTCGGCGGCTGGGGTGGGCGTGGAGGAATGGAGGCGCGGCGCGCTTCCGTGCTCATGCACCCCCCGTTTCCTCAGGCCCGGGCCGTCTCCTCGTACGCGGGCCGTTGTCGCCGACATCCGCGCCCGGCGCGGACTGGGCCGTCCCGGGCACGCATACCCGCACGGGCGGACCGGCATCCCGGCGCGGGCGTGCGACCGGGGGCGGAACGGTCCTCCGTGCGTGCGCGTCACTCTACGGGTTGTTCCTGGGCGAACGGGAACCAGTCCGCGACCCCGGGGCATCTGCCCGGAACGTCCCCCTACCCTGCGGTAATCCTGTCTGGCAGGCTGCGTTCATGACTGCGCGCGCCGCCGACCGGGCCCGTTACGACCGGGCCACCGCCCATCTAGACGCCCCCCTCGCGATCGTGGACCTGGACGCCTTCGACGCCAACGCCGACGACCTCGTCCGCCGGGCCGGGGGCAAGCCGGTCCGGGTCGCCAGCAAGTCCGTACGCTGCCGTGCCCTGCTCGAACGCGCCCTGGCGAAGGACGGCTTCGCGGGCATCATGTCCTTCACCCTCGCCGAGTCCCTGTGGCTGGCGCGGAGTGGTTTCGACGACGTGCTGCTCGCCTATCCGTCCGCCGACCGCGCCGGGTACGCCGAGCTGGCCTCCGATCCCAAGCTGGCCGCCGCCGTGACCGTGATGGTCGACGACCCGGCGCAGCTCAGGCTCATCGACGAGGCACGCGACGGCGGGCGCGAAGTGATCCGTGTCTGCCTGGAGTTGGACACCTCGCTGAAGCTGCTCGGGGGGCGGGTGCGGGTCGGGGCCCGTCGGTCGCCGCTGCACTCCCCCGCCCAAGTCGCCGACATGGCCCGTGTCGTGGCCCGGCGACCGGGGTTCAAGGTCGTCGGGATCATGGCGTACGAGGGGCATGTCGCGGGCGTCGGTGACGCCGTCGCCGGGCGGCCTTTGCGTTCGCGGGCCGTACGGCTGATGCAGGCCACCGCCCGCCGGGAACTCGCCGAGCGGCGTGGCGAGGTCGTGCGCGCGGTCCGGGCCGTGGTGCCGGACCTGGAGTTCGTCAACGGCGGCGGCACGGGCAGCGTGCAGCACACCGCCGCGGAGGACGCAGTCACCGAGATCGGCGCCGGGTCGGGGCTGTACGTACCGCGCCTGTTCGACAACTACACGTCCTTCAGCGGCCGTCCGGCCGCGCTGTTCGCCCAGCCCGTCGTACGGCGGCCGGGGGTCGGCGTCGTGACCGTCCTCGGTGGCGGTTATCCCGCCTCGGGTGCGGCCGGGCCCGACCGGCTGCCGGTGCCGTATCTGCCGGAAGGGCTGAAGTACGACCCTCAGGAGGGGCCGGGCGAGGTGCAGACGCCGTTGCTCGGCTCGCCGGCCGACGACCTGCTGATCGGCGACAAGGTGTGGTTCCGGCACGCCAAGGCCGGTGAGCTGTGCGAGCGGTTCGAGACGCTGCACCTGATCGAGGGGGACGCGGTGACGGCGACCGTCCCGACGTACCGGGGCGAGGGCCGCACGTTCCTGTAGGTCAGCCGGGCGGGCCGAGGCTGCTGCCCACGCCGCCGCCCGTGTCCGCGTCGTCGATCGACCGGATCCCCTCGGTGATCCGGTCCATGTCGGCGAGCGGCGGTCCGTCCGGCCCCGCGTCGAAGACGAACCGCACCAGGACCGGCGACTCGCTGCCGACGCTGGACGGGAACACCAGCGACTGCACATAGCCACCGGGCCCGTCCGCCGTCGTCACCTGCCGGCGCACGAGGTACCCGGCGCGTCCCGCCACGGCGACCTGCCCGGACTTGACGGTCTTGTGCGACTCGATGCCCCCGTAGAGGCGCCGGCCGAGGGCGTCGCGGTCGTAGGCGTCGTCGGCGGCCTCCGAGATGTCCTGCTTGGCGAGGGCCTCGGGGGACTTCTCGTCGTTCTCGGTCACGGTGCGCGAGAAGACCGTGCCGTGCCTGCAGATGCCGACGCCGGCCGGGCAGTCGTACGTGCCGTCCGTGGTCATGACGACGTCGTCCTCGGCGACGTTCTCCGGCCTGACCCAGCCGTCGGGCAACGGCAGGGTGATGCCGTTGAGTTCGTCGACCACGACGGCCGGGTCGTCGGCGGACGGCTCGGAGGGGGTCGGCGTCGGGGCGGTGGAGGCCGTGGACGTGGTGGGCGTGACGGACGTCGGTGGAGTGTCCGCCACCGTGCCGCCGCCGTCGTCGTCCTCGCCGAGTACGACCACTCCCGTGACGATCGCGGCGACGAGGACGACCCCGGCGATCGTGAGGGCGACGGCCTTCGCACGTCCGGAGGCCCCGCCGGCCGGCTGCGGCGGCCCGGGTGCCTCGGGAGCACGCCGGTGTTCGGTCCACGCGGTCCCGTCCCACCAGCGCTCCAGGTGGGGAGCGTGGGGGTCGGGGTACCAGCCGGGCGGGGGCGTCATGCTCATTCCGGCACTCTAGGTCCTGGGCGAGGCCTACAGCGGTGTGACGTATGCCCCCGAGATTCCGCCGTCGACCAGGAAGTCGGTGGCGTTCACGAAGGAGGAGTCGTCGCTGGCCAGGAAGGCGACGGCGGCGGCGATCTCCTCCGCCTCGGCGAACCGGCCGAGCGGGATGTGGACGAGCCGGCGGGCGGCCCGCTCGGGGTCGGTCGCGAACAGCTCCTGGAGCAGTGGGGTGTTGACCGGTCCGGGGCACAGGGCGTTGACCCGGATGCCCTCCCGCGCGAACTGCACGCCCAGTTCGCGGGACATGGCGAGGACGCCGCCCTTGGAGGCCGTGTACGAGATCTGGGAGGTCGCCGCGCCCATCCGGGCCACGAACGACGCGGTGTTGATGATCGAGCCCTTGCCCTGGCGCCGCATGTACGGGATCGCGGCCTTGCAGCACAGGTACACGGACGTGAGGTTGACCTCCTGGACACGCTTCCAGGCCTCCAGGCCGGTCTCCAGGATGGAGTCGTCGTCGGGCGGGGAGATGCCGGCGTTGTTGAAGGCGATGTCGACGCTGCCGTAGGTGTCGTAGGCCGTCTTGAACAGCGCCTCGACCTGCTCGGGGTCGGTGACGTCGACCTTCACGAAGGTCCCGCCGGCCTCTTCGGCGGCGGCCTTGCCACGCGTCTCGTCGACGTCGCCGCAGACGACGTGCGCGCCCTCGGAGGCGAGTCGGCGCGTGGTGGCGAGACCGATGCCGCTGCCGGCTCCGGTCACGACGGCGGTACGGCCCACGAGGCGGCGGCAGATGATTTCTTCGGTCACTGTGCGGGGCCCTCCGTGCTGATGAAGACGTTCTTGGTTTCGGTGAAGGCGGTGAGGGCGTCCGGGCCGAGTTCGCGGCCGATGCCGGACTGCTTGAAGCCGCCGAAGGGGGTCCAGTAGCGGACGCTGGCGTGGGAGTTGACGGACAGGTTGCCCGCGCGGACCGCCTGGGAGACGCGCAGGGCGCGGCCGACGTCCCGGGTCCAGATGGAGCCGGAGAGGCCGTAGTCGGTGGCGTTCGCGAGCCGGATCGCCTCCGCCTCGTCCTCGAAGGGCAGGACTACGGCGACCGGGCCGAAGACCTCCTCGACGGCCACGCGCGCGTGCGGGTCGACTCCGGTCAGGACGGTGGGCGGGAACCAGAAGCCGGGGCCTTCGGGGGCCTTGCCGCGGATGCCTTCGGCGTCGTCGGAGACGTACGACCGCACGCGGTCCAGTTGGACCTTGGAGATCAGGGGGCCCATGTTCGTCCGCTCGTCCGCCGGGTCGCCGACGAGGACGGACTCGATGGCGGGGGCGAGGAGGTCGAGGAAGCGGTCGTAGGCGGAGCGCTGGACGAGGATGCGGGTGCGGGCGCAGCAGTCCTGGCCGGAGTTGTCGAGGAAGGCCATCGGAGCCGCTGCGGCGGCGGCCTCGATGTCCGCGTCGGCGAAGACGATGTTGGGGCTCTTGCCGCCGAGTTCGAGGGTGACGCGCTTGAGGAGGGCGGACCCCTTCGCCAGCACCTGTTTGCCCACGGCCGTCGACCCGGTGAAGACGATCTTCGCCACGCCGGGGTGCTCGACGAGCGCGTTGCCCGCGACGGCTCCGTGGCCGGGCAGTACCTGGAACAGGCCCTCGGGCAGGCCCGCCTCCAGGGCGAGTCCGGCCAGGCGCAGGGCGGTGAGCGGGGTCGTCTCGGCAGGCTTGAGGATCACCGCGTTGCCGGCGGCGAGTGCCGGGGCGGTGCCCCAGGCCGCGATGGGCATGGGGAAGTTCCAGGGTGCGATGACGCCGACGACGCCCAGCGGTTCGAGGATCGTGACGTCGAGGCCGCCGGGCACCGGGATCTGTCGTCCGGTCAGCCGCTCCACTCCCCCGGCCGCGTAGTCCAGCAGATCACGGACGTTGCCCGCCTCCCATCGGGCGTTGCCGACGGTGTGTCCGGCCTCGCGGACCTCCAGCCGTGCCAGCTCTTCGAGGTGTTCGTCGACTGTCGTGGCGAACCGGCGCAGCAGGCGGGCGCGGTCGCCGGGCGCCATGGCGGCCCAGTGGGCCTGTGCCCGCGTGGCGCGTACGACGGCCGCGTCGACGTCGGCCTCGGTGGCGCCGGGGACGGTGGCGACGACCTCCTCGGTCGCCGGGTTCAGTACTTCGAGCTCGTACTCGGGGGACAAGGAGGGCCTCACAGGCGTTCGAAGGAGCGGCGGAGTTCCCAGTCGGTCACCGCGGAGTCGAAGGCGTCCAGTTCGACGCGCGCCATGTTGCGGTAGTGCGCGACGACCTCGTCGCCGAAGGCGGCCTTGGCGATCGGGCTGTTCTCCCAGAGCTCGGCGGCCTCGCGGAGCGTGGTGGGGACGTGCGCGAAGTCGGCGGCGTAGGCGTTGCCGGGACAGGGCTCCGGCAGCTCCAGTTTCTGCTCGATGCCGTACAGGCCGGCCGCCACCAGTCCGGCCACCGCGAGGTGCGGGTTGACGTCACCGCCGGGCAGCCGGTTCTCGAAGCGCAGGGAGCGGCCGTGGCCGACCACCCGCAGCGCGCAGGTGCGGTTGTCGTAGCCCCAGGCGACGGCGGTCGGTGCGAAGGAGCCGGGCTGGAACCGTTTGTAGGAGTTGATGTTGGGGGCGTAGAGCAGCGAGAAGTCGCGGAGTGCGGCGAGCTGTCCGGCCAGGAAGTACCGCATGACGTCCGACATCCCGCCCTCGTCCTGAGGGGAACCCGCCATCGCGTTGTTGCCGGCGGCGTCCGCGAGCGAGAGGTGGATGTGGCAGGAGTTGCCCTCGCGCTCGTTGTACTTGGCCATGAAGGTGATCGAGACGCCCTCCTGGGAGGCGATCTCCTTGGCGCCGGTCTTGTAGATGGCGTGCTGGTCGCAGGTGACCAGGGCGTCGTCGTAGCGGAAGACGATCTCGTGCTGGCCGGGGTTGCACTCGCCCTTGGCGGACTCGACGGTGAGGCCGGCGCCGGTCATCTCGTTGCGGATGCGACGGAGCAGGGGCTCGATCCGGCCGGTCCCGAGCACCGAGTAGTCGATGTTGTACTGGTTGGCCGGTGTGAGCCCTCTGTAGCCCGCGTCCCAGGCCTGCTCGTAGGTGTCCTTGAAGACGATGAACTCCAGCTCCGTGCCGACCTGGGCGGTGAAGCCGTGTTCGGCGAGGCGTTCCAGCTGGCGGCGCAGGATCTGGCGGGGGGCGGCGACCACCGGGGAGCCGTCGTTCCAGGCGAGGTCGGCGATGAGCATGGCCGTGCCCTCGTTCCAGGGGACTCGGCGCAGGGTGCTCAGGTCGGGGTGCATGGCGAAGTCGCCGTAGCCACGGTCCCAGGAGGACATCGCGTAGCCGTCGACGGTGTTCATCTCGGTGTCGACGGCGAGGAGGTAGTTGCAGCCCTCGGTGCCGTGGTGGAGGACCTCGTCGAGGAAGAAACGGGCGGCGAACCGCTTGCCCTGGAGCCGCCCTTGCATGTCGGGAAAGGCCAGGACGACAGTGTCGATCTCACCGCCCGCGACGAGGGCGTGCAGCTCCTCGACGCCGAGCGGGGGTGTGCGGTCTGCCACGGGAAAGCCTCCTTCGGCTTCTTCGGTCAGCCGGAAGCCCTAAGGTATTGGTGAGAACCATTGCTTGGGAAGGGGGGCACGGCCATATGTCGGTGGACACTGAGGACGGCCCGGACGACCGGCTGACCCCGGTGCTGCGCCCGGTGCGGGCGGGCAACGGCTTCGAGGAGGCGCTGGAGCAGATCCTCCAGGTGGTCCGGCTGGGTCTGGTACCGGGCGGAGAACGGCTGCCCGCGGAGCGGGAACTGGCGGAGCGGCTCGGGATCAGCCGGGTGACGCTGCGCGAGGTGCTGAAGGTGCTCCAGGACCAGGGCCTGGTCGAGTCGCGGCGCGGGCGGTACGGCGGAACGTTCGTCCTGCCCCGCACGGACGCGGGCGGCGAGGACGAGCTGCGGCGACGGATCTCCGCGGTCGACATCGAGGACGTCCTGCGCTTCCGGGAGGTCCTCGAGGTGGGCGCGGCGGGCCTGTGCGCGACGCACGGCCTGTCCGCGGAGCAGGCGGACCGGCTGCGGGAGGCGCTGGCCGCGACGCAGGACGCGCCGCTGACCGAGTACCGCCGCCTGGACACGCTGCTCCACCTCACGCTGGCCGAGCTGTGCGGCTCGCCGACGCTGACCGCGCAGTACGCGGCGGTACGGGCGTCGGTGAACGACCTGCTCGACTGCATCCCGCTTCTCGTACGCAACCTGGAGCACTCGCAGCGCCAGCACACCGCGCTGGTCGAGTCGGTGCTCGACGGGGACGCGGACGGGGCGCGGGAGATGATGCGGGAGCACTGCGCGGGGACGGCGGCGCTGTTGCGGGGGTTCCTGGCGTGAGCGGCCTTGCCGTCCAGGGTGACGCTCGGCAAAGGTATAAAGGTATTCCATTGCGGGAGGTCGCATGGCGGACAGGCCGTTGATCGGGATCAGTACGTACCTGGAGGCCGGGGCGCGCTGGGGTGTGTGGGAGCTGGAGGCCGCGCTGCTGCCCGCCGGGTATCCGCGGCTCGTGCAGCGGGCGGGCGGGCTGGCCGCGATGCTCCCGCCGGACGCGCCGGAGCACGCCGCCGCGACCGTCGCCCGCCTCGACGGCCTGGTGATCGCGGGCGGCCCGGACGTCGAGCCGGTCCGCTACGGCGCCGAGACCGACCCCCGCACCGGGCCGCCCGCGCGCGCTCGGGACGCCTGGGAGCTCGCGCTCGTCGACGCGGCGCTGACGGCGGGCGTCCCGCTGCTCGGCGTCTGCCGGGGCATGCAGTTGCTGAACGTCGCCCTGGGCGGCACGCTCACGCAGCACATCGAGGGGCACGCGGAGGTGCCCGGCGTCTTCGGCCGGCACCTCGTGAAGCCGGTGCCGGGGACGTCGTACGCCGATGTCGTCCCGGAGGAGACGTCCGTGCCGACGTTTCACCACCAGGCCGTGGACCGCCTCGGCACGGGCCTGGTCCCGTCGGCGTACGCGGCGGACGGGACGGTGGAGGCCGTGGAGCTTCCCGGCCCCCGCTGGGTGGTGGGCGTGCAGTGGCATCCGGAGATGGGTGAGGACCTGCGGGTCATGCGCGCACTGGTCGAGGCCGCGATGCGAGCCGCTTCCTGAGCCAGGCCAGGGCCGCTTCCCCCTGGGCCCGCTGAAAGGCGCGGACCGTGGGGATGCCCGGGGGCGGGGGCAGGAGCGAGTGCCGGAGGAAGAATCCGGCGAGGCCCGCCAGTGCGGCGGTGACCGCGTCCGGGTCGGCGTCGCGGCCCAGCGGGTGGGCGGTGAAGACCTCCTCCGGGTCCGGGCCGTCCTGGGCGCGGACGCAGGGCAGCATGACCAGCAGGTCGAACCAGGGTGCGGCGCGTACGGCGTGCGGCCAGTCGACGAAGACGACGCGGTCGTCGGCGGTGAGCAGGATGTTGTCGGCGCGCAGGTCTGCGTGGGCGAGGGTGTCGCCGCTGACGGCCTCGGGCCAGGGGGCGGCCAGCTCGGCGAGGTGAGGGAGGTCTGCGGCGGTCCGGGGGCCGAGGCGGGCGGCGAGGCCGGGCTCTGCGAGGAGCCGCTGCCACCCGTCGAAGATGCCGGCGAGGTCCTCGGCGGCGGGCGGGGCGTCGAGCGGGGAGGGAGTGAGGGTGCGGCTCAGTTCGGCTACGGCGTCCAGGACGCGCCGTAACTCGGCCCGACGCCACGGGACGTGGGGCTGGCGGCCGTCCACGTCCTCGAAGGCGAGGGCGACCCAGGTGCCGTCGTCGTAGGTGCCGAGGAGGCGGGGCGCGGGCACGCTCGGCGGGAGGGCGGCGGCGTTGCGGGCCTCGGCGCGGTGCATTCCCGGGCTCTGCGGGTTGGCGTCCCCGCTGACCGCCTTGACGAAGGCGCGCCGTCCATCGGCGGTGCGGACGCGGACGGCCGCGCCGGGCGAGAAGCCGCCGGTCTGGGTGACGGCGTGCACCACGGGGGCGCCGAGCAGGTCCGCGATGGCATCGCGCACCGACTCCGGGAGGCCGTTCCAGGGGGTACGGGTGCCGGTGGCGGGTGGGGCGGGGAAGCTCATGCAGGCATGGTGCGGGGCCGCGGCGGGGGCCCGCCAAGGGTTTTCCGCCGGAGTGCGCGCAGGCCCGTTGCCCGGCCACTGCTCGCCGCTGCCGCACCTGCGCCGACAGGCGCCGTACGGACCGTCGCGAGCACGGGATGAATCCGGCCAACCACATAGCGCTACATCACTGCCCGGACTTCACCGTCTTCACAACCGGGCACGCACCCCTGATCACCGGCTCGATCGGGCCCTGCGAGCCTGGGACGGGCGGGAACACAGACGGCCGCTCGCGCATTGAACTGAAAGGCAGCGCTCGTTCGCCCGTCCCGCGGCCGCCCTGCTCACCGGCCCGGACGGCCGTCCGGCGCTGCTGGTCAGCCCCTTCGCCCCGGAGAGGCAACTCGCTCCCGGCCAGGCCCGGCGGCTGATCCACTGGCGCGAACTGTGAGGTACGAGGACACCCAATGTGACATCGATGTGACGGCCGCATGAAACGGTTTGCCGAACATGCGTAAGGTGCAGACAACTCAGCAGAAGCGGTGCGCCGCGGCCGGCGCGCACGGGCAGCGCGACGACGAGCGAAGGAGGGAGCCGGAGCGATGGGCGACTACAAAGAGCAGCCCCTTCGGGTGGGCGCGGCCGTACGGCGTCGGCGCCGGTCGCTGGAGCTCACCCTCGCCGTCGTGGCCGAGCGCAGCGGCCTGTCGGTCCCCTTCCTGAGCCAGATCGAGAACGAACGGGCGCGGCCCAGCAGAAGCTCCCTGGAGAAGGTCGCCGACGCCCTGCGCACCACCGCCGTCGAACTCCTCGCCGCCGCCGACCCGGCGTGCAGCGTCGACGTCGTACGCGCGGAGGGCGTCGAGTCGACGCTCGCACCCCAGATGCGTTCCCTGGTGCGCGGTCACCACCAGATGCACGCCTCGGAGTTCACCGGCGACCACGACGCGGGCCGCGAGTTCCAGTACCGCAACGACCAGTTGATGTACGTGGCCGACGGCGGCGTGGAGATCGAGGCGGAGGGCCGCGCCTACCGTCTCGGCCGCGGCGACACCCTGTATCTCACCGGCGGGGTCCGCCACCGCTGGCGGGCGACGGTGGCGGACACCCGCGTGGTCGTCGTCGCGGTGGCCGAGCACATCGAGGCGGTCCAGGACCGGCCACGCCAGTGAGGGTCGTCTCGCTCGTCCCGTCGCTCACGGAGGCCGTCGCCGCGACGGTCCCCGGCACCCTGGTCGGCGCCACCGACTGGTGCACGCACCCGGCGGACCTGGACGTCACCCGAATCGGTGGTACCAAGAACCCGAAGGTCGACCGGATCATCGGCCTCGCCCCCGACCTGGTGATCGCCAACGAGGAGGAGAACCGCGCCCCCGACCTGGCCGCCCTGCGCGCGGCAGGCGTCGAGGTACTGGTGACCGAGGTACGCGACGTACCGGAGTCCTTCGAGGAACTGGCACGGGTGCTTCAGGCGTGCGGGGCGCCGGCCCGGCCACGCTGGCTGGACGAGGCGGAGCAGGCCTGGTCGGCGCTGCCACCGCCGGCGCACCGCACGACAGCGGTCGTACCGATCTGGCGCCGCCCGTGGATGGTGCTGGGCCGGGACACGTTCGCGGGTGACGTCCTGTCCCGCCTGGGTGTCGACCACCTGTACGCGACGCACGCCGAGCGCTATCCGCGCATCCCCGTCGAGGACCTCCGGGCGGCGGCACCCGACGTGGTCGTGCTCCCGGACGAGCCGTACCGCTTCACGGCCGACGACGGTCCGGAGGCCTTCCCGGGGCTGCCGTGCGCGCTGGTCAGCGGGCGGCACCTGACGTGGTACGGACCGTCGCTGGCCGAGGCACCACGACTGCTGGGCGAGGCGCTGCGCGCAGCCGGCCGTTGACCAGGCCGCGCACGGTGTGCGGGGCGGCGGTGGCCCAGGGCGGCGACGAGGACGACGTACAGCCCGACCGCGAGCCAGCCGTAGGCGAGCAGCCCGGTGTGCCGTGCGAGCGCCGCGGTCCCGGTCACGCAGGTGCCCACCGGAAAGGTGAACGCCCACCAGGTCATCGCGAAGCCCATGCCCTGCCGCCGGGCGCGCAGGACGTGGGCGGTGGCGAGGCCCAGCCACAGCAGCGCGAAGCCCATGACGGGGACGCCGTAGAGGACGGCGAGGACGCCAGGGAGCCGACCAGACGGCGGTGCAGGCCGTGCGCAGGCCGGGGATGTGCGCGGGAAGGGCGACTCCCGCGGTGGCGACGACGGCGGTGCCCATGACGGTGGCGTACCAGTTCGGCCCGAGGTGACGGACGGCGGTGACCATGTGTCCACCGTCTCGCCGGTGGACGCCCCCGACCAGGGAGTATGACTCTATTAGGGCATAAGGTGTCTTTATGAGCGGCGTTGGGGAACAGCAGAACGGCGGGTCGGTGGCCGGTGGCTCGCTGGCGCACCGGGTACCGGATCTCGGGGCGCTGGAACTGCTGCTGGCGGTGGCGCGGCTCGGGAGTCTCGGCGGGGCGGCGCGCGAGATGGGCATCACGCAGCCGGCGGCCAGCAGCCGGATCCGCTCGATGGAACGCCAGTTGGGCGTCGCGCTGGTGGACCGTTCACCGCGCGGCTCCCGGCTCACGGACGCCGGTGCGCTGGTGACGGACTGGGCGCGGCGGATCGTGGAGGCGGCGGAGGCGTTCGACGCGGGAGCGCAGGCGCTGCGGGACCGCCGGGACTCGCGTCTGCGCGTGGCGGCGAGCATGACGATCGCCGAGTACCTGCTGCCGGGCTGGCTGCTCGCGCTGCGCGCCCAGCGGCCGGACACGGCGGTGTCGCTGCTGGCGGGCAACTCGGCGGCGGTGGCGGAGCGGCTGCTGGCGGACGAGGCGGACCTCGGATTCGTGGAGGGACTCAATGTGCCGACGGGCCTGGACTCCGTGGTGATCGCCCACGACCATCTGATAGTGGTGACGGCACCCAAGCATCCCTGGGCACGTCGGCGCCGTCCGCTGGAGGCGTCGGAACTGGCGGCGACTCCGTTGATCCTGCGGGAGAAGGGATCGGGGACACGGCAGGTGCTGGACGCCGCGCTGGGCGGGCTCGCACGGCCGTTGATCGAGCTGTCGTCCACCACGGCGGTGAAGGCGGCGGCCGTGAGCGGGGCCGGACCGGCGGTGCTCAGCGAACTGGCCGTGGGCGAGGAGTTGGCGATGCGCCGCCTGGTGAGGGTGCCGCTGGAGGACGTGTCACTGGCGCGAGACCTGAGGGCGGTGTGGCCGACGGGCCACCGACCGGTGGGACCGGCACGGGAGCTGCTGTCGCTGACGCGAGGATAGGGAAGTGTCCCGAGAAGGTGGGCCCCGCCCGGGGGTGAGGGTGAAGCCGGGGAGAGCCCACCTCGCCCCTCAGGACGCCTTGGAGCCCGCGGCCGGTCCGGCGTCACCGTTGAGCTTCGGCGTGCTGCCGTCGAACTCGGTCCCGCGGAACGTGATCACGCGGCTCTCGCCGATCGTGTCGGACCACCCGCAACGGGTCCAGCCGGCCGACGGCCCCAGGTGGTCGTGGCACTCGTTGGTCCCAGACGTCGGTCTCGCCGTCGCCGAAACCCCAGCCGCCGACGGCGTGGTGGCCGTCCGCCTGTTCGTCCCGCACTCAGATGAGGTCTCCCGCCTTCTGGAAACAGACGGTGACCCCCTTGCCCACCGAGCACGGAGCGCCGCTCGGCGGGGCGGAGCCGTCCTTCGTCGCCGTCTGCTTGACGGACTCGGTCGCCAGTGCGGGCGTGGCGGCCAGGACGACCGCGCTCACCATGGCTCCCGCCACTGTCAGGATCCTGCTGCGATCGTCTGCGGGCCGGCCCCGTCGGGGACGATCTGGTCGCCGTCCATCGTCTTCGGCCAGATGGTGATGTTCTTGTTCTCGGCGATGACGCCGGAGAGCCCGTCGCACACCGTCCAGCCGGCGGCCTTGCCCGCGTGGTCGTGGCAGAGGCGGTCGTCGCCGGCACTGCCACCGGTGAGCCACCAGTGGACGGCGGCGTGATACCGGTCGCCGCGGGTGTCCCGCACCCGGATCTCGTCGCCCTCCTTGACGAAACATCCCTCGGCCCAGCCATCCGTGGCACACGCCGCCCCGGCCGGAGGCCCGCCGGAGACGTTCCGTGCCGTATAACCGCCGGCAGCGAATGAACGTCCCCCTTCATTGGTCGGGCACGGGGAAATCCCCGCAGAACGAAAAATGGGTGGAATGGTTTCCAAAATTTCCCGGAAACCATTCCACCCGCACCTCCGATGCGAATCCGGAGGCGGAAACCAATCGTCAGGCCTCAGGCCACCGGAGCCAGCTTGTCCTCAAGCCCCGGCTGAGCGTCCAGCCATTTCCTCGCGGACGCCTTCTCGTTCCCGGCGCCTCCCTTTTGAATCTCCACCTCGAGGGACGCGAGCTGTTCCTCGGTCAGCTTGAAATTCTTCAGCCAGCCGGAGAACTCGGGGAATTCCTTGCTGAAGCCCTTGTGCGCGACCGTGTGGATCTGTTCGCCCTCGCCCCAGGCCTTTTCCGGGTCCTTGAGCTTCTTCAGGTCGTACTTCCCGTACGCCCAGTGCGGCGTCCACAGCGTCACCACCACCGGCTCACGCTTCTTGATCGACCGGTCCAGCTCCGCCAGCATCGACGACGTACTCGACGACACCACCTTGTACTCGCCATCGAGTCCATAAGCCTTCAGGACCTTCGAGTTCAGCGTCCCCATCATCCCGGCACTCGCCTCAATACCGATGATCTTGCCGCCGAACTTCTTCCCCTGACCCTTCAGATCCGCCAGCGAATCAATGCCCTTCACATACGACGGAACCGTCAACTCGAGCGACGTCGGCCCGTACCACGAACCGAGATCCTCCAACTGGCCTTTGTAGCGGTCCACGTATTGCTTGTGCGTGGTCGGTAGCCAGCCGTCCAGTTGGACATCCATCTGCCCCTGGGCGAGCGAGGTGTAGAGCGGGCCGGGATCGAGCTGCTCGACGTTGGGCTTGTAGCCGCGGTCCTCCAGGATGTTCTGCCAGAGGTAGGTGGCGGCGATCGCCTCGTCCCACGGGAAGTAGCCCATGTCGACCGTCTTCCCCGCGTCCTTGCCCTGCGCCTTCGCGCCACCGGCAACCGGAGCGAGCTGGTCGACCAGCCCGGGGTTCTTCTTCAGCCACGTGCGCACGCCGTCCTGCTCGGCGCCCTCGCCCGCGGCACGGATGTCGTTCTCCAGGCTGGTCAGCTGCTGCTCGGTGAGCTTGAAGTCCTTCAGCCACTGCGCGACGACCGGGTCCTTCTGACTGAAGCCCTTGTGCGCGACCGTGTGGATCTGTTCGCCCTCACCCCAGGCCTTTTCCGGGTCCTTGAGCTTCTTCAGGTCGTACTTCCCGTACGCCCAGTGCGGCGACCACAGCGTCACCACCACCGGCTCACGCTTCTTGATCGACCGGTCCAGCTCCGCCAGCATCGACGACGTACTCGACGACACCACCTTGTACTCGCCATCGAGTCCATAAGCCTTCAGGACCTTCGAGTTCAGCGTCCCCATCATCCCGGCACTCGCCTCAATACCGATGATCTTGCCGCCGAACTTCTTCCCCTGACCCTTCAGATCCGCCAGCGAATCAATGCCCTTCACATACGACGGAACCGTCAACTCGAGCGACGTCGGCCCGTACCACGAACCGAGATCCTCCATCTGGGAGCTGTACTTGTCCCAGTACGCCTTGTGCGTCGTGGGCAGCCAGGCATCGGTCTGGAAGTCGATGTCCCCCCGGGCCACGCCGGAGTAGAGCGGTCCCGGGTCGAGCTGCTTGACGTCCGTCTCGTAGCCGCGCTCCTCCAGGAGCTCCTTCCACAGGTACGTCGTGGCGATCCCCTCGTCCCAGGGGATGTAGCCGAGGTTGATCTTCTTGCCCTCACCGACGTTCTTGCTGCTCCCTGCGGCCTGCTGGGAGTCGTCGGAGCCGGCCAGGTTCATGCCGCCCGCGACGAGCGCGAGAACCACGACGCCGATGACCGCGACCGCGGCGTTCGGCTTGTAACGCGTGAACTTCACTCGCCCCGCGGCGACGGCGGCCGCCTTGGCCGCCGCCCGGCGACCGAGCGGGGACACCCGCTCGCCCAGCGCTCCGGTCATGCGGTCCAGGTACATGGCGAGGAGGACCACCGCCACGCCGCTCTCGGCGGCCAGGCCGACCCGGAGCTGGGTGATCGCGGAGTAGACCTGCTCGCCGAGGCCGCCGGCCCCGGCCATGCCGCCGATGACGACCATCGACAGGGACAGCATGATGACCTGGTTGACCCCGGCCATGATCGTCGGCAGGGCGAGCGGCAGTTGCACCCGGGTCAGGGTGGTGCGCGGGCTGGTGCCGAACGCGTCGGCCGCCTCGATCAGTTCGCCGTCCACCTGCCGGATGCCCAGTTCGGTCATCCGGACGCCCGGCGGCATGGCGAAGATGATCGTCGCGAGGAGACCGGGGATGGTACCGACGCCGAAGAACATGACGCCGGGGATGAGGTAGATGAAGGCCGGCATCGTCTGCATGACGTCGAGTACCGGCCGCAGTTGGGCACTGACCCGATCGCTGCGGGCGGCCCAGATGCCCAGGGGAACCGCGATCACGACGGTGATGACCGCGGCGACGAGGACGAGGGACAACGTGTCCATCGCGTCGTCCCACAACCCGAGGGAGTCGATCAGGGCCATGCCGACGAAGGCCAGCGCACCGGGCAGCAGGCCGCGCAGCCAGCACGCGATCACGGCGAAAATGCCCGCCATCAACAGCGGTTCCCCACCGCCGAGTACGGCGTCGACGCCGTCGTACATGCCGCCGAGCACGGCCTTGACGACATCGAACAGCAAGCTCAGATGGGACTGCAGCCAGTCCACCAGGTCTTCGACCCAGTCACCGAAATGGAGTCTAGGCATTCTCGATCACCTTCCCCTCGCGGGTTCCGCGCGGGTTGTCGCAGGGCGCGGGCTCGCCCTGCTGGTCGCCGAGGAAACCGACGAGGCGTTGTCTGGGAACGCGACCGACGAGTTTCCCTTTCGCGTCGACGACTGCCACGGGGTGCGTCAGGCGGGCGCTGATCGCGCAGAGTTCGGTGAACGGCGTGTCCGGCGTCGCGGTCTCGCAGCCGCAGCTGACCTCGTCGCCACGGACGTCCCCGTCCATGACGGCACCGGCGGTCAGCACGCGAGAGCGGTCGACGTCCTGGATGAAGGAGGCGACGTAGTCGTTCGCGGGGCGGATGAGAATGTCCTCCGCGGTGCCGATCTGGACGATACGGCCGTCACGCATGACGGCGATGCGATCGCCCAGGCGCATGGCCTCGTTGAGGTCGTGGGTGATGAAGACGATGGTCTTCTTGAGCTTCCTCTGGAGCTCGATCAGCTGGTCCTGCATGTCACGGCGGATCAGCGGGTCCAGCGCGCTGAAGGACTCGTCCATGAGGAGCAGGTCGGCGTTGGTGGCCAGGGCGCGGGCCAGGCCCACGCGCTGCTGCATACCGCCGGACAGCTCGTCCGGCCAGGACTTCTCCCAGCCGGCCAGTCCGCACATGGCCAGTGCCTCGGTGGCGCGCTTCTCGCGCTCGGCGCCGGGGACGCCCTGGACCGCGAGGCCGTAGGCCGCGTTGTCGAGGACGCTGCGGTGCGGGAAGAGCGCGAAGTGCTGGAAGACCATGCTGATCTTCTTCGCGCGTACCTCGCGCAGTTCGCGGTCGGTGAGCGCGGTGAGGTCCTGGCCGTCGAAGCGGACGTGCCCCGCGGTCGGCTCCAGGAGGCCGTTGAGCATACGCAGCAGCGTGGACTTGCCGGAGCCGGACAGGCCCATGACGACGAAGATCTCGCCCGGTTCCACGGTGAAGGAGGCGTCGACCACGGCCGCGGTGGTGCCGCCGGCGCGCAGTTCCTCCCGGTCGGCTCCCTTTCGGAGCTGCTCGACTGCCTCGTCCGGCCGTTTACCGAACACCTTGTAAAGCCTTTCGGCCTCAAGTCTGGCTGACACGCGTACCTCTCGTCTCGACGGCAAGCAAGGAGACGAAGGGCCGCAAACTGTTGAATGCGCAACCGGCATCGCTCCGAGGCGGCGCCTGCCCGAACGCCTGCGGGTCAAACGCACGCGTGCTCCACTTCACATGACGTTTACCTGTGCCCACGGCGTTGCCGTCGGCGGTCGGTGTCAGTGCCGTACGGCATGATGCGAGGCGTGACCGGACGACTGATGCTCCTCGACACCGCCTCGCTCTACTTCCGCGCCTACTTCGGCGTGCCGGAGTCCGTGAAGTCCCCGGACGGCACACCGGTCAACGCGGTGCGCGGGCTGCTGGACTTCATCGACCGTCTGGTCAAGGACCATCGGCCGGACCATCTCGTGGCGTGCATGGACGCGGACTGGCGGCCGGGGTGGCGGGTCGAGCTGATTCCCTCGTACAAGGCACATCGCGTTGCCGAGGAGCACGAAGTCGGCCCGGATGAGGAGGAGGTGCCCGACACACTGTCACCACAGGTGCCCGTCATCGAGGCCGTCCTCGACGCGCTGGGCATCGCGCGCGTGGGCGTGGCGGAGTACGAGGCGGACGACGTGATCGGCACGTTCACCGCACGGGCGGGGGGCCCGGTCGACATCGTCACCGGCGACCGCGACCTGTACCAGCTGGTGGACGACGCGCGCGGGGTGCGCGTGCTGTATCCGCTCAAGGGCGTCGGCACGCTGCAGATCACCGACGAGGCGGTGCTGCGGGAGAAGTATGGGGTCGACGGCAGGGGGTACGCGGATCTGGCGCTGCTGCGCGGCGATCCGAGCGACGGCCTGCCGGGCGTGCCCGGCATCGGTGAGAAGACGGCGGCCAAGCTGCTGGCCGAGTTCGGCGACCTGGCCGGGATCATGGCCGCGGTCGACGATCCGAAGGCCAGGCTCACGCCGTCGCAGCGCAAGCGGCTGGACGAGTCACGGCCGTATCTGGCGGTGGCGCCAAAGGTCGTGAAGGTCGCGGACGACGTCCCGCTGCCGGACGTCGACACGGTTTTGCCGCGTACGCCGCGCGATCCCGCGGCGCTGGACGCGTTGGCGGTTCGCTGGGGACTGGGCGGGTCGTTGCAGCGACTGCTCGCGACCCTCGTGGCGTAATCGAAGATCTCGTGGCGCAATATGGGGGTCTTTACCGCGGGAGAAGGTGCTAACTTAGGTAAGCCTAAGCATATGGACAGGGAGGCCGCCATGGCAGAACGACCGGGACGCACGCCGCGGAAACCCCACTCCGCGCAGGTCGTCCGTACCGAACGGCTGACCCCGC
This sequence comes from Streptomyces sp. NPDC002838, assembly GCF_040295365.1. Taxonomy (NCBI): domain Bacteria; kingdom Bacillati; phylum Actinomycetota; class Actinomycetes; order Kitasatosporales; family Streptomycetaceae; genus Streptomyces; species Streptomyces sp. NPDC002838. Next base: position 48,494 of record NZ_JBEOVF010000014.1, on the reverse strand, counting down.
ACATGCAGCGCGTGGTGCTCGGCGGCGAGGGCCTGGCCGACTTCTCGGCGGGCACCTGCACCGACCACTATGTGAAGCTGCTGTTCCCGGCCGAGGGCGTGACCTATCCCGAGCCCTTCGACATGCAGCGCATCCGTGAAGAGTTCCCGCGCGAGCAGTGGCCCGTGACGCGGACGTACACGGTGCGCGCCTGGGACCCCCAACACCGCGAGCTGACCCTGGACTTCGTGATCCACGGCGACGAGGGGCTCGCCGGACCGTGGGCGCTGCGCGCCCAGCCGGGCGAGACCGTGTGGTTCATGGGCCCCGGCGGCGCGTACGCCCCCGACCCCGCCGCCGACTGGCATCTGCTCGTCGGTGACGAGAGCGCGCTGCCCGCGATCGCCCGTTCCCTGGAGGCGCTGCCCGACGGCGCCCGCGCCCATGCCTTCGTCGAGGTCGCCGGGCCGGAGGAGGAGCAGAAGATCGACTCCGATGTGGAGGTCGTCTGGCTGCACCGCGGCGACCGGCCCATCGGCGAGGCGCTGGCCGAGGCGGTTCGGGCGCTGGAGTTCCCCGAGGGCCGCGTGCACGCGTTCGTGCACGGTGAGGCGGCCTGGGTGAAGGAGCTGCGCCGGCTGCTGCGGGTCGAGCGCGGCGTCCCGCGCGAGGACCTGTCGATCTCCGGCTACTGGCGCCTGGGCCACAACGAGGACGGCTGGCAGGCCGCCAAGCGGGACTGGAACGCGCGCATCGAGGCAGAGCAGGAGGGGGCGGCACCTGCCGCCTGAACCAGGCTGTTCGAGCTCTGAGGGGCGGCACCTTCACGGTTGCCGCCCCTTCACTGTGCCCGGACGCTCACACCGACCGCTGGTACGAGCGGAACGTCCGGATCGAAAGCCATACGGCCGCCACCGCCAGCGCGAGCAGCGCTCCCCCACGGCTGAGTACGTCACCCCAGTCGGGGTCGGCGGACAGCGCCGAACGGCCCGCGACCATGGCCCAGTTCAGCGGGTTGAAGTCGGCGACGTGCCGCATCCACGCGGGCATCTGGGCCGGCGCCATGAAGGCGGAGGACAGGAACGTCAGCGGGAGAAGCAGGAAGGTGTTGATCCCGATGATCGACTCCCGCTCCCGCACCAGCATGCCCAGCGCGTTGGACAGCGCACCGAAGACCGTGCCGAGCAGCACGGAGGCGACGACCAGGACGGCCACGCCGCCGAGGCCGCCCGGGTAGTCGGCGCCGCCCAGCAGCCCGAGGAGCACGATGATCACCGACTGGAGGGCGGTGACCAGGCCGTTGTTGACGACATTGCCGTTCATCAGCGCGGCCCGGCCGACCGGTGTGGTCAGGAAGCGGTTGAGCGTGCCGCGCTGGATCTCGTCCAACGTGGTCATCCCCGCCCACATGTTGGAGCTCAGCGCGCTCATCACGACCACGCCCGGGACGAGGTAGTCGAGGTAGGACGTGGTGCCGAAGCCGCCGAGCTCGACGACCTTCCTGAAGAGGCTGCCGAACAGGAACAGCCAGATCACCGGCTGGACCAGGGTGATCAGGGCGTACGCGGGCTGCCGTACGAACACCATGAGTTGGCGCTGCGTCATGTACCAGGTCTGGGAGACGGCCGTGCTCATCGCGCACCTCCGGCGAGGACAGGCTCCTGGTCGTTCTCGGCCTCGGAGTAACGGCGGCCGGCGTAACGGAGGTAGACGTCGTCGAGGGACGGGCGGGCGAGGGTCGCGGTGGCGACACCGACCCCGGCTCGTTCGAGCGCGCCGAGCAGCGCGGGGGTGGCGGCGGCTCCGTCGTCGGCGCGGACGCTGATCCGGCGCCCGTCGACCAGTACGTCGTGCACGCCCGACAGCCCGCCGAGGGCGCCCGTGAGCAGCGTACGGCCGGCTTCGCCGACCGCTTCGCGCAGTTCCATGTGGACGGCGTCACCGTGCAGTTCGCCCTTGAGGGAGTCGGGGGCGCCTTCGACGACGACCCGGCCGCGGTCGACGATGGCGACGCGCTCGGCAAGCCGGTCGGCCTCCTCGAGGTAGTGCGTGGTGAGCAGGATCGTCAGCCCCTCCTCGTCGGCGAGGCGGCCGATCTCGTCCCACATCGCGCCGCGGGCCTCCGGGTCGAGGCCGGTGGTGGGTCTTCGAGGAAGAGCACCTCGGGCCGATGCACCAGGCCGAGGGCGACGTCGAGGCGCCTGCGCATGCCGCCGGAGTAGCCCTTGACCGGGCGCCGGGCGGCGTCGGTGAGCGAGAAGCGCTCCAGCAGTTCGTCGACCCGGCTCTCGAGCGCGCCGCCCTTCAGTCCGTAGAGCCTGCCCTGGAGCCGGAGGTTCTCCCGGCCGGTGGCGACCGGGTCGGCGCCGGAGCCCTGGGCGACCACGCCGATCGCGCGGCGCACCCGGTCCGGGTGGCGCAGTGCGTCGTGGCCGGCGACGGTGGCCGAGCCGGAGTCGGGGCGGGCGAGGGTGGTGAGGATCTTGACGGTGGTGGACTTTCCGGCGCCGTTCGGGCCGAGGAGGCCGAAGACGGTGCCGGGTTCGACGGTGATGTCCATGCCGCCGAGGGCGGTGACGCCACCGGGATAGGTCTTGATCAGCTGACGCGCCTCGACCGCGGGCGCACGCGTATGCATCATGGCTGCTCTCCTGAATGAGCGGATGACAACTGATCCGCGTGAGCAGCGCCGGGCTATCCTGGGTGTGCCGCACCTCGATCGCCCGGTTCCGTCTCACGGCGGATGTCGGTTCGGGGTTCGCGACCCCGGCGGGGCTGCTGCAACAGCCCGGCCGGGGTCCTTCTCATTACATGAACTCCGGTGGCAACTCCCCCGTTTCGTGGAACCGCCGCCACTCCTCGACGCCCGGCAGCGAGCCCTTCCTGATCTCCTCCAGGAAACCGCGGACCCACTCCGCCTGCGCCTCGACCATGTGCAACTGGTACTCGGTCTCGACGAGGAAGAGCCGTGGCAGCGTCTCGTACAGCTTCTCCAGTGCCCCCCGGCCGCTCGCCGCCTGAACCTCCAGCGACTTGAGCCGCTCCTCCAGCAGCCGCACCACCTCGTCGGGAGACAGCGCGCCCAGCAGCGACAGGGCGGTCTCGAAGATCGGGTACTCCTTCGCCGGGACGGCGACGAGGTCCGACAGCCACTCGGTCATCTCCGCGCGGCCGGCCTCGGTGAGCCCGTACACCGTGCGCTCGGGCCGGTTGCCCTGCCGCTCCACGTCCGTCACCTCGACGAAGCCGTGCTTCTCCAGGCTCTGCACGACCGTGTAGAGCGAGCCGTAGTTGATCTTCGTGCTGGTGTCCTTGCCCTGACGGCGCAGGGTCTGGGCGATCTCGTACGGATGCATCGGCTTCTGCCAGAGGGTCACCAGCACGGCGAGCGCGAGCGGGTTGCCGAGCTTGCGGCGCTTCACGGCCACGACGGACCCACCTCACTTCCGCACATCCCTCGCTTCCGAATATCCGTAGCCGAACATATCTCGAGTCGCACAAAAACGTCAATGGACACGATGTATCGCGATTCGGCGGGCACGGCAAGAGCGTGAGGACTTGGGCCCGCACCCGACATGGCGACGTGACGCACGTGAAACAGCCCCTCCCTAATTTCTGTCACTCGACAGGAATTCTGTTTCCCTCCCGCTCCCCTGCGCCGAAGGCAGGTGCCGCCGTGACGACAACCACCCCCGCCGACGTACGTCCCGATCCGCCGCACTCCCCCGACGACCGCTCCCTCACCGCGTTCGGCTACCGCCAGGAACTGCACCGCAGCCTGGGCCGGTACGCGTCCTTCGCGGCCGGGTTCTCCTTCATCTCCGTCCTGACCACCGTCTTCCAGTTCTTCGCCTTCGGGTACGCCTTCGGCGGCCCCGTCTTCTTCTGGACCTGGCCGGCGGTGCTGGTCGGGCAGCTGCTGGTGGCCGCCTGTTTCGCCGAGCTGGCCGCGCGCTATCCGATCTCCGGCGCCATCTATCAGTGGTCGTCCCGCCTGTCGAACGTCACCTTCGGCTGGTTCGCCGGCTGGATCATGGTGATCGGGCAGGTCGTGGTGGTCGCGGCGGCGGCGCTGGCGCTGCAGATGGTGCTGCCGGCCATCTGGTCCGGCTTCCAGCTGATCGGCACCGACTCCGCGCCCACCTCGGCGGACGGCGCGGCCAACGCGGCCGTCCTCGGTGTGATCCTGCTGGCCCTGACGACGCTCGTGAACATCCTCGACAACCGCGTGATGTCCGTGATCAACCGCGTCGGCGTCACCGCCGAGATCATCGGCGCGATCCTGATCGTCGTCCTGCTGCTCACCCACTCCCAGCGCTCCCCCGGCATCACCTTCCACACCGAGGGCGCCGCCCAGTCCGGCCTGTTGGGCGCGCTGCTCGTGGGTTCGTTCACGGCGGCGTACGTGATGATCGGCTTCGACAGCGCGGGTGAGATGAGCGAGGAGACCCGAAATCCGCGCCGTACCGCGCCCCGCACGATCCTCACGGCGCTCGGCGCGGCCGGCCTGCTGGGCGGCCTGATCGTCCTCGGCGGTCTGCTCGCCGCGCCCAGCCTCACGGACGGGCGCCTCGCGGTGGACGGACTGAGCTACGTCCTCACCAGCAGCCTCGGCGACGGAGTGGGCCGCGTGCTGCTGGCCGACGTGGTGGTGGCGATCGCCGTGGCGACCCTGGCGATCCAGACATCGGCCTGCCGGATGCTGTTCTCCATGGCCCGCGACGGCCAGCTCCCCTTCGCCGGCCGCCTCGCCAAGGTCAACCCGCGCACCGGTATGCCCGGCGCCCCCGCCCTGGTGGTCGGCGTCCTCGCGGCGGCCCTGCTGCTGCTCAACTTCGCCTCCCCGGAGGCGTTCCTGGCCATCGGCACGACCTGCATCGTGATGCTGTACCTGGCCTACGCGATGGTCACCGGTCCGCTGCTGGTCAGCCGCCTGCGCGGCCGCTTCACCACCGACGGCACGGACGAGACGGGCGCCCGGCTGTTCTCCCTCGGCCGGTGGGGCGTCCCGGTCAACGCGCTGGCCCTGCTGTACGGCCTGTTCATGACCGTCAACCTGGCCTGGCCGCGCGCGGCGGTGTACGACCCGGCGGGCGGGCACTGGTACTTCCAGTACTTCACCGTGCTCTTCCTGAGCATCACGATCGCCCTGGGCGTGGCCTACCGGGCGTACAAGGCCCGTACGGCGGTCGCTCCCGAGGCCGTCCCGGTCTGAGCGGCGCTTACGCTGGCGGGTGATGAGACGCAAGACCCGGATCCCGCCCTCCCCCCTGCCGCAGCGCGCGGGGGTGGATCCGGTGCGGGTGCGGCTGCCTGTCGAGGGGGCGTGGGCCACCGTGCGGGAGCATCTGGTGGAGCGGCTGTCCGGAGCGGGTGCCGGGGTCGTCGACAGGATGTTCGACGCGGGGCAGATCGTCGGGGCGGACGGGCGGGCGGTGGTGCCGGACGCGGCGTTCGTGCCGGGGATGTTCGTGTGGTTCCACCGGGAGCTGCCGGACGAGGTGCGGGTGCCGTTCCGGTTGGAGGTCGTGCATCGCGACGAGCACATCGTCGTCGTCGACAAGCCGCACTTCCTGGCCACCACCCCGCGCGGCAGCCACATCACCGAGACCGCGCTCGCCCGGCTGCGCCGGGAGCTGGGCCTGCCCACGCTCAGTGCGGCGCACCGCCTCGACCGGCTCACCGCCGGGCTCGTGCTGTTCACCGTGCGGCCCGAGGAGCGCGGGGCGTACCAGGCGCTGTTCCGCGACCGGCGGGTGCGCAAGGAGTACGAGGCGGTCGCGCCGTACGATCCCGCGCTCACCCTGCCCCGGACGGTGCGCAGCCGGATCGTGAAGGAGCGCGGGGTGCTGGCCGCGTACGAGGTGGAGGGCGAGCCGAACGCCGTCAGCCGTGTCGAGCTGGTCGAGCACCGCGAGAGCGGGGCCGACGGGCTCGGCCGGTACCGGCTGGTGCCCGCCACCGGGCAGACCCATCAGCTGCGCGTCCACATGAACGCGCTCGGCGTGCCGATCCTCGGCGATCCGCTCTACCCGGTGGTGACCGGCCCCGTGCCAGCCGGTGACTTCCGGCGTCCGCTCCAACTGCTCGCGCGGAGCCTGGAGTTCACCGATCCGGTCACGGGGGCGGAGCACCGGTTCCGCAGCGGTCGGGTCCTTCAGGCGTGGACGTCGTACGACGGCTGGGCCGCCGGTCAGTAACCGCGCAGCCAGCACAGGAAGCGCCGCCAGGCACCCCGAGGCCGGGCCGGTTCCGGTGTCGGCGCGGGTTGCGGCGGGGCGGCGGCCGGCTGGGGCTCGGCGACCGAGGCGGGCGCCGGCTTCGGCTCCGGCTGGTGAGTGCCGATCTGCCAGGCGGGCCGCTGGGGCGGGACCGCGGCGAGCCCCGGCTTGGCCTTCACGTCCTGCTGTGGCTTCGGCTGGAACCGGACCGGCAGTTCCACCAGATGGCGGGAGGCGATCGACTCCGTCCAGGTCAGCTCGTCCTCGTCGCAGTCGAGTTCGACGTCGGGCAGCCGCATCAGCAGGGCGTCGACGCCGGTGTCGGCGATGGCACGGCCGATGTCCTGGCCGGGGCACTCGTGCGGGCCGCCGCTGAAGGCGAGGTGGGAGCGGTTGCCCTGCATGTGGGCGGACAGGTCGGGACGCACCCGCGGGTCGACGTTGCCCGGTGCGATGCCGAGGAGCAGCCCGTCGCCCTTGCGGATGCGCTGACCGCCGAGCTCCGTGTCCTGCTTGGCGAAGTAGCCGAGGACCGTGCTGAACGGCGGCTCGTCCCACAGGGACTGCTCGACCGCCTCCGGCACCGTCATCTGGCCGCCGTTCAGCTGGGCGCGGAAGCGCGGGTCGGTGAGCACCATGCGCAGCACGTTGGCGATGAGGTTGGCGGTGGCCTCGTACGCGGCGATCAGCACGAGCCGCAGGTGCTCCCTGACCTCGTCGTCGCTGAGTCCCGCCGGGTGGTTGAGGAGGTGGGAGGTGAAGTCGTCCTCGGGCCGTGCACGACGGCGGGAGGTGAGCCGGCCGAGGGCCTCCATGATGTAGGCGTTGCTGGCGATCGCGGTCTCGGTGCCCCGGAGCATGTCCCGGGCGGCCTGCACGATCCGGTCGTTGTACTCGTTGGGCATGCCGAGGATCTCGCACATCACGGCCATCGGCAGGTGCTCGGCGAACTGGCTGACGAGGTCGGCGGCGCCCTCTTCGCAGAACCGGTTGACCAGGCGCTGGGTGTGCCGGTTGATGTGGCGGCGCAGGCCCCGGTGGTCGATGGTCGAGATGGCGCCGGTGACCGCGCCGCGCAGCCGAAGGTGCTCGTCGCCCTCCGCCATGGCGCAGATGGGCTGCCAGGCGAAGTGGGGCATGAGCGGGTGGTCGGGCTTGATCATGCCCTCGACGAGCGGCGTCCAGGTGCGGCCGTCCCGGCAGAACTGCCCGGGCGAGCGCACCATGTGCAGGTTCTCGGTGTGGCCGAGTACCACCCAGATCGGCACGTCGTCGTGGAGCAGCACGGGCGCCACCGGGCCGTGTTCCTCCCGGAGTTTCTCGTACAGGGACCTGAGGTCCTGGGCCTCGGGGCCGTAGAGCCGGGGCAGCCCGCCGGGGCCGCGGCCGTGGGCGGGGCCGTGGGCGGGGCAGCCGGGCGGCGGGCCGAGGCTGGGGTCCGTACCGGTCGGGGAGTGGGATTCAGGCGTCACAGTGGTCGCTCCGCGGTGGATCCGGTGTCTGTGTGTGTCTGTGTCTGTGTCTGGGGACGAGGAGTGGGTACGGCGGTCACCTCAGCGCGCCCGTCATGGCGAGGCCGTGCAGGAAGCGCATGAGGGTCATCAGGGTGTCCCGGCTGGAGGCGCGGCGGCGCGCGTCGCACTCGACGATGGGGATGTCCTCGCTCAGGTCGAGCGCGGTGCGCAGCTCCTCGACGGGGTAACGGGGCGCGTCCGGGAAGGAGTTGATGGCGACGACGAAGGGCACGCCGCGCTCTTCGAGGCGTCCCATGACGTCGAAGCTGACCTCCAGCCGACGGGTGTCGACCAGCACGACCGCGCCGAGCGCGCCCTCGAACAGCCCGTTCCACAGGAACCAGAAGCGCTCCTGCCCGGGGGTGCCGAAGAGATACAGCACGAGCTGGTCGGTGATGCTGATCCGGCCGAAGTCCATCGCCACGGTGGTGGCCGTCTTGGACTCGGAGCCGTAGTTGTCGTCGACGCCGACACCGGCCTGCGTCATGGTCTCCTCGGTGGTCAGCGGTTTGATCTCGCTGACCGACCCGACCATGGTCGTCTTGCCGACGCCGAAGCCGCCGACGATGACGATCTTCACCGCGGCCTCGGCGGTGTGCGGAAGCTGGTCCTCGGTTCGGGGACCCGGGATGGTGTCAGAGCTTTTGAAGTCCATGCATCACCGCTTCGAGGAGGGAACGGTCGGCCAGCGCCTGGCGGATGATCGGGGCGCGCGCCGTCACCAGTTCGGCCGTCAGCAGCTCGGTGACCAGGACGCTCACCACGCTGAACGGCAGGCTCAGATAGGCCGACAACTCGGCCACGGACAGGGGGGCCGTGCACAGCCGGAGCAGCGCCGCCTGCTCGGGCGTGGCGGAGCGCGGCGGGTCGGCGCGCGCCACGACTAACGTGACCAGGTCGAGTTCGGTGCGCTCGACGCCGTCGGGTCCGGTGATCACGTACAGCCGCTCGGGGTTCTTCTTCTGGCCCTCGGGCGGTTGCTCCTCCTCCTGCGGGGGTCGCTGTCCCTGCTGTGGGGGCTGAGGTTCCGGTTCCTGCTGGGCGTAGCGCCGCCGGCGTTGCGGAGGAGTCATACGCTCTGCCCGTTGCGCCTGGGCGGGCTGGTCAGATGCGCGCCGATCCGGACGACCAGGTCGCTCATGCGGGCGCTCATGAAGCCGGGTTCGGCGCGCACGTCGGAGAGCACCGCGAGATAGGCGTTGGGGCCCGCGGCCATCAGGTAGAAGTAGCCCCTGTTGATCTCGATGAGGACCATCTTCATCTCGCCGTCGCTGCCCGGGATCTCCTGGGCGACGGCGCTCGCCAGGCTCTGCAGGCCCGCACAGGCCGCGGCGACGCGGTCGGCGGTGTCCGGGTCGCCGCCGTGGCGGGCGATGCGCAGGCCGTCGGCGGAAAGCACCACGATCATCTGGATGCCCGGCACGCCTTTGGCGAGGTCCGTGAGCATCCAGTCGAAGTTGCCTCGCTGCTGGATCACTTGAGGTCCCCCTCGTCGTCGGCCTCGACGCGGGCCGGTTCGTTGGTCGGCTGGGTGAATGCGTTGGGGTCCGGGCGCTTGAGTCCGTCGAAGAACGCCTGGACCCACAGGCCCGGTGGGGGTTCGGGCGTCTTCTCCTCGGGCTGCGGCTCGGGCTCGGGCTCGCGCTTGGCGGTCGACCAGATGGTCGGCCGGCCCTCCCGTTCGGCCTGTTCGATGGCGGCCTGTTCGGCGTACCGCTGGGTGAGCGAGGTCTTGACCCGGCTGCGGCGCTGCGGCAGGCCGTTGGCCGTCCACTCGGTGACCTCGGGGACGTCGTCCTCCAGCGAGACCGGCGTCACGAACTTGGGGCTGGTGGGGCGGCGCAGCTTGGGCCTGCGCTTGGGCCCCGGGAGAGCGCCGGGTTCGGGCTGGGGCAGCGCCGTGGCGCCGATGCCGTGGGCGAGTCCGACACCGGGCTCGGAGGTGAGCATGTCGCTCGGCACGACGAGGACGGCACGGACCCCGCCGTACGCGGAGGAGCGCAGCGAGACCTTCATGTCGTACGTACGGCAGAGCCGACCGACGACGGCCAGACCCAGGCGCGGCGATTCGCCGATGTCCTGCAGGTCTACGCCCGCCATGGCGCGCTCCAGCATGCCCTCGGCGCGGGCGCGGGCCTCCTCGCTGAGGCTGACGCCGGAGTCCTCGATCTCGATGGCGACGCCGGTCTGCACCTCGGTGGCGGTGACGTGCACCTTGGTCTGCGGCGGCGAGTAGCGGGTGGCGTTGTCGAGGAGTTCGGCCGCGGCGTGGATGACGGGCTCGACGGCGGTGCCCTTGACGTTGACCTTGGCGATGGAGGTCAGGTCGATGCGCCCGAACTCCAGGATCCGGGACATGGCGCCGCGCAGCACGCTGTACAGCGCGACGGGCTCGGGCCACTGGCGGCCCGGCCGGCCGCCGCCGAGGACGGAGATGGAGTCGGCGAGGCGGCCGATCAGCGCGGTGCCGTGGTCGATGCGCAGCAGGTCGTCGAAGACCTCGGGGTTGCGGCCGTGGTCCTCCTCCATCTCGCGGAGTTCGTTGGCCTGCTGGTGGACGATCGCCTGGACGCGCCGGGCGATGTTGACGAAGGAGCGCTGCGTGGCGTCACGCAGCGTCTCTTCCTGGTCGACGATGTCGAGCACCGTCCGGATCAGCGACACCTGGGCTTCGGGGAGGTCGCGCCAGGCGGGGTCCATGTCGCCGAGTTGGAGAATCACCTCTCTGGGGGAATTCCCACCGCGCAGATAGTGGAGCGCGGTCGGCGCGATCTCCTTCGCGAGGCGGGTCATCTCGTCGTCGTGGGCGGCGATGCGCCGTTCCAGATACGCGGTGTGACGGGCGTGGTCCGCACGTTCCTTCCGCAGGGTGCGGCCGCGGCGCACCGCTTCGGCTGCCGTCGCGATCACCAGGAGCGTGGCGACGGCGCCGCACCAGCCGACAGCCACCCGGGCCGGCTCCGTCACCACGGCGACGGCGGCCCCGGTCGCCGCGGCCATCACTATGCCGGGCGGCAACAGCACGCGCGCGTACGAAAGTTCACGGCGACCTGGAGGGGATTGAACACTCACCATGTGGGCCCTCTGAAACAAATCGGCTGGGGTTCGGGGGAGCTTGCAGGGGGGTACGTCATGGATCTGTCGGGATCTTCGGTGTTTTCGGGAACAAACGCACGAATACATCTCAACTCGGTGCGCTGCGGGCGAGCTTAGTCCGACCGGATCATCGCCGTGTCATATTCAGCAAGCGCCTGAAATGGGGTCGGCGGCAGGGGTACGCTCGACTCCATTTACACACTCGGAGATCATTCGCACACGCTGCGTCACTGCGCACAGGCGTACGAAAATCACTCACCGTAACGAGTGAAGAAGCCCGGAACCGGGCTCTGGATCGTTACCCCGCTCAGACTCCGGCAATGCGCAGAGCCGCGTCCGCCGCCGCCTCCGCGAACGCCGACACGGGCCGCTCGGGATCGGAGCGGTGCACGAGGATGACTCCCTCGATCAGCCCGAACACCAGATCCGTCCGCAGATCGAGCTCACTCTTGGCGAGCGCGCCGCCGGCCCGCGTCGCGGCCAGCAACTGCCGGTAGGCGTCCTTGAGTTCGGCCCGGACGGCATGGAAGCCGGCGAACCGCTCGGCGCGCACCTCGGGCAGCAGGTACAGGACGCCGAGGTTGTGCGGCCCGCCGCACAGCACCTCCACGTCGGCGCGGCACAGCTCCCACAGCCGGCCCTCGGCCGGGGTCGTGTCGTCGGCGAGGAGTTCACGGGCGTACGCCAGCGAGGGCGTGACGGTGGACTCCAGGAGCTCGGCGAGCAACTCCTCCTTGCCGGAGACGTAGTGGTACATGGACGCCTGGCGCATTCCGGCGCGCTCGGCGACGGCGCGGGTGGAGGTGGCCGCGTAGCCGAGGGTGGTGAACAACTCCGCGGCGGCTACGAGGAGTTCCTCGCGCGGCTCGAGACCGCTGTCCGGCCGCTGCGCGGCCCGCGGCCTGCCGACCCGTCGACTCCGGTCTCCGTCCGCTGTCCCCATGTGTTCGATCCTCGCACACCGCCCCGTACGGCGATCTTGGTGAGGGTCCGGCAACCGACCGGCAACCGGCCCGCAACGGCCACGACCCACCGCGCCCTTAATTTCTGTCGAGCGACAGAAATAAGCCGAGAGCCGGAGGTGCCGGTATGGCGACAGAGACCGCGTACGGAGCCCGCGCCCATGCGCGCGCCCAGGAGGGCACGCACACCGAGGCCATGCCCGTCGTACCGGCCGCGAACTGGCCGGCCCCACCCTGCGAGGCGGGCCACCTGGTGTGGGCGGAAACGGTGGCGGGCGGCAACTACACGCACCGGGTGCTGGCCCGCGGCACCGAACTGCGCCTGACCGACCCGCGCGGCGAGGCCTGCGCGCATCTGCTGCTGTACGCGGCCGACCGGCCCTGGGAGCGGCTGAACGTCGCCGACACGGTGAAGGTGCAGTGGAACGCCTACCTGGGCGAGGGCCGGCTGCTGCTGTCCGACCAGGGCCGGGTGCTCGCCTCGGTGATCGCCGACACCTCCGGCCGGCACGACGCCCTGTGCGGAACCTCCACCCTCGTCCGCAACGCGGAGCGGTACGGCGACGGCACTCCGCAGGGCCCCTCCCCCGCCGGGCGCGAGCTGTTCAAGCTGGCCGCGGCGAAGAACGGCCTCGCACCGCGCGACCTGCCGCCGTCCCTCTCCTTCTTCCAGGGCGTCGAGGTCCGCGAGGACGGCACCCTCGACTTCACCGGCTCGGCCGGTCCCGGCGGCAGCGTGATCCTGCGCGCCGAACAGGACGTCACGGTCCTCCTCGCCAACGTGCCCCACCCGGCCGACCCGCGCCCCGAGTACGTCAGCACCCCGCTGGAGGTGCTCGCCTGGCGTGCCGAGGCCACCCGGCCCGGCAACCCGCTGTGGGACGCCACACCCGAGGGCCGCCGCGCCTTCCTGAACACCGCCGAGTTCCTTGCCTCGAGGGGGATCGCATGAGTACGAAGACCGTGGTTCCGGCGCGGGCCGCCTGGTCGTCCGTGATCAGCGCGGGCGAGACGCTCACCATCACCGACCTGCACGGCAACCAGGCCGTCGACTTCCTCGTCTACGACGCCCACGACACGTCCGTGCGCTACAGCGCCCCCGACACGATCCACGCGCAGGGCGGCATCTTCCTCACCACGGGCAGCGTGCTGCTGTCGAACGAGCACACTGCCCTGATGACGGTCGTCGCGGACGACGTGGGCCGGCACGACACGGTCGGCGGCGCCTGCTCCAAGGAGTCGAACACCCTCCGCTACGGCCACCACACCTGGTCGCAGCACGCGTGCGTGGACAACTTCCTCGCCGAGGGCGCGCGGCACGGTCTCGGCAAGCGCGACCTCGTCTCCAACATCAACTGGTACATGAACGTGCCCGTCGAGAAGGACGGCACGCTCGGCATCGTGGACGGTCTCTCGGCGCCGGGCCTGTCGCTCACGCTCCGCGCCGATCGGGACGTCCTGGTCCTGGTCTCCAACTGCCCCCAGATCAACAACCCGTGCAACGGCTTCGAGCCGACGGCGGTGGAGATGACGATCACCGAGGCGGGCACATGACCTTCGACACGCTGCTGGTCGCCAACCGGGGCGAGATCGCGGTGAGGATCATCCGTACGGCCCGTGAGCTGGGCCTGAGGACGGTCGCGGTGTACTCCGACGCCGACCGCTCCGCACCGCACGTCCGGCTCGCCGACCAGGCGGTACGGCTCGGCCCGGCGCCCGCGAAGGAGTCGTACCTCGACGCCGACCTCGTGCTGAAGGCGGCCAAGGACTCGGGCGCGGGCGCGATCCATCCCGGCTACGGCTTCCTGTCCGAGGACGCTTCGTTCGCGCGGCAGTGCGAGGAGGCCGGGATCGTGTTCGTGGGTCCCACGCCCGAGCAGCTGGACCTGTTCGGCGCCAAGCACACGGCACGGGCGGCGGCCGAGGCGGCAGGGGTGCCGCTGGCACCGGGGACGGGGCTGCTGGCGTCTGTGCGGGAGGCTCTTTCCGAGGCAGCCGTCATCGGCTACCCCGTCATGCTCAAGGCCACCGGCGGAGGCGGCGGTATCGGCATGTCGGCATGTCGTTCCGCCGATGAACTGGCCGAGGCCTGGGAGCGGGTGCAGCGCGTCGCCGCCGCCTCCTTCTCCTCCGCCGGCGTCTTCCTGGAGCGTCTCGTCGAACACGCCCGCCATGTCGAGGTGCAGGTCTTCGGCGACGGCGACGGCCGGGTCGTCACCTTCGGCGACCGCGACTGCTCCCTCCAGCGCCGCAACCAGAAGGTGCTGGAGGAGGCGCCCGCGCCGGGGCTGCCCGCGCACGTGCGTCGGCGACTCGCTTCGAGCGCCCGCGACTTGTGCGCCTCCGTCGGCTACCGCTCCGCCGGAACCGTCGAGTTCGTCTACGACGCCGCCCGCGAGGAAGCGTACTTCCTGGAGGTCAACACCCGCCTCCAGGTCGAGCACCCCGTCACCGAGGAGATCTACGGCGTCGACCTGGTCGCCTGGATGCTCCGCCTGGCCCGCGGTGAGACGGACGTCGTCCGCGAACCGGGCCCACCGCACGGCCACGCCGTCGAGGCCCGCCTCTACGCCGAGGATCCCTCACGCGAACACCGGCCCAGCGCGGGCCTGTTGACGAGGGTCGAGTTCCCGCCGGGCGTGCGCGTGGACGGCTGGGTGGAGACGGGTACCGAGGTGACGACGTCGTACGACCCGATGCTCGCGAAGGTCGTCGCATACGGCCCGGACCGCGCGCACGCCCTCGCCCGCCTGGACGAGGCGCTGGCCCGCACGCGCGTCGACGGCATCGAGACGAACCTGGGCCTGGTGCGGGCGGCGCTCGCGGACCGGGACTTCACGCGGGCCGCGCACTCCACGGCGACGCTCGCTTCCGTGAGCGATCCGACCCCGCGCATCGAGGTCGTCTCGGGCGGAACGCTCACCACCGTCCAGGACTGGCCGGGCCGCACCGGCTACTGGCAGGTCGGCGTGCCGCCGTGCGGCCCGATGGACGACCTGTCCTTCCGGCTCGGCAACCGGGCGCTCGGCAACCACGAGGGGGCGCCGGGGCTCGAGTGCACGCTCCAGGGACCGTCCTTGAAGTTCACCCACGCCACGACCGTGTGCGTGACCGGCGCGCCGGCTCCGGTCACCGTGGACGGTGCGCCGGTCGCGCGGTGGGAACCGGTGACGGTGCCGGCGGGGGCCGTACTGGAGATCGGCGCACCCCTTGAGCACGGCCTGCGGTCGTACGTGCTCTTCGCCGGAGGGCTCGACGTTCCGGCCTTCCTGGGCAGCGCGAGCACCTTCACACTGGGCCGGTTCGGCGGGCACGGCGGGCGGGCGCTGCGCACGGGGGACGTCCTGCACGGTGGGACGGTCGTCGCGGGCAGCCCGGTCGCGGAGTCCGACCGACCGGACTTCGGCGCCGAGTGGCACGTAAAGGCCGTCGAAGGCCCGCACGCCGCGCCGGAGTTCTTCACCGAGGACGACATCCACGACTTCTACGCCGCCGACTGGAAGGTTCACTTCAACTCGGCGCGCACCGGCGTCCGCCTGGTCGGCCCCAAGCCGCGCTGGGCACGCACCGACGGCGGCGAGGCGGGCCTGCACCCGTCCAACATCCACGACGCCCCGTACTCCGTCGGTGCCGTCGACTACACCGGCGACATGCCGGTGCTGCTCGGACCGGACGGCCCGTCACTCGGCGGATTCGTGTGCCCGGCGACGGTCCTCAGCACCGAGCGCTGGAAGCTGGGCCAGCTGCGCCCGGGCGACACGGTGCGCTTCGTGCCGGTGGACGTGTCGGGCACGGCACGCCCTTCCATCGTGGACGGCGGCATCCTCGCCCGGGACGGCGATGTGACGTACCGCCGCAGCGGCGACGACAACCTGCTGGTCGAGTTCGGCCCGATGCACCTCGACCTGGCCCTGCGCATGCGCGTCCACGCGCTGATGGAGGCGGTGGCCGAGGAGGGCCCGGACGGGATCACCGACCTGACTCCCGGCATCCGCTCCCTCCAGATCCGCACGGACCCGCACCGCCTGACACAGCACGAACTCCTCGCCGCCGTACGGAAGATCACCGCATCCCTCCCGCCGTCCGACGAACTGGTCGTCCCCTCCCGCACGGTCCACCTCCCCCTGTCCTGGGACGACCCGGCGACCCGCGAGGCGATCGCCCGCTACATGGCGGGCGTCCGCGACGACGCGCCCTGGTGCCCCTGGAACATCGAGTTCATCCGCCGCGTCAACGGCCTGGAGTCGGTCGAGGACGTCTACCGCACGGTCTTCGACGCGGAGTACCTGGTCCTGGGCCTGGGTGACGTGTACCTGGGCGCCCCGGTCGCCACCCCGCTCGACCCCCGCCACCGCCTGGTGACGACGAAGTACAACCCGGCCCGCACCTGGACGGCCGAGAACTCGGTCGGCATCGGCGGGGCGTACCTGTGCGTCTACGGCATGGAGGGCCCGGGCGGCTACCAGTTCGTGGGCCGTACGACCCAGGTGTGGTCGGGCTGGCAGCAGCGCGGCGCGTTCGAGCCGGGCTCGCCCTGGCTGCTGCGCTTCTTCGACCGCATCAGGTGGTATCCGGTGGACGCGGACGAACTCCTCGATCTGCGCGCCGACATCACCTCCGGCCGCTTCGTGCCCCGCATCGAGGAGGGCACCTTCTCGCTGGCCGAGTACCAGGCCTTCCTCGCCGAGAACGCCGAGTCGGTCGCGGAGTTCAGGTCCCGGCAGCAGGCGGCCTTCGCGGCGGAGCGGGACGCGTGGGAGGCGGCGGGCGAGTTCACGCGCGCGGAGGCGGTGGCCGCACCGGCGGCTCCTCCGGCGGAGGTGACCGTGCCCACGGGCGGCCGTCTGATCGAGGCCGAATTCGCCGCGTCCGTATGGCAGTTGAACGTCGAGCCGGGCGACGAGGTCACGGCCGGGCAGCCGCTGCTCGCCTTGGAGGCGATGAAGATGGAGTCCAGGGTGCACGCGCCGATGGACGGCGTGGTGGCGGAGATCCTGGCCAGGCCGGGCGACCAGGTGGAGGCGGGGACGGCGCTGGTCGTCCTGGCCCCGGCCGCGAACTGAAAGTCGAGGACCCCCGATGTCCAGCATGTCCACCACCCTCTCCCGGGTCCGCGCCGCCTACGCCCGAGTCGAGGCCGTCGACCGCCCCGAGATCTGGATCGACCTGCGCCCGCAGCCGGAGGTGGAGGCCGAGGCCCGCGCGATCGACGACCGCGTGTCCCTGGGCGAACGGCTCCCCCTCGCGGGCCGCCTGTTCGCCGCCAAGGGCAACATCGACGTGGCCGGCCTGCCCACCACCGCGGGCTGCCCGGCGTACGCCTACCACCCCGAGGCCGACGCGCCGGTGGTCGCCCGCCTCCGGGCCGCCGGGGCGATCGTCCTGGGCACCACGAACCTGGACCAGTTCGCGACGGGCCTGGTGGGCACCCGCTCCCCCTACGGCGCTGTCCGGAACGCCCACGACCCCTCCCGCATCAGCGGCGGCTCCAGCTCCGGCTCGGCCGTCGCCGTGGCACTGGGCATCGTCGACTTCGCCCTCGGCACCGACACGGCGGGCTCCGGCCGGGTACCGGCCGCCTTCAACGGCATCGTCGGCCTCAAGCCCACCCGCGGGCTCGTCCCCGCGACGGGCGTCGTCCCGGCCTGCGCCTCCCTCGACTGCGTGACGGTCTTCGCCCGCACCCTGCCGGAGGCCGAACAGGCACTGGCGTACATGACGTCCCCACCCGACCGGGACCTCCCGCCGCTCCCCCAGCGCGCACCGGGCCCATGGCGCGTGGCCGTCCCGGCGCGGGATCAGCTCGGCGAACTGGACGAGGGCTGGGCGGAGGTGTACGAGACGGCGGTACGCCAGCTGCTTTCCGCTGGGGCCTCGATCCGCACGCTCGACCTCACGCCCTTCACCGAAGCCGCCGCGATGCTCTACCAGGGCGCGTTCGTCGCCGAGCGCTACACGGCGGTGGGTACCTTTGTCGACAAGGAGGCAGCTGCGGGCGGCACGAGTCTCGACCCCACCGTCGCCGGCATCATCACCCGCGCCCGCGACATCCCGGCCCACCAGCTCTTCGCCGACAACGATCGTCTGGCCGCCCTGCGCACCCGCGCCCTCGCCGAACTGGCCGACGCGGACGCCCTGCTGCTGCCCACCGCTCCCGGCCACCCCACCCTGGCCGAGGTGGCCGCGGACCCGTTGGGCACCAACGCCCGCCTGGGCCGCTTCACCAACTCCACCAACCTCTTCGACCTCGCCGCGGTCGCCGTCCCGTCCGGCGAGGTGAACGGCCTGCCGTTCGGCGTGATGCTGATCGGCCCGGCGTTCACGGACGACCGCCTGGCCCGGATCGCCGCACTGCTCCAGCCGGAGACACACCTGGCGGTGGTGGGCGCGCACCTCACGGGCCAGCCCCTCAACCCACAGCTGCTCGCCTTGGGCGCCCACCTCGACCGCACGACCACGACGGCCCCCGTCTACCGCCTCCACGCACTGCCGACCGCCCCGCCGAAGCCGGGTCTGGTCCATGTCGGGGAGGGCGGAGCGGCGATCGAGACCGAGGTCTGGCGCCTGCCGGCGGAGGGCCTGGGCCGCTTGCTGACGGCCCTGCCCCGCCCGATGACGCTGGGCAGAGTGGAACTGGCCGACGGCACCGGCGTCCCAGGGTTCCTGTGCGAGCCGGGCGCGCTGGAAGGCGCGGCCGACATCACGGCGCACGAGGGCTGGCGGGCGTACCTAAGCCGCTGAATCGACGCAAGGGGCAACACCCCCAGGGGCGCGGGGCTGAGTCGATATGCGGCTCCGCCGCGTGGGCGCGACCAGCCACAGACAACCCGCACCCGCCCCCCCGAACCCTCACCCCACCGACGAGTAGGCCACAACCCCCCGCAACAGCTGATCAACCGCCTTACGCGCGTTCTTGGCAACCGTCGAACCCCCGGAGGGAACCGGCGCCGCCGCCGAAATCTGCCCCAGCACGTCAATCACCTGCTTGCACCACCGCACGAAGTCCCCCGCCGGCATCTCCGCCTCACGCAGAACCTCGTCGAGCCCCTTCCCGGAAGCCCACATGTACGCGGCCCAGGCAAACCCAAGATCAGGCTCCCGCTGCCCGACCCCCTCGGTCTGACTGATCCGGAACTCCTCCTCCAGCGCGTCCAGCCGCCCCCAGATCCGCACCATCTCACCCAGCGCGGCTTTCGCCTTGCCCGAAGGCAACTTCGGCGCCATCGCATCGTCGCTCAACCGCGCCTCGTACACCAACGCAGAGACACACCCGGCGAGTTCAGCGGGCCCAAGCCCCTCCCAGACACCCGCGCGCAGACACTCACTCGCCAGGAGGTCCAGCTCGCCGTACAGCCGCGCGAGCCGTTTGCCGTGCTCGGTCACCTCGTCGCCGCGCAGATAGTCCAGCTCGGTCAGCAGCGCCACGATCCGGTCAAAGGTGCGAGCGATGGTGTTGGTGCGCCCCTCGATGCGCCGCTCCAGCTGCGAGGTGTCCCGCAGCAGCCGGTGGTAGCGCTCGGCCCAACGGGCGTGATCCTCACGGTCGTCGCAGCCATGGCACGGATGTGCCCGGATCGCCGTGCGCAGCCGGGCGATCTCCCGGTCGTCGGCGGCCTGGGACCGCTTCTTGCGGGCCCGCTCCGGCGGAATGTGTCCGGCCTTGGTCCGCAGGGCAGACGCGAGGTCCCGACGGGACTGCGGCGACCGCGGGTTGAAGGACTTCGGGATCCGCATCCGCTCGAGCGGCTCGACGGGCACCGGGAAGTCCATCGACGCGAGCCGCTTGACCTGCCGCTCCGCCGTGAGTACCAGCGGACGCGGCCCGTCGTGGGCCTCGAACCCGCGGTGCCCGTTGGACCGCCCGGCAGGCAGGCCCGGGTCCAGCACCAGCGCCAGACCCGCGTACTTGCCGGTCGGGACATGGATGACGTCCCCCGGCTTGAGCTTCTCCAGCGCCACGGCCGCCTCGGCCCGGCGCTGCGCCGCCCCCTGCCGGGCCAGTTCGGTCTCGCGGTCCTTCAGCTCGCGCCGCAGCCGCGCGTACTCCTCGAAGTCGCCGAGGTGGCAGGTCATGGAGGCCTTGTAGCCCCCCAGCCCTTCCTCGTTGCGCTGCACCTGCCGCGAGATCCCGACGACCGACTTGTCGGCCTGGAACTGCGCGAACGAGGTCTCCAGCAGTTCGCGCGAGCGGTGCCGCCCGAACTGCTCGACGAGATTGACCGCCATGTTGTACGACGGCTTGAAGCTGGAGCGCAGCGGATACGTGCGCGTCCCGGCCAGTCCCGCGAGGTGCTCGGGGCTCATCCCCCGCTGCCACAGCACCACCGCGTGACCCTCGACGTCGATTCCGCGCCGGCCCGCACGCCCCGTCAGCTGCGTGTACTCGCCGGGGGTGATGTCGGCGTGCTGCTCGCCGTTCCACTTGACGAGCTTCTCCAACACCACCGAACGCGCGGGCATGTTGATGCCCAGCGCGAGCGTCTCGGTCGCGAACACGGCCTTGACCAGGCCGCGTACGAACAGCTCCTCGACGACCTCCTTGAACGTCGGCAGCATGCCCGCGTGGTGGGCGGCGATACCGCGCTCCAGGCCTTCCAGCCACTCGTAGTAACCGAGGACGTGCAGGTCCTCGGCCGGTATGGAGGCCGTGCGCTCCTCGACGAGGGCGCGCACCTGTCCCCGCGCTTCTTCGTCGTTGAGTCTCAGCCCCGCGTACAGGCACTGCTGTACGGCGGCCTCGCAGGCGGCGCGGCTGAAGATGAACGTGATGGCGGGCAGCAGGCCCTCGGCGTCGAGCCGCTCGATGACCTCGGGCCGGCCGGGCGTCCACACGCGTGAGCGCTGGCGCCGTTCCCGCTCGCGGTCGGCCTCGCGCATCGCGCGGCCGCGTCTGCGGTCCTGGAACGACGGCCGGGTCGCCTCCATCCGGGCCAGCCGGGTGAGGTCGGGGTTGACGGCCTTCTTGTGGCCCTCCCCCTCCTCGAACAGGTCGTACATCCGGCGTCCGGCGAGCACGTGCTGGAACAGCGGCACGGGCCGGTGCTCGGAGACGATCACCTCGGTGTCGCCGCGGACGGTGTCGAGCCAGTCGCCGAACTCCTCGGCGTTCGACACGGTGGCCGAGAGCGAGACGAGGGTGACGGACTCGGGGAGGTGGATGATCACCTCTTCCCAGACGGCTCCGCGGAAGCGGTCGGAGAGGTAGTGCACCTCGTCCATGACCACGTGTCCGAGGCCGAGGAGGGTCTGGGAGCCCGCGTAGAGCATGTTCCGCAGCACCTCGGTGGTCATCACGACCACCGGGGCATCGGAGTTGACGCTGTTGTCGCCGGTGAGCAGGCCCACCTTCGCCGTGCCGTACCTGCGGCACAGGTCGGCGTACTTCTGGTTCGACAGCGCCTTGATGGGTGTCGTGTAGAAGCACTTCTTGCCCTGCTGGAGGGCGAGGTGCACGGCGAACTCGCCGACGATCGTCTTGCCGGAGCCGGTGGGAGCGGCCACCAGGACGCCCTTGCCCGCCTCTAGTGCCTGGCAGGCCTCGATCTGGAAGGGATCGAGGCCGAAGTCGTACATCTCGCGGAAGGAGGCGAGCGCGGTGGCCTGCTCGACAGCGCGCCTGCGTGCTGCCGCGTACCGCTCGGCCGGTGAGAGATCCTCTGTCATCGTGCTTTCGAGCGTACCGGGCCCCACTGACAACGGGACGATCATTATCCGGATCCGCACTCCGCGAACCGGGGATCCCCGTGTATACGACACGCGGCCGGGTGCGCCACGTGGACGTCCCGGCCGCGGGGGCTGTGCGGGTGGGGAATCCTCAGGTCACGTCGTCGTAGCCGTTGACCCGTTCCGTGGTCGCCTGCTCGGGCAGGGCACGGCTGGCGCTGACGGTCTCGACATCGCCGATGTCCTCGGGCGTGAGGTCGAGCTCGGAGGCCTCGTCGTCGTCGGGGCCCAGCGCCTCGCGGCGGCGCCTGCGCCGGTCGTTGACCAGTGAGAAGGCGACCGCGCCGAAGTACAGGATCCAGATCGGTCCGGCCAGCGCCAGCATCGTCAGCGGGTCGGTGCTCGGCGTCGCGATCGCCGCGAACACCGTGATGCCCATGATCATCCCGCGCCACCAGCCGACCATCCGCTTGCCGGTGATCGCCCCGGTGAGGTTGAGGAAGACCAGCAGCAGGGGCAGCTCGAAGGAGAGGCCGAAGACGAGCACCATGCGCGTGACGAGGTCGAGCAGGTCGTCCAGCGGCAGGAGGTTGGAGGTGCTGCCCGGTGTGAACTCGAGCAGTACCTTCGCCGTGGTGGGCAGCACCGAGTAGGCGAAGTAGGCGCCGCCGATGAAGAGCGGGGCGCCCGTGCCGACGAACGCGTACGCGTACTTCTTCTCGTGCCGGTGGAGTCCGGGCGCCACGAAGCCCCACAGCTGGTAGAGCCACACCGGCGAGGCCAGGACGACGCCGGCCATCAACGACACCTTCAGCGCCAGCGTGAACGGCGTGAGCAGACCGTTGATGGTGATCTGGGCGCACGGCTCGGTGGACTGCGACTTCGCCAGTTCCGCGAAGGTCATGTCACAGCCGACCGAGTCGAGGATCGGCTTGGTGATCAAGTTGATGATGTCGTTGTAGAAGAAGGCGGCGACAACCGTCACGGCGACGATGGCCAGCAGCGCCTTCGCCAGCCGGTTGCGAAGCTCACGAAGATGCTCCGCGAGGGGCATCCGCCCCTCGGGATCCTTCTCCTCTTTGCGGGCAGACTTCAGCAACCCACGTTCCCATCTCGTGCGGCGGGCCGGAGGTCACCGGCCCTGCGTCAGCGCTTGGTGGTGTCCGTCGGCTCGGTGACCGGGCGCGAGCTCGTCACGTCACCGGGGGCGGCCTGGATCGTGCGCTGAGCCGGGGGCTGCTGGTCGTCGTGCGGCGGGGCCGCGGGAGCGGACGCGTTGTCCTGGCCCTCGGTCTTCATCGCCTTGGCCTCGCTCTTGAGGATGCGCGCGGACTTGCCGAGCGAACGCGCCATGTCCGGAAGCTTCTTCGCGCCGAACAGCAGGATGATGACGACGAGGATGAGAATGATCTCGGGGGCGCCGAGCCTTCCGAACATAAGTCTTTACCTTCTCACCGAGGCGGCTGGGGTGGGGTGCTGTCCGACCGGTCGGACATCTGTCCGAACGACCGTGCTGGCAGCGATCGTAACGCTCAGGGGTAAACGTGTGGCAATCCCCGTGCGTACTCCCGGTCCGCGGTCCGGGCCTCGTTCTCCGGGCCGCGACCAGCAGCGTACCTGGCGCAACCGGCAGGGTGACAGGGCGAAGTGGCCCAAAGCGCATCACATCCAGGACTCACAGGCCCCGGACAGCAGGTCTCACAGTGAGTCCACAGCGCGCGCCGCACTCATGGACGCGCGCTCCAGGTCCTCGGCGGCGCGGTTGATGCGCTGCGCGGAGTCCGTGACCTGCCTGCCCAGACGCTGCGCCTCCAGGAAGACCCGTACGGCGAGCACACCGAGAACGGCGAGACCCAGGAAACCCACAGCTACCGCGAACATCGGCCAGAACATGACGCCGAGCCTAGACCGTCCGGCACGTCGGTCAGTGCTGGAGGGTCGAGTGCAGTCGCAGGGTGCTGACCCCACCCCCGGTGAGCAGCTCGACGATCCGCTCGCCGGCGGGCTTGCGGACGGCGGCCCCGCACTCGGGGCAGGTGAAGGAGTAGAAGGTGGTACGGCTCGTGGCCCCGATGGCGAGACGCAGGGCGCTCGCGGCCAGTTCGAAGCGCCCCCGGCAGTCCGGGCAGCCCGCCCGGAACACCACGGGAGCCACGCTCTTCATCCCGGCGAACGCGGCGGCCACCGTCATCCCCCGCACACCAGACGTCGACGACTCGGTCAAAGCCCTTGCTCCTGCCTGTCGTACGGCATGTCGGACTGCCCGTCCTGCCCCGCGTGCGCTCCGTGCGCGCCCGCCGCCTCGACCCCGTCGTACGCCGCCAGCGCCTCGCGAGCCGCCTGACGGGCGCTGTCGGCGAGGTCGTGCGGCGAGACGATCCGGCCGTCGCGGCCGAGCCGCAGCGCCAGCCGCCTGAGCGACGCCGGGTCCGGGGTGCGCAGAGTGATACGCAGCCCGCCGTCCGGCAGCTCATCCGCGCTGTCGTGCGGGTAGTACTCGGCCACCCAGCGCCCGCCCGGACCGACCTCGACCACGACCTCCGGATCCTCGGCGGCGGGCTGCACCAGCCCCTCCGACAGGTCCCGCAGCTCGATCTCGGGCGGCGCGGACGGCTCGTCGAGGATCTTGATCTCGGCGACCCGGTCGAGCCGGAAGGTGCGGCGCGCCTCGGAGCGGCGGCACCAGGCCTCGACATAGGTGTGGCCGACGCTGACCAGCCGGATGGGGTCGATCTCGCGTTCGGTGACCTCGTCGCGGGCGGGCGAGTAGTAGCGGATCCACAGGCGGCGCCGCTCGGCGATCGCCCGGTCGACGTCGGCGAAGACGCCGCCCTCGGCCTCGAAGGTCACGGACAGCCGGGAGCTGGCCCCCGCCTGTTCGCCGGCCGCGGCCTCCACCTTGGCGGTGGCCCGCAGCAGCGCCTGCCGGTCGCTCTCGCGCAGGCCGGGCAGGGTCGACACCGCGCGGGCGGCCACCAGCAGCGCGGTGGCCTCGTCGGCGGCGAGCCTCAGCGGCTCCGCGACATCGTCGGGGTTGTGCCACCAGATGCGCTCGCCGTCGGTGTCGATGTCGAGCAGATCGCCGCCGCGGAAGCTGGTGCCGCACATGGGCAGCACGTCGAGGTCGGAGACCAGCTCGTCCTCGGTGATCCCGAAGGCGCGGGCGACGTCCTCGACCCGGGCGCCCGGGCGCTCCTTCAGATAGGTCACCAGGGAGAGCATCCGCCGGGTCTGATCGATGGCGTTGGTCGGCCTGGCCGGTTTTCCCACCACTTTCTTACGCCCTCTCAACCCTTGGCCACGGCACGCAGCCGGTCCACCACGTCGGCCCGCAGTTCGGCGGGCTGCAGGACCACGACGTCCGGCCCGAACTCCACCAGCCAGGCGTCCAGGCCATGGCCGTACGGAATCTCCAACTCGTCCCAGCCGTCGCCCAGTTCCCGCACGGAGGTGGCCTTCGCCCGCAAGGGGTACCCGGCGCCCGTCCGCAGCCGGATCAGCGCGGAGCGGTCGGCGGTCTCGCCCGCCCAGCTCGCGACGGTCTCCCGCACGGTGACGACATCCGGAACCGGGGCGGTGAACCGGGTTCCGCGCGTGCGCACCTTGCCGGTGATCCGGGACAGCCGGAACACCCGCTCGGCGCCCCGGTCGCGGTCGAAGCACGCGAGGTACCAGTGACCGCGCCAGCACTCCAACGCCCACGGCTCGACGTGCCGGGGCTCGGGGCGTGCGGCGGTGGCCTTGCGGTATTCGAAGACCACCGGGCGGCGGTCGCGGCAGGCCAGCATCAGCGGCTCGAACGCGGCCTCGTGCACCGGGATGCGCGGCTCCAGCGCGCCATGCGGCTCATAGGGGTCGACGCCCTCGGGCAGCCCGGCCGCGCGCAGCTTCTGCAGGGCGCCGCTGGCCGCGCCGGCGAGCCGCGCCTGCTGCCACACCTTGGCGGCCAGGCCAAGGGCGGCGGCCTCCTCGGCGTCGAGGGTGATGGGCGGGAGCCGGTTGCTGTCGCGGCGGGCGAGATAACCGACCTCGCCGTCCAGGTTCTCGACGGTCTCGATCACGAGCCCGAGCTCGCGCAGATCGTCCTTGTCCCGCTCGAACATCCGGTTGAAGGAGTCGTCACTACCCGCTTCGAGGTAGGCCTCGATGGACTCACGCAGCTCGCGCTTGCTGAGCGGCCGCCGCGTCCCGAGCAGACACAGCGCCAGGTTCATCAGCCGCTCGGCCTTGGCAATGGCCATCGACGCCCTTCGCCTCCCTATGCTTGACGACGTTGACCGTACCGCCCCGAAGTGGCGTGGCAAAAGCCGAGGGCCCATGCCCGGACAGGCATGGGCCCCAGGTGGTCGAGACCGGTCGTACGGCGATCAGACCCCGAGGAGGTCGACCACGAAGATCAGGGTCTCGCCGGGCTTGATCGCCGGAGTCGGGCTCTGGTTGCCGTAGGCGAGGTGGGCCGGGACGGTCAGCTGGCGGCGGCCGCCGACCTTCATGCCCTGCACGCCCTGGTCCCAGCCCTTGATGACCCGGCCGGCGCCCAGCGGGAAGCGGAAGGGGGTACCGCGGTTCCAGCTGGCGTCGAACTCCTCGCCGGTGCTGAAGGCGACGCCCACGTAGTGGACGGTGACGGTCTGACCCGCCTGCGCCACGGCGCCGTCGCCCTCCCAGATGTCCTTGATCTCGAGGTCCGCCGGGGGCTCGCCGCCCGGGAAGTCGATCTCGGGCTTGTCGATGCTCACGTCTTACGCTCCTGCTTGTCCGCGGAAAGGCAACAGGGACCAGTCTTGCATCCCGGCGTGATCACCGCGCGCCCGCGGCCGGGAGCGTCACATCTTCGCCAGGAT
This sequence comes from Streptomyces sp. NPDC002838, assembly GCF_040295365.1. Taxonomy (NCBI): domain Bacteria; kingdom Bacillati; phylum Actinomycetota; class Actinomycetes; order Kitasatosporales; family Streptomycetaceae; genus Streptomyces; species Streptomyces sp. NPDC002838. The sequence continues at coordinate 22,215 of NZ_JBEOVF010000014.1, read as the reverse complement.
GTCCACCGAGAAGACCAGCGTGGAGTCCTTCTTGATACCGCTGCCCTCCGGCGGGCTGTCGCCGTACCCCAGGTTCGGCGGAACGACGATCAGTACGCGGCTGCCGACCTTCTTGCCGGTCAGCCCCTGTGCCCAGCCCTTGACGACCTGCTGGAGCGAGAACGACGTCAGCGCCTTCCGGCCGTACGTCGAGTCGAACTCCTTGCCGGTGTCCCACAGCACGCCCTTGTACTGCACGAGCACGGTGCTGTCCGCGGCGACCTCGTCGCCGTCGCCCTCGATGACGTAGTTCGCCACCAGCTTCGTCGGCGCGTCCGCCTTGGGGATCTCGATGGAGGGCGCCTTGCCGTCGGTGTTGGTGCCGGCCTTCGGCACGTCGACGTTGTCCTGGGCGACTTCCGTGCCCTTGGCCGAGCTCGTCGCGTTGAACGTGTCCTGCACGTCGACGACGAAGACCAGCGTGTCGGTGCCCTTGATACCCCCCTGCGGATTGCCCTGCGTGCCATAACCCCAGGTGGGCGGCACGGCGAACTCGACCCGGCTGCTGGTCTTCTTACCCGCCAGCGCGTACCGCCAGCCGTCGATGATGCTGCCCGTGGAGAGCTGGATGAGCAGCGGCGTCTTGCGGTCGTAGGAGTTGTCGAAGACCTTCGCCGTGTCCCAGATCTGGCCGAGGTAGTGCGCCTGGATGTAGTCGTTCTCCGCGACCGTCTTGCCGCTGCCCGCGACGAGTGTCTTCACCGCCAGCTGCTTCGACGGGTCGCCGCTGCCCTTGGCCACCGTCGGCTTCTCGTTGAACTTCGTGCCCGCGGTGATCGCCGGCAGCGGGCCGTCGACGATCTTCGGCGGCGGCGCGGCCGACGGAGACGGGGCCGACGCCGAGGGCGACGCGCTGTCGCTCGCCTTACTCGAGTCGGACCCGTCGTCGCCGCATGCGGCGAGCGTCGTCAGTCCTGCGGGTACGGCAATGAGAAGGGAGCGTCGGCGCACTGTGGGGGCCTCGTAATCAGTCGATCTTGTTGATGGCGTGCGCGCAACTCTACGGCGTGAGAAGGGCGCCGTACGGGAAACGTACGGCGCCCGTGTTGCGTTCCGAATCACCTCAGGCGGAACGCGCGGTTCACATTCCGGCGATCAGCTTCTCCACCCGGTCGTCCACGGAACGGAACGGGTCCTTGCACAACACCGTGCGCTGAGCCTGGTCGTTGAGCTTGAGATGGACCCAGTCGACCGTGAAGTCACGGCGCTGTTCCTGCGCCCGCCGGATGAAGTCGCCACGCAGGCGCGCCCGAGTGGTCTGCGGCGGCACCGACTTGCCTTCGAAGATCTTCAAGTCGTTGCAGATCCGCGCTGCTTGACCCTTCTTCTCCAGCAGGTAGTACAGGCCGCGACGGCGGTGGATGTCGTGGTAGGCGAGGTCTATCTGCGCCACCCGCGGGTGGGACATGGTCATGTTGTGCTTGGCCCGGTACCGCTCGAGGAGCTTGTACTTCATCACCCAGTCGATCTCGGTGCCGATCCGGTCGAGGTCCTCGGCCTCGATCGCGTCCAGCGTGCGGCCCCACAGCTCCAGGACCTGCTCCACGGTGCCGGTGCGGATGCCGCGGCGCTCGCAGAAGTCCACGGCCTTCTCGTAGTACTCGCGCTGCACCTCCAGCGCGGAGGCCTCCCGGCCGCTGGCCAGGCGCACCTTGCGGCGGCCGGTGATGTCGTGGCTGACCTCGCGGATCGCCCGGATCGGGTTCTCCAGAGTCAGGTCCCGCATCACCGTGCCCGCCTCGATCATGCGCAGCACCAGGTCGGTGGCGCCGACCTTGAGCAGCATGGTCGTCTCGGACATGTTCGAGTCGCCCACGATGACGTGCAGGCGGCGGTAGCGCTCGGCGTCCGCGTGCGGCTCGTCGCGCGTGTTGATGATCGGCCGGGAGCGGGTCGTCGCCGAGGAGACGCCCTCCCAGATGTGCTCGGCGCGCTGGCTGACGCAGTAGACGGCACCGCGCGGGGTCTGCAGGACCTTGCCCGCGCCGCACAGCAGCTGACGCGTGACAAGGAACGGAATGAGAATGTCCGCGAGCCGGGAGAACTCGCCGTGCCGCGCCACGAGATAGTTCTCGTGGCAACCGTACGAGTTGCCCGCCGAGTCGGTGTTGTTCTTGAAGAGGTAGACGTCGCCCGCGATTCCTTCCTCGTGCAGGCGTCGTTCGGCGTCTACCAGGAGTCCTTCCAGAATGCGTTCGCCGGCCTTGTCGTGGGTGACCAGTTCGGTCACGTTGTCACATTCGGGTGTCGCGTATTCCGGATGTGAGCCCACGTCGAGATAGAGGCGGGCGCCGTTTCGCAGAAAGACATTGCTGCTGCGGCCCCATGACACGACACGGCGGAAGAGGTACCGCGCCACCTCGTCAGGAGACAGGCGGCGCTGTCCCCTGAACGTGCACGTGACGCCGTACTCGTTCTCCAGCCCGAAAATGCGGCGGTCCATGAGTGAACATTACGCCCGATCCCCCGAGCTGAAACGGGGTTCGACGGCACGGTTTGGATCATTTTCCGATGAAGACGCGACCACCGCTCCCCCACCGGAAGCTGCGAGGACCCGCCCCGTGGCCAGCAGAACCAGCGACGACACGCCCCCCGCGGCACCCGGCAGGGCGAAGCCCCACAGGGCGCCGCCCGCATCGACGACCGGTCCCGCCAGCCCTGTTCCGACCGAGTGGCCCACTGTGAACGTCGTCACAAGCCAGGAGAACGCCTCGGTGACCGTCCCCCTCGGCGCGTGCCGGTCGACCAGGACGAACGCGCAGGCGATCGCGGGCGCGAGGAAGACACCCGCGAGGACCGTCAGCAGCGTCATGGCGACGACGCCCGGCATCAGCATCAGCGGCAGATAACACACCGCCAGAAAAGCCACCAGGACCTGCAGCCGCCGCGCGGGCTCGCCGGTCCACTGCCGTGCCCCGTAGAGCGTGCCGCCGACGAGCGCGCCCAGCCCCACGGCCGCCATCAGCCAGCCGTACACCACGTCGCCGCCGTGGTCGTCCGCGTACGGCACGGACGCCACGGTGAGGGAGCCGAGCGCGATGCCGACGAACAGGAACGCGCCAAGGAGCGCGAGAAGTCCAGGCGACCTGAGCGCGCCGAGCCAGTGCGCCTCGCGCGGCGCCGACCGCCACGCACGCGAGGGCGGCGACACGACCACGGAGAGCGCGCCCAGCACCCCGATCACGTTCAGGACCAGCAGCCCCGCCTGCGCCGACCACAGCGACACGCACAGCGTCACCAGCAAGGGCCCGACGGCGAACATGACTTCCTGCGCTATGGCGTCCATGGCATAAGCCGTGTGCACCTGGCCCTCCTTACGGAGGACAGAGGGCCACAGGGCCCGCAGACCGCCCTCCAGGGGCGGTGTGAAGACTCCGGCGGCCGCCACGGCGACGTAGGCGAGCGGCAGCGGGTCGACGCCCGTGAAGGCGAAGGCGGCCATCGCCAGCGCCGACAGCACCACCGCCGGCAGCTGGACACGCGGCTGCCCGTGGAGATCCACCAGCCGCCCGAGCACTGGCTGCCCCACGGCGTTGGCGACACCGTAGACGGCCGCGAGGGCCCCGGCCAGGCTGTACGAGCCGCCCTCCGCGCGCACGAACAGCACGATCGCGATCGCGGCGGTGGCGTTCGGCAGCCGTCCTATGAGCGTGCCGACGAGCAGCCGGGCGGCGTGCCTCGCCCTGAGGATCTCCAGATATCCCGCGGCCATGTCCCGCCCTCTCCCTCGCCGTGGCCCATGAAGTTTTACGTATAACGTCCGCTGCCATACGTACCATGTGCGCTGTTCACACGTCCAGACGAAAGCGCAGGCACCCGGTGGCCCGAGCCAGCACCCGCCCCACGAGCCGCGACGTCGCCCAGGCCGCCGGCGTCTCCCAGGCCGCGGTCTCCCTGGTGCTCGGCGACAAATGGCGCGGACGGGTCTCGCAGGCCACGGCGGAGCGCGTCCGCGAAGCCGCCCGCGAACTCGGCTACCGCCCCAACCTCGCCGCCCGCAACCTCCGCCTCGGCCGCACCCGCACGGTCCTCCTCGTCGTCCCCGCCCTGACGACCGAATTCTTCGCGGGCGTCTACACCGGCGCCGCCCGCGTCGCCGCCGAACACGGCTTCGGCGTCGTCCTCTACCCCTCCCCCGAAGGCATCGGACCCGCCCGCGACCCCTTCGCCTCCGCCCAGGCCGCCCTGGACGGCGTCATCGCCTCCTCCATGGCCGCCGACGCCCTCACCGCCATCCGCGGCGACCAGCTGCCCCTGGTCATGCTGGACAGCGACCCGTACGGAAGCCTCGGCGCAGCGACCGTCAACCTGGACATCACCGACGGAGTACGGCAGGTCGCCGAGCACCTGCTCGGCCTCGGCCACCGCCGCTTCCTGCACCTCGCGGCCGACATCTCCTCCTGGACCTTCGACGTACGCGCCCGCGAACTGGCCACCCGGGTCGGCGCCGTCCCCGGCACCTCGATCCGCACGGCCCACGCACCCATCTCCATCGAGGACGCCCTGACCGCCACAGAGACCGCGCTCTCGGCCCCCGGCCCCCGCCCCACCGCCCTGGTCTGCGACGACGACAAACTCGCGGCCGGCGCCTACAAGGCCGTCCGCCGCCTCGGCCTGCGCATCCCCGACGACATCTCCGTCACCGGCCTCGACGACCTCGCCCTGGCCACCGCCATCGACCCGGAGCTGACCACCGTACGACTGGACGCGGAGCTCTTCGGCGAACGCGGCATGCAGGCCCTGCTGGCCGTCCTGGAGGGCCGTCGGCCCGAGGCGGGGGACATTCCCGTCGAACTCGTCGTACGGGCCTCCACGGCCCCGCCGAGCGCCTCCTGAACCACCTGTGCCCCGGCCGAGCGAGCGGCCGGGGCACACAAGGGATGAGACGAGACGGAACTACTCCTCCTCAGAGCTCTCCGCCTCGGTGCTCGCACCGCCACTCTCCAGCAGCCGGGCGAGCTGGCGGCCGACGATGCGCTTGAACTTGCGGGCCTGCGGACGCGTACGATCCAGCACCGCGACCTCCAGGCGCTCCGCGGGGATCTCCCGCTCACTGCCGTTGGTGTCGCGGGACAGGGCCTGCACGGCCAGCTTGAGCGCCTCGGCCAGGCTCATGCCGTCCTGGTGGCGCTGGTCCAGATAGCTGCTGATCTGCTCGGCATTGCCGCCGACCGCGACCGAGCCGTGCTCGTCCACGATCGAACCGTCGTGCGGCAGCCGGTAGATCTGGTCGCCCTCGGGCGTCTCCCCGACCTCGGCGACCACCAGCTCCACCTCGTACGGCTTCTCCGCCGAGCTCGAGAAGATCGTGCCCAGCGTCTGGGCGTAGACATTGGCCAGACCACGGGCGGTCACGTCGTCACGGTCATAGGTGTAACCACGAAGATCGGCATACCGCACACCGCCGATCCGCAGGTTCTCGTACTCGTTGTACTTGCCGGCGGCCGCGAAGCCGATCCGGTCGTAGATCTCGCTGAACTTGTGCAGCGCGCGGGACGGGTTCTCGCCGACGAAGACGATGCCGTCGGCATACTGCAGCACAACCAGGCTGCGGCCACGGGCGATGCCCTTGCGGGCGTACTCCGCCCGGTCGGCCATGGCCTGCTGGGGTGAGACATAGAACGGCGTCGACACCGGTTATCCGTCCCTTTCTGTCGAAGTCACAGGATCACCTTGATAAGACCGGGTCACCGACTACAGCAGCGCGGCCCGCGGGCCGTCGGGCTGCTCCAGACGACGCTCCAGGATCGAGCGGGCGATCTCGGAGGACTCGTCCTCGGTGAGCCGACGGAAGCCGTCCTCGGTGATCACGGTGACGATCGGGTAGATCCGGCGCGCGACATCGGGACCACCGGTCGCCGAGTCGTCGTCTGCCGCGTCGTACAAGGCCTGCACCACGAGCATCGCGGCATCGGCCTCGGACAGGTCGTCACGGAAGAGCTTCTTCATGGCCCCGCGCGCGAAGATCGAGCCGGAGCCCGTGGCCGCGAAGTGCTGCTCCTCGGAACGGCCACCGGTGACGTCGTAGGAGAAGATCCGCCCCCTGTCCCGGTCCACGTCGTACCCGGCGAAGAGCGGAACCACGGCCAAGCCCTGCATGGCCATGCCCAGGTTGGAACGGATCATGGTCGACAGCCGGTTCGCCTTGCCCTCCAGGGAGAGCTGCGCCCCCTCGACCTTCTCGAAGTGCTCCAGCTCCAGCTGGAAGAGCTTGACCATCTCGACGGCCAGACCGGCGGTGCCGGCGATACCGACGGCCGAGTACTCGTCGGCCGGGAACACCTTCTCGATGTCACGCTGAGCGATGACGTTACCCATAGTGGCGCGCCGGTCACCGGCGAGCACCACCCCGCCCGGGAACGTCACGGCCACGATCGTCGTCCCGTGCGGCGCCTCGATCACTCCCTGCGTGGGGGGCAGCTGCCGGTTGCCGGGCAGCATTTCCGGCTGGTGCTCGGACAGGAAGTCCATGAAGGACGACGACCCAGGCGTCAGGAAGGCAGCTGGTAGACGCCCGGTGCTACGAGTGTTGGCTTCCACGCGATTCCTTCCACGTAAGCAGCAGCCCGCCTTATGACGTCGGGCCGATCCTTGAACTGCCCCAGTGCGGCGTTGCAGCTGAAGCACAGTACGCCTCGGACCCTACCCGTGTTGTGGCAGTGATCCACATGTGCGGCCGGGGCCGCCAAACATATGCGGCAGACGCCCGCTTGAGAAGAGATCAACTCGTCGCGGTCGGCTTCGGTGATGCCGTACTGGCGCTCCAGGTGACCGGCACGCCCCTTGCTGGCCCGGCACGTCTCGCAACTCGTCGAGAGGCCGTCGGAAGCAGTCGCGTTGCGATGCCACTCGCTGTGCGGCTTGATCTCACCGCAACCGCGACAGAACTTGTGCCCCTCGGGGGTCTGCACCCGCGGCCGGACGTTCTTCCCCTTGGCCAACTGCCGGGCCTGGTGGTACTCGGCCCAGCCCTCCCGGCAGTAGGCCTGCGGCCCGTCCCGAGCTGCCCTGTTGGCGGCGAAGGCCGCTCGCGGCTTGGACTCCTTGCACCGCGAGCAGCGCTTCACCATCTGCTCTTCCTGCACCCACGACCCCCGGAACCCTCGAACCTTCGATTCGAAGGCCAAAGCGGCCTACTGGCCGCCCTTCTGAACGAAACTCCGCACGAAATCCTCCGCATTTTCCTCGAGGACATCGTCAATCTCGTCCAGCACCGAGTCCACGTCGTCGCTCAGCTTCTCCTGGCGCTCCTTGAGGTCCTCGGATACCTGCGCCTCGGGCGTCTCCTCGACCTCTTCGGTGTTGCGCGTCGCCTTCTGCTGTCCGCCGCCGGTGTCCTTGGTCGCCATAACCCTCACCCCGCTCGGTTCGACGTTCTTGATCAGACCCTACAAGCAGGGTCCGACATCGGCCCCGCAGTTCCCTCAACGTCCGGGGACCACCTCGATGATTCCCGGACGCCGAGGATTCCACCCTGTGGGACCGAGCCGGCCCCGAGTACCCGCTAGCCGCCCGACAGCACCCTGACCAGGTCTTCCGCCGTGCGGCAGCGGTCCAGGAGTTCCTTGACGTGATTACGCGTTCCGCGAAGCGGTTCCAGGGTTGGAACGCGCTGGAGGGAGTCCCGGCCCGGCAGGTCGAAGATCACGGAGTCCCAGGAGGCAGCGGCGACGTCGTCGGCGTACTGCTCCAGGCAGCGGCCGCGGAAGTACGCACGCGTGTCCTCCGGCGGCTTCGTACGGGCCCGCTCGACCTCGCCGTCGTCCAGCAGGCGCTTCATGCGGCCGCGGGCCGCGAGACGGTTGTAGAGGCCCTTCTCGGGCCGTACGTCGGCGTACTGGAGGTCGACCAGGTGGAGCCTGGCCGCGTCCCAGTCGAGGCTGTCGCGGCGGCGGTAGCCCTCCATGAGCTCCCGCTTGGCGACCCAGTCCAGCTCGCCGGCCAGGCTCATCGGGTCCCGCTCCAGGCGGTTGAGGGTGTCCTCCCAGCGCGCCAGGATGTCCTTGGTCTGGTCGTCGGCGTCCGCGCCGTACCGCTCCTCGACGTACTTGCGGGACAGCTCGAAGTACTCCATCTGCAACTGGACCGCGGTGAGTGTCCGGCCGCTGCGGAGCGTGACCAGGCGCTTGAGTGTCGGGTCGTGGGAGACCTGATGGAGGGTGCGGACGGGCTGGTCGACGGCCAGGTCGACGGCGATGAAGCCGTCCTCGATCATGGACAGGACCAGGGCGGTCGTGCCCAGCTTGAGGTACGTCGAGATCTCCGAGAGGTTCGCGTCCCCGATGATCACGTGCAGCCGGCGGTATTTCTCGGCGTCGGCGTGCGGCTCGTCTCGGGTGTTGATGATCGGGCGCTTGAGGGTGGTCTCGAGGCCGACCTCGACTTCGAAGTAGTCGGCGCGCTGACTGAGCTGGAAGCCGTGCTCGTGCCCGTCCTGGCCGATGCCGACGCGGCCGGCTCCGGCGAAGACCTGGCGGGAGACGAAGAACGGCGTGAGGTGGCGCACGATGTCCGAGAAGGGGGTCTCCCGCTTCATCAGGTAGTTCTCGTGCGTGCCGTAGGACGCGCCCTTGTTGTCGGTGTTGTTCTTGTAGAGGTGGATCGGCTGGGCACCGGGCAGCTGAGCGGCCCGGTCCGCTGCCTCGGCCATGATCCGCTCGCCGGCCTTGTCCCACAGGACGGCGTCGCGGGGGTTGGTGACCTCGGGGGCGCTGTATTCGGGGTGTGCGTGGTCGACGTAGAGCCGCGCACCGTTGGTGAGGATCACGTTGGCGAGGCCGATGTCCTCGTCGGTGAGCTGGCTGGAGTCGGCGGCCTCGCGGGCGAGGTCGAAGCCTCGCGCGTCCCGCAGCGGGTTCTCCTCCTCGAAGTCCCAGCGGGCCCGGCGGGCCCGGTGCATCGCCGCTGCGTAGGCGTTGACGATCTGGGATGAGGTGAGCATGGCATTGGCGTTGGGGTGGCCGGGGACGGAGATCCCGTACTCCGTCTCGATGCCCATTACTCGCCGTACGGTCATGCGGCCCTCCTTGCCCGGCGGCGCCCTCGGTCGGGGGCGCCGCTCAAGTACCGCTGGCGCTCCGGTGCGTGTGCGGTGCCCGTCCCCGCACTGCGCGACTCGGCGGTATGGAAGAGCCTAGAACGCCTTTGCGCTGGTGGGGAGATCATTTGCGTCATTGGGTTGCTCCAGCCGTGGCCCGTAAAACAGTCGGCTGCGGGTACCCGGTGAGGGCACCCGCAGCCGCCCTGCGTTTTACAGGTACTGACCGGTGTTCGCCACCGTGTCGATGGAGCGTCCGGTGTCCGCGCCCTGCTTTCCGGTGATGAGGGTACGGATGTAGACGATCCGTTCGCCCTTCTTTCCGGAGATACGGGCCCAGTCGTCCGGGTTGGTGGTGTTGGGCAGGTCCTCATTCTCCTTGAACTCGTCCACGCACGCCTGGAGGAGGTGGGAGACGCGGAGGCCCTTCTGGTTGTGCTCGAGGAAGTCCTTGATCGCCATCTTCTTGGCGCGGCCCACGATGTTCTCGATCATGGCGCCGGAATTGAAGTCCTTGAAGTAAAGGACTTCCTTGTCGCCGTTGGCGTAGGTGACCTCCAGGAAGCGGTTTTCCTCGGATTCGGCGTACATCTGTTCCACGGCCGTCTGGATCATGCTCTGGACCGTGGAGGCCCTGTCGCCGCCGTGCTCTCCGACGTCCTCGGAGTGCAGCGGGAGGCGCTCGGTGAGGTACTTCTGGAAGATGTCCTTCGCCGCTTCGGCGTCCGGACGCTCGATCTTGATCTTCACGTCGAGCCGGCCGGGCCGCAGGATGGCGGGGTCGATCATGTCCTCGCGGTTGGAGGCGCCGATCACGACCACGTTCTGCAGGCCCTCCACGCCGTCGATCTCGGCGAGCAGCTGGGGGACGATGGTGTTCTCCACGTCCGAGCTGACGCCCGAGCCTCGGGTGCGGAAGAGGGATTCCATCTCGTCGAAGAAGACGATGACGGGGGTGCCCTCGCTGGCCTTCTCACGGGCACGCTGGAAGACGAGGCGGATCTGCCGCTCGGTCTCGCCGACGTACTTGTTCAGCAGCTCGGGGCCCTTGATGTTGAGGAAGAAGCTCTTGCCGGTGGCCTGGCCGGTGACCTCGGCGACCTTCTTGGCCAGCGAGTTGGCGACGGCCTTGGCGATGAGCGTCTTGCCGCATCCGGGCGGTCCGTACAGGAGGACGCCCTTGGGCGGGCGCAGTTCGTGCTCCTTGAACAGGTCCGGGTAGAGGTACGGGAGCTCGACCGCGTCGCGGATCATTTCGATCTGGTTGCCCAGGCCGCCGATCTGCTCGTAGCCGATGTCCGGTACTTCTTCGAGGACGAGCTCTTCGACCTCGCTCTTGGGGACGACCTCGTAGACGTAGCCGGAGCGGGGTTCGAGCAGCAGGGCGTCGCCGGGGCGGATGGTGACGTCCAGCAACGGCTCGGCGAGCCGTACCACCCGTTCCTCGTCGGTGTGCCCGAGCACCAGGGCGCGCTCGCCGTCCTCGAGGATCTCCTTGAGGGTGACGATGTCCCCGACGCGCTCGAACTGCATGGCTTCGACCACGTTGAGAGCTTCGTTGAGCATCACTTCCTGGCCGCGCCGGAGCTCGTCGAGCTCGACGCTGGGGCTGACGTTCACCCGGAGTTTGCGGCCTCCGGTGAAGATGTCGGCCGTGCCGTCCTCGTTCGCCGTGAGGAAGACACCGAAGCCGGCCGGCGGCTGTGCGAGCCGGTCGACCTCCTCCTTGAGGGCCACGATCTGGTCGCGGGCCTCACGGAGCGTGTTGGCGAGTCGCTCGTTCTGGGCGGACACGCCGGCCAGGTTGGTCTGCAGCTCGACGATCCGCTCTTCGAGAATCCTCGTGTGTCGCGGAGAGTCGGCGAGCTTGCGTCGCAGGACGGCGATCTCCTGCTCAAGGTAGGCAATCTGCCCGGCAGGGTCTTCGGACCCTCGTCCCGGGCGGATGCCGCGGTTCATGTCGTCGTCGTGGGCTGCCACGGTCCTCACCTCCTCCAAGGGGAGCTGGACGCTTCCAGACCCTACCTGGGTGGGTGTCGATTGAAACCCCTAGATCACAAAGACTGTCAAGGTGTGTCGTCGGCCACACCCCGTGCTCTTCCTCACGCGGTGTGGATACCCACTCAACGACATTCAGAAGCGGCCTGTTCCAGGCCGGAGTGGTCAAATACCTGCACTGCTGACCGGAGTTGCGGTGGTCGGGGGCGGGGCTGCCTGGGCGAAAACGGCCGCGGTCGGTCGGTGGGGGCGGGGTCGGCGGTGGCTTCCGGGCCGGCCGGTGAGGCGTCCGGGGCCGCCCGGGGGCCTGGTCATGTGACGCTGGGTGTCCGGCTGGACGGAGCGCGTCACCCGCGATGCGGCTCGGCTTCCGGCGGTCGCCGGCCGGGTCCGACCGGCCGGGGCGGGCGATCGGAGGCATCTCACCCGTCGGGGGAATGTGCACCGAACGTGGCTGAAAGCGGCCGGAGGTAGGGTCGAAGTGTTCAACACCCGTCAGGGCAGGACCGACTTGCTTTCGCGGTCGGGGACCCGACGCAGGAAACGGCAGGAGAGATGAGCGTGCAGCAGGAGGCCGGGGTCGGCGGCGAGGCCCTGGAGGTCTGGATCGATCAGGACCTCTGTACCGGCGACGGCATCTGTGCCCAGTACGCGCCCGAGGTGTTCGAGCTGGACATCGACGGCCTGGCCTATGTGAAGGGCGCGGACGACGAGCTGTTGCAGGGCAAGGGGGCCACAACGCCCGTACCGCTGCCGCTTCTCACGGATGTGGTGGACTCCGCCAAGGAGTGTCCGGGCGAGTGCATCCATGTGCGCCGGGCTTCGGACAGGGTCGAGGTGTACGGCCCGGACGCGGACGCGGAGTGACCGCGAAGGCGCTCCCCGTTACCTTTGTCTGATTTCTCACATCCGCAGGGTTGGCGCGGCTCAGACGGCGTGCGCTCCGCGGGGTGTCGAGCGGACGAAGGCGTCGTCCTTCCACTGCCACTTCGCGCTGTCCTTCGTGTCGGGGCAGCAACTGGGTACGGCGGAGGAGGAGTAGCCGAGCAGCGTCGCGAGGACGGCTCCGTCCCGGACGGCGAAGTCGGTGACGGTGCGGCGGTCCTTGGGGTCGACCAGGGTGGCGACGAGGCGGGGGGCACCGGTGTCCGCGGCCCGGGTGATGACGTACACGGCGTCGGGCGGGGTGCCCATGGGGGCGTCGCAGTGCACCACGGCCACCGTTTCCGGTTTGCCGTCGCCGTCGAGGTCTCCGGATGCCTTCTTCACCACGAGCGCCCTGACCGGACCGCATTCGAGGGGGAAGTCGACGCCCGCGGGGTCGGGGGGTGCGGTGATCGCCGGGGCGGGCTTGTTCTCCGGGCCGGCCGCCTGGGCCGCCGTGGCCGGGTTGGGCTGCAGGACCGAGGACAGGGCCACGACTCCGGCGACCGCCGACGCGGTGGCGACCCAGTGGATCGGACGGGTGTGGGTGTGTGCCAGTTCCGGGACGGCGGGTTGCTGCACTCGGAGCGTCTCCTGTGAGGGCTGTGCCGGTGGGGGTGGCTCAGCATGGTGCCACACGTCACAGTGCCAGGGAACGGCGGGGTCGGAGTTCCGGGCGCGCGGTTGACGCCTTGTGTTGACGGGCTTTGGCGCCGCGTCAGCACGAGGACGACGCGGCCGAGTTCCCCGGTGTCCGGGGGAACTCGGCCGCAGCGCTTGTACGTTGACGCGGCACAGGCCGCTCTGGGGCGGACCGCCTAGCGGCCGCCGGTGCCTCCGTCGGCGTTGGGGCCGGCGTAGTCCTCGCCGTAGGCGCCCTTGGCGGGACGGCGGCGGCGCATGGGCGGCTCGACGCCGTCGGCGAGGCGGCGGGCGGTGAGCAGGAAGCCGGTGTGGCCGATCATCCGGTGGTCCGGGCGGACGGCCAGGCCCTCGATGTGCCAGTTGCGGATCATCGTCTCCCAGGCGGTCGGCTCGTTGAAGCAGCCGATCTCGCGGATGGACTCGACGGTCCTCGCGAGCTGGGTGGTGGTGGCGACGTAGCAGCAGAGGATGCCGCCGGGGACGAGCGCCTTGGAGATGGCCTCCAGGCACTCCCAGGGGGCGAGCATGTCGAGGATGACGCGGTCGACGTCGGTGTCGGACAGGTTGTCCTGGAGGTCGCCGACGGTGAGCTGCCAGGCGGGGTGCGGGCCGCCGAAGTAGCGCTCGACGTTCGCCTGCGCGATCTCGGCGAAGTCGGCGCGGCGCTCGTAGCTGTGCAGCATGCCCTGGTCGCCGATGGCGCGCAGCAGGAAGCTGCTGAGCGAGCCGGAGCCGACGCCGGCCTCCACGACGCGTGCGCCGGGGAAGATGTCGGCGAAGGCGAGGATCTGCCCCGCGTCCTTGGGGTAGACGACGGCTGCCCCGCGGGGCATGGACAGGACGTAGTCGGGGAGCAGGGGGCGCAGCGCGAGGTAGGCGACGTTCCCGGTGGTGCGGACAACGCTGCCCTCGGGAGCGCCGATCAGTTCGTCGTGCGGGAAGGAACCCTTGTGGGTGTGGAAGTTCTTCCCGGCTTCGAGCGTGAACGTGTAGTGGCGGCCCTTGGGGTCGGTCAGCTGTACCTGGTCCCCGACCTTGAAGGGCCCGCGACGGCGGGCGGCACCGGTCGGTTCGGACATGTGAACAGCCTACCGGCGTTTGCGAGGGCCGCCGACCACCGGGCCGCTCCTAGGCCGAGGGCCTGGCCATCGCCTTCACGAAGGCGCGTTCCACGTCGGCCGCGGACAGGACGCCGTAGATCTCGCCGGTCTCCTCGACCACCAGGTACTCGGTGGCGGGGGTGGCGCGCAGGGCGTCCAGGAGGTCTTCTCCGGCCAGCTCGGCCGAGACGCGCATGCCGTCGGTGAGGTCCTGGGCGAGGCCGCTGACGGCGACCCAGGGGCGGCGGTGTTCCGGTACGCCGACGATGGCGGCCTCGCGGACGAGGGAGATCGGGGTGCCGTCGGGGTCGACGACGACCAGGGCGCGGGCTCCGGCGGCGTTGGCGCGGCGCAGGGCCTCGGACAGGGGGGTGTCGGTCTCGACGGGGACCGCGCGGCGGGTGAGGCTGCGGGCGCGCAGTTCGGGGAGGTGTTCGCGCAGGCGGGCCATGCGCAGGCTGTTGCCGGCGCCGGTCCAGATGATCGCGGCGAGGATGGCGGCGAGCAGGGCGTCCATGACGGTGTCCATGCCGACGTTGTCCTCGGCGTTGGAGCCGAGCGCCCCGGACTGGGTGAGCAGCGGCAGGCCGATCAGGACGGAGACGGCGAGGGCGCGGCCGACCCAGGCGGCGGCGATGGTGCCGTTCATGGGCTTGCCGGTGATTTTCCAGACGACGGCGCGGAGCATGCGGCCGCCGTCGAGGGGGAGGCCGGGCAGGAGGTTGAAGGCGGCCACGATGAGGTTGGAGATCATCAGGCCCGCCAGCAGGACGCCCGGTACGGTGCCGGGCTCGATGGGCAGCAGGGCGAGGTAGAACAGGCCGGCGAGGACGAGGGAGAGCAGTGGCCCGACGAAGGCCAGTACGAACTCCCGTCCGGGCGTCTCGGCCTCCTTCTCGATCTCGGAGACTCCGCCGAAGAACTGGAGCTGGATGCGGCGGACCGGGAGCTTGAAGCGGAGGGCGGCGACGGTGTGGGCCAGTTCGTGGACGAGGACCGAGGCGTAGAAGGCGACCGCGAAGAAGAGGGAGACGAGGTAGCGGGCGGCGCCGAGTTCCGGCAGTACGCGGTCGAGCTGGCCGCCGAACACCCATGTGATCAGGGCGGCGACGAGGAACCAGCTGGGCGCGACGTACACGGGCACGCCGAACGGCCGTCCCATCAGCAGACCGCCCCGGGGCGCCGGGCGCTGGGGCGGACGTCCCTTGGCGAGACCGGAGTGAGCGAGGGGGCGGTCGGCTCCGGCGGGGGGCCGGGCGTCGCCGGGCGTGTGCGGAGTCGGTCGGTCGCCGGGGGGTGTGGGGGGTGTCGCCCGGTCGGGCGCGGTTCCGTCCGCCGGGCCGGGGTCGGCCGGGCCCGGGGTGGCTTCCGAGGGCGATGGTGAGATCGCAGGCTCGGCGGCGGGGCCTACGGCGGGCTTCGCGCCGGGTTCCTCTTCAGCGCGGCCGGGCGCGTCCTGCCCCCGCGCGCCACGGCCGGGCGCGTCCTGTCCCCGGAGGCCGCGCCCCTCGGCGTCATCGTGCCGCGCGTCGAACCGTCGTACCACCATGGTCTGTTCGTCGGCCGGGACGGCGTCGTCGTTGCCGGTGCCCTGCGGGGTCGGGTCGGGGTGTGCGGGATCGCCGGCCGGCGTCACAGGCCCCCCGTGGCGCTCGGCCGACTCGTCGTTGCCGGACCGCGGCTGCCCGCTCCCGCCGCTCTCGTCCACGATGTCCCCTCGTTCGAAGCGTCTTCCGCGCCTGCAGGGCGGAAGGGTCTCGGGTCGATGGTATGCGGCCGTCGCGATGCGTTCCGCCCCGGCACCCCCTGCCTTTGCTCCGCTCTCGCGGCGGTCGGGGACCGCGGCTGCGTCACTGTCAGTGGCGGGCCGTATGGTCTGTGGTCATGGAGACGAGCACCGAGGGCCCCGCGGAGGCCCACAGTGGCGATACCGCACCGGCGGATCCGCCGGTCGCGGCCGAGCCGACGGCGGCGGGGGATGTGGCGCCCGTGGCCGAGGTGGTCGCCATACCTCCCGCCTCGCTGTCTCCCTCGCGTGCCAGTGACTTCATGCAGTGCCCGCTGCTGTACCGGTTCCGGGTGATCGACCGGCTGCCCGAGAAGCCGAGCGAGGCGGCGACCCGGGGGACGCTGGTGCACGCGGTCCTGGAGCGGCTCTTCGACGCCCCGGCCGCCGAGCGGACCGCGCCCCGCGCCAAGTCGCTCATCCCCGGTCAGTGGGACCGGCTGCGCGAGAGCAGGCCGGAGGTCGTGGAGCTGTTCGCCGATGATCCGGAGGGCGAGCGGATGGCGCGCTGGCTCGGCGAGGCGGAGCGGCTCGTGGAGCGCTGGTTCACGCTGGAGGACCCGACCCGGCTCGAACCGGCGGAGCGTGAGCTGTTCATCGAGGCGGAGCTGGACTCCGGGCTGAGGCTGCGCGGGATCATCGACCGGGTCGATGTGGCGCCCACCGGCGAGGTGCGGATCGTCGACTACAAGACGGGCAAGGCACCCCGGCCGGAGTACGCCGAAGGTGCCCTGTTCCAGATGAAGTTCTACGCCCTGGTCGTCTGGCGGCTGAAGAAGGTGATTCCGCGGCGGCTCCAGCTGGTCTATCTGGGCAGTGGTGACGTCGTGACGTACGACCCCGTCCTCGCCGACCTGGAGCGCGTCGAGCGCAAGCTGCACGCGCTGTGGGACGCGATCCGGCTGGCGACCGAGACCGGTGAGTGGCGGCCCCGCCCCACCAAGCTGTGCGGGTGGTGCGACCACCAGGAGCACTGCCCGGAGTTCGGCGGCACTCCCCCGCCCTATCCGCTCCCGGTGAGGGCGGCGGAGTCCGGTGGCGTGCCGCAGGGCAGAATGGGGCCGGACTAGCGAAGGAGACTCACGTGGCCATCCGCGTCCTACTGGTCGACGACCAGCCGCTGCTGCGTACCGGCTTCCGGATGATCCTCGAGGCGGAGCAGGATCTCGCGGTCGTCGGCGAGGCCGGCGACGGCCTCCAGGCTCTCGACCAGGTGCGGGCGCTGCAGCCCGATGTGGTTCTGATGGACATCCGTATGCCGCGGATGGACGGTGTGGAGGCGACCCGGCAGATCACCGGTCCCGGGCGGGACGGCCCGGCCAAGGTGCTGGTGCTGACCACTTTCGACCTCGACGAGTATGTGGTGGAGGCGCTGAAGGCGGGCGCCAGCGGGTTCCTGCTGAAGGACGCCCCGGCCAACGAACTGGTGCAGGCGATCCGGGTGGTGGCCGCGGGCGAGGCGATGCTCGCGCCGAGCATCACGCGCCGGCTGCTCGACAAGTACGCCACGCATCTGCCGTCCGGCGACGAACCGGTGCCGGACACCCTGCACACGCTCACCGAGCGTGAGGTGGAGGTGCTGAAGCTGGTGGCGCGTGGCCTGTCCAACGCGGAGATCGCCGCCGATCTCTTCGTCAGCGAAACCACCGTCAAGACACACGTCGGGCACGTCCTGACCAAGCTGGGGCTGCGCGACCGCGTGCAGGCGGCGGTGTACGCGTACGAGAGCGGGCTGGTGCGCCCCGGAGCTCAGTAAGAGGTTCTACGACGCAGAGGGCGCCCCTTGTCGGCAAGGGGCGCCCTCTGCGTTCGTACGGCGGTCTGTCAGTCCTTGCTGAGCTCCCAGAAGCGGAACACGGTCGAGGCGTCGAGGCAGTACTCCAGGCCGTAGACGTCGTCGCGGGTGACCGCGTACTGCTTGGCCTGCCAGACGGGCAGGACGGGCAGTTCGTCGGCGACGATGTCCTGGAGCTTGCCGTAGTTCTCGTCGGTCGCGGCCCGGTCGCTCTGGGCGGCGGTCTGCGGGATGAGCGTGCCGGTGATGGTGCTGTTGGTGTAGTTGTTGCTCAGCACGTTGCCCTTGCCGAAGAAGGGGGCCGTGAAGTTGTCGGCGTCGGGGTAGTCGGGCACCCAGCCCTTGACGTAGACGCCGTACTTGCCGGCTTCTATGTCCTTCTCGTACTGGTCGAAGGCCACGGACTTCACGTCGGCGTCGAACAGGCCGCTGGCGTTGAGCTGGCCGGCGATCGCCTTCATCAGGGCGTCGGTGGCCGGGCCGTAGCGGGACGGGGTCGACCAGAGGGTCAGCTTCACCTTGTCGGTGATGCCGTCGCTCTGCAGCGCGGCGGCGGCCTTGGCCTTGGAGGGTCGGGCACCGTAGGTGTCGAAGAAGGCCGTGTTGTGGCCGGAGATTCCGGCCGGGATGATCGAGTACAGCGGGGTGGCCGTGCCCTGGTAGACGTCCCTGATGAGGGCGTCCCGGTCGAGCAGGTGGGCGACGGCCTTGCGCACGCCGAGCTGTCCGGCCACCGGGTCGTCCATGTTGAAGACCAGGTGCTGGACTTCGGCGCTGCTGCCCTCGACGACCTCGACGCCGGAGTTGTCGCCGGTCTTCTCGATGTCGGCGATGTCGCTCGCGCTGAGGCCGCGGTAGGCGAGGTCGATCTTCTTGGCGAGCAGGGCCCGCTTCAGGGCGGACTGGTCGCCCTGGAAGAACTTGAGCGTCACGCCGGTGTTCTGCACGTCGGCGGTGCCCTTGTAGTTCTCGTTGACCGAGAAGACGGCCTCGTCCTCGCTGAACGACTCCAGCTTGTAGGGGCCGGAGCCGATCGCCTCGCCGTCCTCGCGCAGGCTGTCGGCGTCGTACTGCGTGTGGTCGACGATGGAGCCGGCGCCGGAGGCGATCTTGCTCGGGAAGGTGGCGTCGGGCGTGTTGAGGCGGAAGACCACCGTCTCCTCGTCCGGCGTCTCGACCTTGTCGAGCATGGGGAACATGATCGCGGGGCCGGTGTCGTCGTTGATCTTCAGCATGCGGTCGAAGGAGAACTTGACGTCCTTTGAGGTGAGCGAATCACCGTTGCTGAACTTCAGTCCGTCCTTCAGGGTGCACTCGTAGACCTGGGTCCGCGTGTCCGTGAAGGAGCACTCCTCGGCGGCCTCCGGCTGGGGTTCGGTGCTGCCCTTGGGGAAGCTCAGCAGCGACTGGAAGACGTTGTTGAACAACAGCCAGGAGCCGGGGTCGTAGCCGGAGGCGGGGTCGGTGGCCAGGACGTCGTCGGACATCCCCATCACCACCGATGAGCCGCTGCCCCCGGAGCCCCCGGACTCCGTTCCGCAGCCGGTCAACAGGCCGGAGGCCAGTCCTGCCACGATGGGCAGGACCGGCCACTGGTTGCGCATATTCACGTGCAGGTGCCTTTGGTCGGTTGTATGGACCCCGGGGCCGCCCCTCCCGGGCCCCGGGCAGGGGAAGGTGTCAGCCGCTCATACCGCGGCCGAGCTCCCACAGCTGAAGCGTCGAGGAGGAGTTGAGGGCGTAGGCCGTGCCCGTGACGTCGTCGCGGGCGGCGACGTACTGCTTGCCCTGCCACAGCGGCAGCAGCGGAACGTCCTCGGCGACGATGTCCTGAATGTCCGTCAGACTGCCGACGGCGGACAGCCGGTCGGCCTCGCGGCGGGACTCCGGAATGAGGGTGTTGCGGATCTGGCTGTTGGCGTACGGCAGCTTGAGGAAGTTGTCCTTGTCGAGGAACGGCGCGATGTAGCTGTCGGCGTCCGGGAAGTCCGGGAACCAGCCCATGCCCCAGACCTCGTACTCGCCCTTGCGCTCGGCCGGGACGAACGTCGCCCAGGGCTCGCCCTTGATGGTCACGTCGAACAGGCCGCTGTCGTTGAGCTGCTTCTGCAGCACCTCGAACTCTTCCTTGGTGGCCGAGCCGTAGTGGTCGGTCGTGTAGTGCAGGGTCAGCTTCACCGGTGTGGTGATGTTGGCCCTGTTCAGGATGGACTTGGCCTTGCCGACGCTCGGGTCGCCGTACTTGTTGAAGAACGAGTTGGAGTGACCGGTGATGGAGGCCGGGACCATCGAGTACAGCGGCTCGGCCTGGGAGCCGTAGACCTTGGAGACGAGTTCGCTGCGGTTGACGACCTGGGCCATCGCCTCGCGGACGGCCTTGGACTTCACGGCCGGGGCGCTGGTGTTGAAGGCCAGGTAGCGGATCTCCAGGCCGGCCACCTCGACGAGGTCGACGGCGCCGCCGGACGCGTTGGACAGCTTCTGGATCTGGGCCGGCGACATCGAGCGGGTCATCAGGTCGATGTCGCCCTTCTCCAGCGCGCCGCCCATGTCCTCGGCGTCCGCGAAGGAGCGCAACTCGACCTTGTCGTTGTTCACCTTCAGCGTCCCCTTGTAGTTGGGGTTCTTGGTGAACACGGCGTCGACGAGTTCGTCGCCCTTGACGTCGGCCCGCATGGTGTACGGGCCCGAGCCGTCCACGTCGAAGCCGTCGCGCAGCTTGTTCTTCTCGTAGTCGTCCGGGTTGACGATGCCGGCGACGGGCGTCGACAGCTTGTACGGGAAGGTGGCGTCTGCGGTCTTGAGATGGAAGATGACTTCGTCGTCGCCCCGCGTCTCGACGGTGTCGATGGTGGACAGCAGGGCGAACACACCGCTGTCGGACTGGATGGCGCGAGCGCGGTCGATGGAGAACTTCACGTCCTCGGCGGTGACGGCGTCGCCACCCGCGAACTTCAGGCCGTCACGGAGCTTGCAGGCGTAGCGCTCGTTGCCGGAGTCGGTGAAGCCGCAGCTCTGGGCGGCCTCGGGGACGGGCTCGCCGTCGCCCTTCGGCTGGATCATCAGGGTCTGCACGGTCTGGCGCAGGATGTTCCAGGTGCCGACGTCGTAGGCGTAGGCCGGGTCGAGGGGCGCGGGGGCGTCCTTCGAAGCGGTGAACCGGTCCGTGGTGCCGACGACGATCGCGTCGCCGCCGCTCCCGCCGTCGGACCCGCCGCAGGCGGCGAGCACCGGCGCGAGCAGGCCGATCACGGCCGGCAGCACCAAAGTCTTGCGGTTCATGCTCGAGTTTCTCCAGAGCTGTCCAGTCCGTGTACCCGGCATGCATGGGTGGTGCGGCGGATCACGGGGTGAGGTCGGTGTTCTCGCTAGGAGATTAGTCCGCACCAGCACGGGGGTTCGCAGCGACCGGAGTTGAGTGCCCATCACGCAGCGGAACCGGCTGCGAACGGACCGGAAACCCGAGGGGGGAAGGATTAGTGCAGGCTTTGATGAATCGGGACACAAGGGCACGCCCACTCCCCCCGAACGAGGGGGGACGGCACACGTCGGCGTCTCTGTCGACCCCTGATGGCGTGGGGAACGTCACATACTGAACGGTGTGCGGAGACACCGGAATTCAGCCATCCGGTGCGGTTCGAATTCCCTTGGACACGCCCCGTGGAATTCCCGTCCTATCGGCACCGCACGCTGCGTGAACGCCTTGCGCATTTCCGTCATCAAGGCGCCGTTAGATCGTCAAATCGTCAACAGACCGCGCAGAAAGGCCAGGTCGACCTCTTCGAGTGAGGTCACGACCGTACGCCGGGCGGCCGGAGCGATGGGTGCCACGGAGGGCACCGCCACCACATGGCAGCCCGCGGCCTCCGCCGCCGCGACGCCGGTCGCGGTGTCCTCGACGACCGCGCATCTGGCCGGATCCGCGCCGAGCCCGGCGGCGGCGAACAGATAGGGGTCGGGATGCGGCTTGGTGCGCGGCACCTCGTCGCCGGCGACGGTCAGGGCGAAGTACTGGGGGCCGAGGGACGTCAGCACCCGGTCGATGATGCGCCGGTGCGAGGCGGAGACCAGGGCCGTGGGGATCTCGTGCGTAGCCAACTCCGTCAGCAGCCGGGTGGCTCCCGGCATCAGCGGCAGGGCGCGGTCGATGCGGTCCTCGAAGCCCTGGTTGAGCAGCACCGTGAGTTCGGCGAGGGTGATGTCGGCTTTGGTGGCCTCGATCAGGAACCCCGCGCTGCGGGTCATGGGGCCGCCGACCACGACATGGCGCCAGGAGTCGTCGAGGGTGTGTCCGAGACCGGCGAAGATCTCGACCTCGACGTCCCACCAGAAGCCCTCGGTGTCCACCAGGGTTCCGTCCATGTCGAGGAGCACGGCCTGCAGGGCGGAGCCTTCGGCCGTACGGGTTACTGGCGCGGGGACCGTACTGGTCATCCGGGCACACCTCCTTGAGGGACGATCAGGCCGGTTCCCACATGGGGAACCGGCCTGCGGTGGACCGACCAGTTTACGGCGTATCCGATCAGCGCGCTCTGTGAGACACGCCTCAGCGTGCGTTGAAGTACTTCGCCTCCGGGTGGTGGATGACGATCGCGTCGGTGGACTGCTCCGGGTGCAGCTGGAACTCCTCGGACAGCTGGACGCCGATGCGTTCCGGCTTCAGCAGGTCCGCGATCTTGGCGCGGTCCTCCAGGTTCGGGCAGGCGCCATAGCCGAGGGAGAACCGCGCGCCCCGGTACTTCAGGGCGAACATGTCCTCCATGTCGGCCGGGTCCTCACCCGCGAAGCCCAGCTCCGAACGTACGCGTGCGTGCCAGTACTCGGCGAGTGCCTCGGCCAACTGCACGGACAGGCCGTGTAGTTCGAGGTAGTCGCGGTAGGAGTCCGACGC